>NZ_JBKBHK010000004.1:0-329912 GCF_046297735.1 Vogesella sp.
GTGATTTTGAACTGTCGAACCCAGGCGGCCCGCAAATCCTCGCCACGTCTAGGTTCTTCCCACATCATCCCGCGTTATCCCGCCGACGGTCCCTGTGCCAATACTCCCACCACACCACACCTGCCAAACCTGTACCTAAACCACCCTCAGGCAAAGCGCGCCGGCGAGTACGGTGCAGGGTCGGTAAACGGCTTTTCGCCTAGCATCATCTCGGCCAGCAGGCGCCCCGACACCGGCCCCAGCGTCAGCCCCAGATGGCTGTGGCCAAAGCAGAACCACAAGCCGGGGTGACGCGGCGCGGCGCCGATTACCGGGCGCATGTCCGGCAGGCACGGCCGGCAGCCTACCCACGGTTCGGCATCCACGCGCTCGCCCAGCGGAAACAGCCCCTGTGCCAGCGCTTCGGCTTGCGCCAGCTGATTGGGCGTGGGCGGCGCGTCGCGGCGCGCCAGCTCCACGCCGGTAGCCAGCCGCAGGCCACGCGCCATCGGCGCCACCAGAAAACTGTTTTCCATGTCCACCACAGTCCGCTGCAAACCGGGGCCGCTGGCGCGATAGTGCATGTGGTAGCCACGCTTCACCTGCAACGGAATACGGTAACCCAGCGGCGTGAACACGTCGTCCGACCATGGCCCCAGCGCCAACACTACCTCGCGCGTCTGCAGTACGCCAGCGTCGGTGATCACCTGCCAGCCTTTGCCATGCTGGCGTAGCGCCTGCACCGCACATTGCTTGACTACCCCGCCCAAGGTCTGGAAGTAGGCCGCATAGCCGCGCACCAGGGCGCCGGGGTCGCGGATGCTGTGCGGGTCGTGCCAGTGGATGGCACCGCTGAAGCCCTGCCCCAGCCCCGGTTCGGTCTGGCGTAGCGCCGCCGCGTCCAGCACCGTCAAGCCCAGGCCATAATCGTGCGCAATGCGCTGCGCGTTAGCCGCCTCGGCGGCAAAGCCGGCCTCGCTGCGCCACGCCTCCAGCAGGCCCTCGCTGCGGCGCAACTCGGTAACGCCGGCGGCGCGAATCCAGGCATCGTGCTCGGGCAGGCAGGCTTCCAGCAGCGGCAGCATGGCGCGGCCGGTGGCGGCCAAGCGGGCCGGGGCCGACTCGCGCCAGTACTGCCACAGCCAGCCGGCGTAGGACGGCAGCGTGGCCGGGTGGTAGCGCACATCGGGCGAGCGGTTGGCCGCCAGCCGCAATACCGACGACAGCTGGCGCGGAAAGCCATACGGAATGACCGCCGCCCGTTCCAGCAAGCCGGCGTTGCCGTGGCTGGTTTCCTCGCCAGGCGCGCGGCGGTCCAGCAGCCACACCTGACGGCCACGTTGCTGCAAGGCCAAGGCGGCCGATACACCGACCATGCCGGCGCCCAGTACGATTACATCTGCATCCATGCTGCGTGTTGCCTTCCTGCTGCCGCGCCAGGGTTGGCTGCGGCGGTCATGACCTGGCGGCGGCCAACCCTGGCACACCGCTGCCCATCCGATGGCCGGGCGGGTCCGGATAACTTATTTGGCGATGATGTCGCGCTTGAAGTACTTCTGCGACAGGCGACTGAGGGTGCCGTCCTGCTTCAGCGCGGCAATGGCTTTGTCCAGCTCGGCCTTCAGCGGGTCGCCCTTGCGTACGCCGAAACCGGTGCCCTCGCCCAGCGTGGCAAAGTCGCTCAGCACCTTGCCCTTGAACTCGAAGGCCTTGCCCTGCGGCTTGTCGAGGAAGCCTTCCTGCGCATTCTGCCCTTCCTGTACCGAGGCATCCAGGCGGCCGGCAGCCAGGTCCAGGTAGATCTGGCTCTGGTCACGGTAGGCCACCACCTTCACGCCTTCACGCTCCCAGTGTTTGCGCACGAAGTCTTCCTGGGTGGCGCCCTGTAGCACGCCGACGGTCTTGCCCTTCAGCGCAGCCACGGTGGGTAGTAGTTTGCTGTCGCGGCGCGCCACCATCTGGATGGGCACGATGTAGATCGGCACGGTGAAGTCGATGGATTCGCGGCGCTTGGCGGTGATGTTCATCGCCGAGTTAATCACGTCGAACTTGCGTGCCTTCAGCCCCGGGATCAGTCCCTCGAACGAGGTTTCCACGTAGCTGCACTTGGCAGTCATGCGTTCGCAGATAGCGTTGCCGATGTCGATATCGAAGCCGACCAGCTTGCCGTCGGCCTGCTTGCTTTCAAACGGGGCGTAAAACGGTTCCAGCCCCATGCGGATGACCTGGCCGCCGGCCAGCGCCGGGGCCGCGAGCACGGCAAGAAGGGGAAGCAGGTAACGGCTGGCAGTGCGGGTTTTGCTCATGATGGTTTCTCCTGGCCTGATCCGGTGATGGCGCATCGACAGCGTGTCGACTGCGGGTGGCGGCTCGTGATGACCGCTTGCCGGCAAGAATAGATAAAATTTCCATCGTGGACAATTTTTTTCTTCATCGCTAAGCTGTGGCCATCGTGACCCGACACACAGAGACACCATGCAAGCCATAGACCATCACGCCGCCCCGCTCATCCTCAACGCCGACGCCATCCGCCCGCACCTGCCGCTACTGCCGGTACGCCAGGTACTGCTGCAGCTGTTTACCGCACTGGGCCAGGGCCAGGCGGTGCAGCCGGCGCAAACGCTTACCCTGTTTCCGGGCGACGCCGGCGACGTCATCACTTACCAGGGCGTGCTGGCCAGCCAGCAACTGTTCGGCGCCAAGCTATCGCCCTACATCGTGACCGGCGGCAAACCGCTGGTCACCGCCTGGACCAGCCTGTTTTCGATGCAGACCGGCCAGCCGCTACTGTTCTGTGACGCCAGCCTGCTCACCGTGGAGCGCACCGCCGGCACCACCGCGCTGGCGGTAGAGCTGCTGGCGCGCCCGGACAGCCGGCAACTGGCGCTGATCGGCTGCGGCGCCGTTGGCCAGGCCCACCTGCGCCATGTGCTGGCGCTGCGGCCGTGGACGCGCATCCGCGTGTTTGCGCCGGGCCTTGCCGCCGACCGCGCCTTGCTGGACACCTTGCTGGCCATCGATAACCGCATCGAACTGGCCACCTCGGCCGAAGACGCCGCCGCCGACGCCGACGTGGTGATGCTGTGCACGTCTTCCGGCAGCCCGGTACTGGACGTGGCGGCGCTGCGCCGCCCGGCGCTGATTACCTCGATCAGCACCAACGTGGCCCAGGCGCACGAGATCGCCCCGGCCCAGCTGCCACAGCTGGACGTGTACTGCGACCACCGCGCCAGCACCCCCAGCCGTGCCGGCGAAATGGTATTGGCCGCCCGCGACCACCAGTGGCAGGCCGACGCCATCCGTGGCGACCTGGCCGAACTGGTAAGCGAACGCTGCCCGCGCCCCGACTACCGGCGCCACGTATTCTTCCGCTCCATCGGCATGGGCTTGCAAGACATCGCCATCGCCCACGCCCTGCTGCAACGCGTACAGCAGGCCGGCTAGCGCCTCGATAAAAGGTTGGCCGCGCTTGTGGCCAACCCCGCGCTGCGGCACTATGCCGTCTCTGCCCGGAACCCGCCCCCATGAGCCAAGCCGCCCACGCTACCGACCTACTGCTGTCCCGCTACGCCCACCTTGCCGACAGCATTGCCAAGCTGTTTTTTCCGTATGCCGAAGTCGTCATCCACGACTTGGCCGAGCAGCGCGTGCGCTACCTGGCCAACAACCTGTCGCGGCGTGAAATTGGCGATGCATCCGGGCTGGAAGACATCGAACGCACCATTGCCGACCGCTTTGTCGGCCCCTACGAAAAGCTGAACTGGGACGGCCGCCGCATGCGCTGCGTCAGCAGCGTGCTGTTCGACGATGGCGGGCAAGCACTGGGCGTGATGTGCATCAACTTCAACATCGCGGTGTTCGAAGACATGCACGGCATGCTGGGCATGCTGCTCAAAGGCGCCGGGCTGGTAGAACAGCCAGCCGAGCTGTTCCGCGACGACTGGCAGGAACGCATCAACACCTTCATGCACGGCTGGCTGCAGCAGCGCCAGCTGGCGCTGAACGGCCTGACGCGCGACCAGCGCCGCGAGCTGGTGGCTGCGCTGTTCGCCGAAGGGGCGTTCCAGGGCAAAAGCGCTACCCACTACATCGCCAACGTACTGGGGCTGGGGCGCGCCACCGTGTACAAGTACCTGAAAGAGCTGAAAGAAAGCTGAGCAGCAAGGCCCCAAGGTTGGCCGCAAATAGCCAAAAGCCCACCGCATGCGGTGGGCCTTTGTTCGTCTGAACGGCTAGCGCTCAGTCTTCCTTCTGCTGCAAGAACAGCGTCAGCGTGAGTTCGCCGTTTTCGCCCTTCACGCTGCGTACGTTCTGCAGGCTGAGGTCGGAAGGCAGCAGCAGGCTGACGCCGTGGCCGATGCCGACCTTGCTCCAGCTCTTTTCCAGCCGCTTGGCCACCGACTGCGCCGGCAGCGGCGCGTCGCTTTCCAGCGAAAAGCCGTAGCTTTCGGCGGCGTTATCGAACAGGCGGCCAACCTCTTCCGAGCCCACGTAGCGTTCGGCCATGCTGCCCATCTGCCGTGGCGACAACTCCGGCTCGGTCTTGCACAGGTTCATCACTTCGTCCTTGAAGCGCACCTGCTCTTGCGGGTCCTCGATTTCTTCCGAGATCTGCTCCAGCACCTCGGCCACCACCTTGCTGCTGGTGCTGGTATCCGGCACCCGCATCGCTTGCAGGAAGTCGTCCAGCCAGAACTTGGCCTCGTTGCCCTGGCGGTCCACCGCGTACAGCAGCGGGCCGTGCTCCAGCAGCAACGCGCCCTTGTCGATCAGGCGCGGGTTGATGCCGCTGGCGTGGCTGATGTCGAACACCTCGCCGCTTTCCACGATGGTGAGGAAGTCTTCCTGGATTTCAGCCTTAAAGAGGCCCAACGCGCGCACTTCGCGGTCGCCGTCGCTCAGGCCGGAAAACAGGATCACCAGCAGGTCGCCGGCCATGATGTTGGGGTGCTGCGAGCGGGCGTACAAGTGCTTGGCGATGCGCTGCGACACCTCCAGCAGGTCGGCCTCGCCACGGAAGAACTGGCGGCTGTAGTGGTACAGCTCGTTCAGGTTGAGGTCGCTCTCGTGATAGAACTGGTACTTTTTCTTGTCGGAGACAATGCCCTTCAGGTAGCCGTCCAGGATCAGCGCCGACACACCCTCGTCCACCTGGGTGGCCTTGCCGGACAGCTGCAAGGGCTCGCTGCGGGCCGGGTTGCCGACACGGTGTACCACCAGACGTTCTACGCGGGCTTCGGTTATCTGCATGATGCTTCCTGTTAAGGGCTGAAAAACGGGTGGCGATTATCGCACATCCGGCCGCCAGGCCCTACGCCTGGCCAAACTGCAATGCGGCCAACCTGGCGTATAGCGGCGAGGTCTGCAGCAGCTGTTCGTGACGGCCTTCGGCCACGATGCGGCCGCCGTCCAGCACGATAATGCGGTCTGCCTGGCGCACAGTAGCCAGTCGGTGGGCGATCACCAGCGTGGTGCGGCCGGCGGCGGCCTGCTCCAGCGCCTGCTGCACCAGCTGCTCCGACTCGGCGTCCAGCGCGCTGGTGGCTTCGTCCAGCAGCAGGATGGGCGGGTTCTTCAGGATGGCGCGGGCAATGGCAATGCGCTGGCGCTGGCCGCCGGACAAGCGCACGCCGCGCTCGCCCAGAAAGCTGTGGTAACCATCGGGCAGCTGGGTAATGAAGTCGTGCGCGGCGGCCGCGCGGGCGGCGGCGATCACCTCGTCGTCGCTGGCCTCCGGGCGGCCGTAACGGATGTTTTCCAGCGCGCTGCTGGCAAAGATCACCGTGTCTTGCAGCACGATGCCGATATGGCGGCGCAGGGCCGCCGGGTCCAGCTGGTCGATGGCCACGCCGTTCAGCTGGATGCGGCCAACTTGCGGGTCGTAAAAGCGCAGCAGCAGCTGGAACAGCGTGGTCTTGCCAGCGCCGGACGGCCCCACCAGCGCCACGTGCTCGCCCGGGCGTACGTGCAGGTTCAGCCCCTGCAGCGACGGCTGCTCGGGGCGCGACGGGTAGGCAAAGCCGACATCCTGCAGCCGCAGCCCGTCACCACTGGCCGGCAGCGGCAAGGGCTGCGCCGGCGGCTGCACCGGCGAGCGTTGCGCCAGCAAGGCCAGCAGCCGCTCGGTGGCGCCGGCCGCGCGTTGCAGGTCGCCCCACACCTCGGCCACGGCGCCGATGGCACCGGCGGTCACCACCGCGTACAGGATGAACTGCGCCAGCTGGCCGCTGCTCATCTGCCCGGCCAGCACCGCGTGCGCGCCCAGCCACAGCACGAACACGATGGCGGCAAACACCAGCAGGATCACCAAGGCGGTAAGCTGGCTGCGGGCGCCGATGCGTGCCAGCGCGGTGTCGAAACTATGCGCCACCGAGGCCTCGAAGCGCGCCACTTCGGCACCTTCCTGGGCAAAAGCCTGCACCGTCTGCGCCGCGTTCAGCTTTTCGCCGGCCAGCGCACTGGAATCGGCAATGCGGTCCTGGCTGGCACGCGACAGCGCCCGCACGCGGCGGCCATAGACCAGGATCGGCACGATCACCAGCAATAGCGTCAGCAGGATGTAGCCGGTGAGGCTGGGGCTGGTCACTGTCAGCATCACCAGGCCGCCCAGCATAAGCAACAGGTTGCGCAGGCCCATCGACAGGCTGGTGCCCACCACGGTCTGCACCAGCGTGGTATCGGTGGTCAACCGCGACAGCACCTCGCCGGTTTGCAAGGTCTCGAAATACTGCGGGCTCATGGCGATGACGTGGCGGTACACCGCGTTGCGCAGGTCGGCGGTAACGCGCTCGCCCAGCCACGACACCAGATAAAAACGCAGCGCGGTAAACAGCGCCAGCGCGGCGGCCAGGCCGAACAGCAACAGGAAGTAACGATCCACCGCCGCCTGCTGCACAAAGGCGTGATCAATCAGGTAACGGAACGCCACCGGCAGCAGCAAGGTGGCCCCCGCCGCCAGCAACAGCGCCAGGCCGGCTAGCCACATGCGGCCGCGATAAGGCCGCAGGAAAGGCAGCAAGCCCCCCAGCGGCAGGAATTTCTGCAACAGTGTCGGCGTACTCACCACAGGCTCCGCTCTTCAGGGCAAAACAGGCAGATGGCCCCGCCGTGCCTGCAATTCAAGCCCCTGCCCGCTCAAGCCGACAATAACTGGCCCTGGCGCAGGGCGTGCGGGGTAGCGATATAGGCCACCTCGGCGCCAGCGCAAACCAGCCGCCCGGCCACCCGAGCGTAATAGTAACCGTCGTGACTGGCCACTAGCGGCGTGCGCTCGCCGCTGAGCGGATCGAGCAGGTAGGCAAGGCGGGTACCGGCTTGCACCTGCCGCCCGACAGGTACCTGATACACCACTACCCCGCCATGCGGCGCCACGATGCAGGCGACACCTTCCAGCGGTGTGGGCGGATTGGGTGGCAGCGGTGCGGGCAGCGGCTCGCCGGTCAGCACACCTTGCGCCATCAGCCAGGCCAGCAGGCTGTCGCTGTCCCTTGCGGCCAAGCTGTCGTCTACATCGGCTACGCCGCGCAACTCCAGCGTCACGGCAAACGGCACCGGCAAGGGCTGCGCCAGCTGGCGCTCCAGCCGCAGCCAGTTCTGCACCACAGCGTCATCGAACGACATGCCGCCAGCCTCGTCGCACAGCAAGGTGGCGCCTGCCTGCATGAAGCCGGCCAGCACGGCCGCCTCGGCCGCGTGGCGGTGATTGCCGTACAGGTGCAACACCGCCTCGCTATCGCAATGTACGTCCAGCACCATGTCGGCCTGCAGCGCCATGTCGGTCAGCGCATGTCGCAGCCCATCCAGCGCGGTGCGTTGCGGCAGCTCGGCCAGTGCCTGGCGCAAGGCGGCACGGGGGGGCAGCTGCCCTTCCCGGCACAACTGCGCGGCGCGCTCGCTGAGGTCGGGGTAGTGGCGGTTGAAGTTCTCTCCGCTATCACTCTCGAAGCGGCCGTGATGCTGCCCCTGCCAATGCTGCGCCATCCCCAGCGGGTTGCACATCGGCACCAGCGTGATGCGGCCAGCCACACGCCCGGCCTGCTCCAGCACTGTCAGCTCGCGGCGCAAACGGTGCAGCAGCAGCACGCCGGGCAACTCGTCGGCATGCAGGCCAGCCTGCAGGTAGACATGCGGGCCGCCGCCATCCTGGCCGAAGTGATAGCTATTGAAGGTATGTCGGGTACCCGGCACCAGGCCGGGCAGGTCGTGTTGTTGGCAGATCATGAAGGGTTCCGTGCAAGGATGGCACGCGGTGGTGGCCGGCGTGCCGGATAAGACATATCAGTCGTACTGGTTGTAGTCGAAGTACTTGTCGTTGATCTTCTTGTACGTGCCGTTGGCAAGAATGGTCTTGAGCGCCGCATTCACCCTGCCCAGTAGCACGGTGTCGTCCTTGCGCATGGCGATGCCGGAGCCGGTGCCGAAGTATTTCGGGTCATTCATGCGCGGGCCGAACATCTCCATCTGCTTGCCCTTGGGGCTTTTCTTCAGTTCGTAGGCACTGCCTACTTCCACCATCAGGGCGTCCAGCCGCCCGCTGGCCACATCCAGAAAGGCGTTTTCCACCGTGCTGTAAGTTTTCAGTCTGGCCCCGGCCGGCGCATACACGGCACGAGCATAATTGGCCTGGATGGTGCCCTGCTGTACGCCGATATGGCGCCCTTTCATGCTTTGCGGCGAACCATCCAGCTTCTGCCCGGCGCGACCGACGAAGGTGGTATAGCCGCCCTGGTACTTGTCGCTGAACGCCACCGCTTTCTTGCGCTCCTCGGTAATGGCCATCGACGCCACGGCCAGATCGAACTTCTTGGCAATCAGGCCCGGAATGATGCCGTCGAACTCATTGGCCACCACCTGGCACTTGATCTTCATTTCCTGACACAGTGCCTGGGCAATCTCAACGTCAAAACCGGTAAGGGCGCCATCGGCACGTACCATGCTATACGGCGGAAAAGTACCTTCGGTCACGACACGCAAAGTAGTGTCGGCGTATGCCGAGGCGGCAATCAGCAGCAAGCTGCCGGCAAGCAAGCGGGTTTTCATGTTTTCTCCTGGTGTCTCGATGCAGACGCCACCACTGTACGTGCCAGCCAAAGCGGCTAACATGTACAGCCCCGGGTTGTTTCGGCCTGACTGTACAGGTCGTCCCGCCTTCACAGCGACACGCGCCATGCCTCTGCAACTGGATCAACATCACGGCTCCCTCACCGACCGCATCATCGCCGCCGTACGCAGCGCCATCCGCCACGGCCAGCTCAAGCCCGGCGAAAAGCTGCCCTCCATCCGCCAGTTGGCGGCCGGGCACGGCGTCAGCACCTTTACCGTGGTGGAAGCCTACGACCGGCTAGTGGCCGAAGGCGTACTACAGGCGCGCCGGGGCGAGGGCTTTTTTGTCACCCCGGCTGCCGGCCGGCAACCGGCGCCCCCCAGACAGCCGCAGAAAACCGCCGACGCGTTCTGGCTGATCGACAACCGTTTCAACCCGGCCGACAGCGACCGTCAGCCAGGCAGTGGCTGGTTGCCGGACGACTGGTACGACCACGAAAGCCTGGCGCGCAGCCTGCGCGCGCTGGGGCGTGGCACGCCCCCCACCGCCTATGGCGAGTCGATGGGCTGCACACCCTTACGACAATGGTTGGCCGCACAACTACAGGAAAGCGGCCTGCCCGCCAGCCTGGACAACCTGCTACTGACAGAAGGCGCCAGCCAGGCGCTGCAGCTGGCCATCCGCGTGCTGGTAGAAGCGGGGGATTGCGTACTGGTGGATGACCCCGGTTATTGCAACCTGATCACCCTGTTGCACATGGCTGGCGCCCGCGTGGTGGGCGTACCGTGGACCGAGCACGGCCCCGACACCGCCCAGCTGGCCAGCCTGATGCAGCAACACCAGCCACGCGTGTTTTTTACCAACCCGCGCCTGCACAACCCCACCGGTGCCAGCTACGACTACGCCACTGCCCACCGCGTACTGCAATTGGCCGAGCAGCATGCCTGCTGGATCGTGGAGGACGACGTTTCTGCCGCGCTGGTCAACCACGGCCCCGGCCCGCTGCAAGCGCTGGGTGGCACCGAGCGCGTCGTCTACATCGGCAGCGTGTCCAAACACCTGGCCCCGTCCCTGCGAGTGGGTTTCGTGCTGGCATCGGACAGCGTGATCGACGCACTGGTCAACCACAAGATGGTGTGCGGCCTCAGCTCTTCTTTGCTGAACGAACAGCTGGCACTGGGCATGCTGCGCGACAGCAGTTACCGCCGCCGGCTGCACAAGCTGCAACAGCGCCTGCTGGCGGCCAACCTGGCCGCCCGCGACGGTTTTGCCGGCTTGGGCTGGCAGGTGTTCGCCCCGCCCGGCAACAGCCTGTTCCTGTGGGTGCGGCTACCCGAGCAGCTGGATGCCATCCGGCTAACCGAAGCCGCGCTGCCACACGGGCTGCTGCTGGCACCCGGCGTATTGTTCAGCCCCAGCCGCACGCCGCTACCCTGGCTACGCTGCAATATCGCCCACTGCCAGCCACCGCTGTTTGCATTTCTGGCACAGGCCGCCGCGCTGGCATAACAATAGATTCAGCACCCACAATAAACTCGCGCGAGGCTGAGCAAAATTCGATAGTGTCTACTGGTAGCCAGCGCGATTGCCCCGGCCCTTTCCCCTGTTTCCAACCGTGCGGCCCATACTGGCCGGCGCCGCACGCCTCGCTCCGGACTGACCCTCATGCTGATCAACTGCGTGGCCTACCAGAACGGCCAGAAACTGGGCGACATCGCTGTCGCCGACATCCACGACACCCTGCTGCGACCGGACTGTTTTGTCTGGGTAGCACTGAAAGACCCGCTACCCAGCGAAATTACGGCACTGGGTGAGCAGTTCGGCTTGCACGAACTGGCGGTAGAAGACGCGCAACACGGCCACCAGCGCCCCAAACTGGACGAGTACGGCGACATGCTGTTCTGCGTGATGAAAACCCTGCAACTGGACGACGAAGGCACGCTCAGCGAAGGCGAGGTGGACGTGTTCGTGGGCGCCAACTACGTGCTGTCGATCCGCAACGGCACGCGCAAGGGCTTCCAGAACGTGCGCGACCGCTGCGAGAAAGAACCGCACCTGCTGCAGCACGGCGCCGGCTTTGTGTTCTATGCGCTGATGGACGCGGTGGTGGACCGCTATTTTTCGGTAATGCACCAGCTGGAAGACGAGCTGGAGGCACTGGAAGACCGGCTGTTCTCACGCAATGGTTCGGCGCGGCAAAACATCGAAGACCTGTACGCGCTGAAGCGCAAACTGGTTCTGGTGAGCCACGCGCTGGTGCCACTACACGAAGCCACTGCCCGCCTGCACGGCGGCCGCGTGCCCCGCGTGTGCGGCGGGCTGCAGGATTACTACCGCGACGTGGACGACCACCTGGCGCGCATCATCCGCAACCTGGAGTCGCAACGCGACATGCTGTCCACCGCCATCCAGGTGAACCTGGCGATGATCTCGCTGGACGACTCCAGCGTCAGCAAGAAGTTGGCCGCCTGGGCCGCGCTGTTTGCCGTGCCCACCATGATCGCCGGTATCTACGGCATGAACTTCGAGCACATGCCGGAGCTGAAATCGGTAGACGGCTACCCGGTGACGCTGCTGATCATGCTGGTGCTGGACGCCATCCTGTGGTGGCGCTTCAAAAAGTCGGGCTGGCTGTAGCGGCCACTTTGGCAGGGCGGCCACGCTGCGCCCTGCCCGGGCATGGCTGCACCGCATCTGCGGCCAACTTGCCAGGCAAAGCAATCGCACAATGCGAAAAGCCCGCGTCTTTCGACACGGGCTTTTCTGAATCTGTGGTGGCGGGAGAAGGATTCGAACCTTCGAAGGCAGAGCCGGCAGATTTACAATCTGCTCCCTTTGACCGCTCGGGAATCCCGCCACATCAGGAAACGAAGTATGCTCCCAACTGCCCTTAGCGTCAAGCGTTTTTTGTAGAATTAATGCAATTTTCTAATTCATTTTCAAAAAAACGCTATTTTTCAAAAACTTGCACACCACAAACGGCGCTATCAATCCCAATACCCCGGCGTGGCGTACACGGTTTTCAGGTGTTCGATGAACAAGCGCACCCGCCCCGGCAGGTATTTTCTTTGCGCCACCACCGCATAAACCGGGTAATCCGGCGACGAAAAACGGTCCAGCACCGTCACCAGGCGGCCATCGGTGATGTCGTCTTTCACTTCCCACATCGAGCGCCAGGTCAGCCCCAGCCCCTGCAAGGCCCAATCGTGCAGCACGGCGCCGTCGTTACACTCCAGCGCGCCGCGCACTTTCAGGTTCACCAGCTCGCCGCCTACTTTGAAGGTCCAGCCGCGGCTCTGGCTTTCACCCAGCGACAGGCAATCGTGCTGCTCCAGGTCGGCCAGTGTCTTCGGCGTGCCACGCCGCGCCAGGTACGCCGGCGCCGCCACCACCACGCGGCGGTTTTCTGCCAGCCGCACCGCGATCAGCGTGGAGTCAGACAAATCGGAAATACGGATCGCACAGTCGATGCGGTCGCGCACCAGGTCGGTCAGCCGGTCGGACAGGTCCAGCGTGATGCGGATATCGGGGTGCAGCCGCAAAAAGCTGGCCACGTGCGGCGCCACATGGCGGCGGCCAAAGCCGGCTGGTGCCGACAGCCGCAAATGGCCGCGGGCGCGGGCGCTGCCGCTGGCCACCGCCGACTCGGCTTCCGACAGCTCGCCCAGGATGCGCTGGCAGTCCTCATAAAAAGCGTTGCCCTCCTGCGTCAGCGAAATGCTGCGCGTGGTGCGTACCAGCAGCTTGACGCCCAGACGGTGCTCCAGCGCGTCCAGCCGGCGGCCGATGATGGCCGGCACCACGTCTTCCTGCCGCGCCGCCGCCGACAGACTGCCCAGATTCACCACTGAAACAAAGGTTTCCAGCTGCTTGAACACGTCCATTACGGCACCAAAAGTAAAAAATGTTATGGCATTTTAGCGCTTTGCGCAGCGCAGCAACATGGCTACACTGAGCCCATCGATACTTATTCCAAACCCATGCGCAGCCGCGCAACACGACAAAGAGAGCCTTCCATGACTGCACGCATCCAGAAGCATCGCCTCGCCGTTGCGGCCAACCTTCACGACTTCATCGAGCAGGAAGCCCTGCCCGGTACCGGCATTGCCAGCGATGCATTCTGGCAAGGCTTTGACGCACTGGTACACGAACTGGCCCCGCAAAACCGCGCCCTGCTGGCCGAGCGCGACCGCCTGCAAAGCGAGATCGACGCCTGGCACCGCCAGCACCCGGGCCCGATTGCCGATATGGCCGCCTACAAGGCCTTCCTGTCCGGCATCGGCTACCTGAAACCGCTGCCGGCCGATAGCCGCATCGATACCAGCCGTATCGATACCGAGCTGGCCGAACAAGCCGGCCCACAACTGGTGGTGCCGGTGATGAACGCCCGCTACGCGCTGAACGCGGCCAACGCGCGCTGGGGCAGCCTGTACGACGCGCTGTACGGCACCGACGCCATCAGCGAAGACGACGGCGCCACCCGTGCCGGCGGCTACAACCCGGTGCGCGGCGCCAAGGTCATCGCCTTCGGCCGCGCCTTCCTGGACCAGGCTGCCGCGCTGGAAAGCGGCTCGCACAGCGACGCTGCCGCCTACCGCGTGGCAAACGGCCAGCTGGAGGTGGTACTGCAAAACGGTAGCAGCAGCGGCCTGAAGCAGCCGGCGCAGTTTATCGGCTACGCCGGCGACGCCGCCGCCCCCACCGCGGTACTGCTGAAAAACAACGGCCTGCACTTCGAGATCCAGATCGACAAGCAAAGCGCCATCGGCGCCCAAGACGGCGCCGGCGTGAAAGACATCGTGATGGAAGCCGCCATCAGCACCATCATGGACTGCGAAGACTCGGTTGCCGCCGTGGACGCCGACGACAAGGTGGTGGTGTACCGCAACTGGCTGGGCCTGATGCTGGGCACGCTCACCGAAGAAGTGGCCAAGGGCGGCAAGACCTTTACCCGCCGCATGAACGCCGACCGCCAGTACACCGCCGCCGCCGGTGGCAGCCTGACCCTGCACGGCCGCAGCCTGCTGTTCATCCGTAACGTGGGCCACCTGATGAGCAACCCGGCCATTCTGGACGGCGAAGGCCGCGAGATTCCGGAAGGCATCATGGACGCCGTGGTGACCACGCTGATCGCGCTGCACGACCAGCAACGTCGTGGCAACTCGCGTACTGGCTCCATCTACATCGTGAAGCCGAAAATGCACGGCCCGGACGAGGTGGCATTCGCCAATACACTGTTCGGCGCGGTGGAAAGCCTGCTGGGCCTGCCGCAATACACGGTGAAGCTGGGCATCATGGACGAAGAGCGCCGCACCAGCGTCAACCTGGCCGCCTGCATTGCCGCCGCCCGCCACCGTGTGGCCTTCATCAACACCGGCTTCCTGGACCGTACCGGCGACGAGATGCATACCTCGATGGAAGCCGGCCCGATGATCCGCAAGGGTGACATGAAAACCAGCAGCTGGATCCAGGCTTACGAGCGCAATAACGTGCAGGTAGGTCTGGCCAGCGGCCTGCGTGGCCGCGCCCAGATCGGCAAGGGCATGTGGGCGATGCCGGACCTGATGGCCGAAATGCTGAAGCAGAAGATCGGCCACCCGAAAGCCGGCGCCAACACCGCCTGGGTACCGTCCCCTACCGCCGCCGTGCTGCACGCGCTGCACTACCATCAGGTGAATGTGCAAGACGTGCAGAAAGGCATGGAAGCGCAGCCGGCCGAAGACCTGCAGGACGCGCTGCTCACCATCCCGGTGGCGGCCACCCCCAACTGGAGCGCCGCCGACATCCAGCAGGAACTGGACAACAACGCGCAGGGCATTCTGGGCTACGTGGTGCGCTGGATCGACCAGGGCGTGGGCTGCTCCAAGGTACCGGACATCCATAACGTGGGCCTGATGGAAGACCGCGCCACGCTGCGCATCTCCAGCCAGCACATTGCCAACTGGCTGCGCCACGGCATTGTGACCGAAGCCCAGGTTACCGAAACGCTGCAACGCATGGCCGCCGTGGTAGACCAGCAGAATGCCGGCGACGCGGCTTACCAGAACATGGCCGGCCGTTTCGACAGCTCGGTAGCGTTCAAGGCCGCGTGCGACCTGGTATTCAAGGGTTGCGCCCAGCCGTCCGGTTACACCGAGCCGCTACTGCACGCCTGGCGTCTGGTGGCCAAGGCACAGTAATTGTGTAGCAATTGCTTTATATAGCCGTCGGCATTTATTTAAAGCCGACAGCTGACCGTGGCAAAACCCGAGCGACGCATGATTTGCGTCGCTTTTTTATTGAATTCAGTGCAAACCTTGCACACAGAGGCCGTATATCTATGCCAAAATGCTAGCAACAACAGCAAACTCCTCCCTGATAGGATGATCGCGTGGATATTCAAAGCAAGCGCATCATGGAAAGCGGCAGCTACCGGCCGGTTTCCCTACGCCGACTCCGCCTCTGCCCCCCCATGCCACGCAATATGCTCATCGGCAGCTGGCTGCTGTCGATTGCAGCCTGCGTGGCACTGGGCTTGGGCGCGGTAATTTTTCAGTGGTCCGGCATGCCGATGAACTTTGGCGGCGTGTCGTTTTACGTGTCGGCCTACCCGCCGCTGACCATCTGCCTGCTATGGACGCTGCTGTTCGGCTTGGCATGGGGTGTGATACCCGCCTACCTGTCCACTTTCGTGCTATCGGTATACGCCGGGCTGCACCCCGGCTGGGCGGCACTGTTTGCCCTGGCCAACCCGCTGGGCTTGAGCGTTTTCACCATTGCCTACCGGGCACTATCGGTACCGCTGAACCTGCGCAGCATGGATTCGCTGCTGTTTTACGGCCTGCTGGCCTTTTTCAGCAGCGTGTTCAGCGCCAGTGGCGCTTTCATCTGGATTTACACCAACAATATTGCGTCAGGGGAGGCTTTTGCCCTGTGGCAGGGCTGGTGGCTGGGCAACCTGCTGCAGATGCTGTTCATTACCGCGCCCATTCTGGCCATCGTGGCCGACCCGCTGGGCAGCTGGCGCAACCGTAACCTGTTCCAGCTGGCCGACAGCCCGCATACCAGCCTGCGCTGGATGCTGCTGACCGCCAGCATGGTCGTTATCGGTGTCTACATGTACATCGCACTGTCTTTCTGGCTGAGCCACCAAGCCATCAGCACCAGTACCGGGCTAAATACTGTGGCTGGCTGGCAGCACGCTACCGAGCTGATCACGGCCTCGTCGTCGTCGGTCTATCTGGTGCTATCCATTCTGTTCCTGGCAATGGCCTCGCTGGGTTATCGCTTTGTGCGCACCTGGGTGGGCGAACTGCAACAAGCAGTACGTCATGCCGAAGACGCGAACCGCGCCAAGTCCGGTTTTCTGGCGCGCATGAGCCACGAGATCCGCACCCCGATGAACGCCATCATTGGCCTGTCCAACCTGGCGCTGCAGCATAACAAGAATGCACGCGAGCGCGACTATCTGCAGAAAATCCACCATGCTGGCAACTCGCTGCTGGTGATCATCAACGATATTCTGGACTTTTCGCGTTCTGAAATCGGCACCCTGCAGCTGGAACAGCGCGCCTTCAAGCTGGACCATTTCATCGACACGCTGTGCGACCAGCTGCGTACCCAGCTGGACGACAAGCAACTGGAGCTAGTGCTGGATATCGCACCCAACGTACCGCGTGTGCTCAGCGGCGATACCGTACGCCTGGGGCAGGTATTACTGAACCTGCTCAATAATGCGGTGAAGTTTACCGAGCGCGGCGAGGTCTGCCTCAGCATCCAGCGTCTGCCAAGCGATGCCGACGACGAAGCCTTGGTCAAACTGCAGTTTGCCGTCAGTGACAGCGGCATCGGTATCGACGAAACCCATCTGGCGCGGCTGTTCCAGCCGTTTACCCAGGCAGACGAGTCGATTACCCGTCGCTACGGCGGCACCGGCCTCGGGCTGGCCATCTGCCAACAACTGGTCAGCGCCATGGGCGGGCGCATTGAAGCCAGCAGCACACCTGGCCAGGGCAGCTGCTTCAGCTTTGCCATCCACCTGCCCTATGAAAGCGGCAGCAGTATTGCGCCAGTGGACAAGCCCGATACGCTCTTGCTTATCCATCGTCACGACGGTATCCGCGACAGCGTTGGCCGCACCCTGCAAGCGCTGGGCATGCAGGTCATCAGTGCCAACGGCATCGGCACTGCCCGCGCTATGCTGTATCAGCAAGGTGACATCCCGCCAGCTATCCTTATCGCCGAGCTTCCCGATGGCACACCGCTGGATAGCCATCTGGCCAACCTGCAGCGACTGGTGCCGGGTCGCACGCCGGACATCCTGCTGATAGAGCCGCACTACAGCCAAAGTGCCGCCAGCGGCAATACGCCGGTACCATTACTCAGCAAGCCGCTCTCTTCCGAGAAACTGCGCAAGGCGCTACAGCACGAAGCAGACACCCGCAGCCACGACAGGCCTCCCCATGATCAGCCGGCACAGCCTGGCTGCCTGCGCGGCCGTCAGATCCTGCTGGCAGAAGACAACGCAATCAACCGCCAGATCGCCAGCGAGCTACTGGAAGAAGCCGGCGCCACCGTCATCTGTGCCGAGAACGGCCAGCAAGCGGTAGAAATGGCACTGCATGGCCTGTTTGACGCCATCCTGATGGACGTACACATGCCAGTGATGGATGGCCTGGAGGCCTCGCGCCAGATCCGCGCCCATGGCTTGACTACGCTGCCCATTATTGCCGTCACCGCCCACGCCTTCGACGCGGCCCGCCAGGAAGCACTGGAAGCCGGCATGGACGAACACCTGAGCAAACCCTACACCCCGGAACAGCTTTACCAGCTACTGTGCCGCTACATGCCCACCACTACGCCGGCCCGCAGCCCGGAAGACAGCCCAAACCCGCCTGACCAAACGCCCGCATCGCAAAACGGGCTAAACCTGACAGAAAGCCAGCTGGACAACCTGCTGCAAAAGTTTCTGCTGCATCACGCCGACGACGCCAGCCAGCTGCGCCTGGCAAGCCTGCAGGGCAATATCGAGGCGGTACAGCTGATTGCCCACAACCTGAAATCGGTTGGTCATTACATCCGGCAAGCACCGTTACAGCAACTAGCAAAACAGCTGGATACGGCCGCCAAAGAAGGTAGCACGCCACCGCAGCTGGTAGAGGCGCTGGCCAGCGAACTGGACCACGTGCAGCAACAGTTGGCGCAACGCTTTAACCACCGCAATAACGCTGAGTGAGACCCTCGCCATGACAACCCGCCTGCTGCTTACCTGCAGCCTGTTACTGAGCCAGGCCGCCTTTGCGGCCAACCTGGAAATCGACCTTGGCAGCGCCGACCGCGTAGGCAAACTGTTCTCCTACCCCAACTGCAGCTACAACTGCCCGGCCCCGGCCAACTCGCTGGAGCAAACGGTGGAACACTGGCTGGGCCAGAGCGTCAGCCGCGACGGCTACACCTCGCCGGTACGCGTCTTCCGCCGTGACGACCGCCTGATTGCCGAACTGGTGCGCGATACCGACCCGGCCCACCCTGACGCCAACAAGTACCCGGCGCCGGACGACTACCGCGACGTGGTGCAAGGCTATCTGGACGTGGCCGACATCGGCTACGCCAAAGCCGAAGAGCTGAAGCAGACGCCGCTGTGGCAAGCCGACTGGCGTTTCTTCCTGACGCTGGGCATGGCCATGCGCAACCATGCCACCGTGCAATTGCTGCATTTCCCGCCCGATACCGTGCTGAACGACACCCAGGATTACCTCAGCGCCGCCACCACCATCCGCTGGGGCAACCTGCTGGGCTTTAACGGTGTGGACGTGCGCCAGAATGCGCTGTACCAGACCATCGACGACATCGCCCCTATTGCCGCCCCGGCCAACGACGGCAGCAAGCTGGATGGCGTCTACGACACCTTCACCCCGTACACGCTGGCACTGATGCAACGCTGGACCGCCCCCAAACCCGGCACGACCCAGCCGCGACCGATGGTGGTGCTGGGCAGCCCGGCGCGCCAGTGGCTGGCCAAGCAGTTCAAGCTGGGCACGCTGAAAGTAGGCGACCAGTTCACGCTGGACCTGGGCAATAACCAGAAAGTACCGGTAGCGGTAGGCAACCACCCCAGCCTGATCTGGAATGCCGGCAGCGACAGCCAGGGCATCAGCATCATGCGCCAGGACCTGACCGTGTCGTGCTGGCAAGCCGCCATGGGCAAGAACCCGGCCGCCGACGGCAAAGCCACCATGAGCAGCTGCCAGCAGACCTGGCAAAACGAAGTACAAGCCTGCCGCCTTTACTACACCTCGATCAAGAACACCAGCTACGCCACCGCCGTGCAAAACTGCACCCCGGCCACGCTGAAACGCAGCAAGAAATCGTAAGCCACGCCGGCCCGGCAGCCCCCAGCGGCGCCGGGCCGGTCGCAGCCGGCGACAGGGATGCGCTACAATGGCGGCCAACCCTGTCTTACGGCTTTTTTCATGCTCAGCTACCGCCACGCCTTTCACGCCGGCAACCACGCCGACGTGCTCAAGCACCTGATCCAGGTGCAGATCATCGACTACCTCGGCCAGAAGGCCAAACCGTTCTGGTACATCGACACCCACGCCGGCGCCGGCGCCTACAGCCTGACCGAAGGCTACGCCACCAAAACCGCCGAGTACGTGGAAGGCGTAGCCCGCCTGTGGCAGCGCGATGACGCCCCCGCCGCGGTGCAGCGCTACCTGGAAGTGGTTGCCGCCATCAATAGCGACGCCGACGGCGCGCTGCGCTACTACCCGGGCTCGCCGTGGTTTGCCGCCGAAGCCATGGCCGGCAGCGAAAAACTGCGCCTGTTCGAGCTGCACCCCAGCGACCACCAGCTGCTGCAGGATTGCTTTGCCGACGCCGGCCGCCGCGTGCGCATCGAACGCGCCAACGGCTTTGAAGCCATCAAATCGCTGCTGCCGCCGCCGCCGCGGCGCGCGCTGACGCTGATCGACCCGCCGTACGAAGACAAAGCCGATTACCAGCACGCAGTGAAGGCGATGAAAGAAGCACTGAAGCGTTTTGCCACCGGCACCTACGCCATCTGGTACCCGTTGTTGCAGCGCGCAGAAGTCAAAGAAATGGTGCAAGACCTGAAAAAGCTGCCCTGCCACAGCTGGCTGGACGCCACGCTGACGGTACGCACGCCGTCCAAGGATGGCTTCGGCATGCACGGCAGCGGCATGTTCATCGTCAATCCGCCGTGGACGCTACACGCCACGCTGCAAGAAACCTTGCCGTGGCTGAGCAAGGCGCTGGCGCTGGATGACGGCGCCTGGCACAGCCTGGAATACCGGGAGAACTAGGGCCCGTTAACGCTATTTTTGATGCGGCGGCGCTTGTCAGGCGGTGGTGTTAACAGGCCCTAAGCCACGCCCGCCAACCATGCCACCCATCTTGCGGCCAACCTTGCCACGCGCCAGGTTGGCCGCAGTCACGTCCGGCCTACACCTGCACCGACGGCACCGACTTCATGCAGCGCAGCGTGAAGTGCGAACGGCTGTGGCGGATGCCGGAAATCTTGTACAGCTTCTCGCGCAGAAAGCGCTCGTAACCGGCGGTGCCATCGACGGCCACCTTGATCAGGTAGTCGTATTCGCCGGACACCAAGTGCGCCTCCAGCACCTCGGGCAGCGCTGCCAGCGCTTCGCCAAAGCGCGCCAGCGTGTCATCCTCGTGCGCGTTCAGCGTAACCTCGATCAGCACGGTATCGCGCAAGCCCATGCGCTTCTGGTCGATCAGCGCCACGTAACCCTGGATGTAACCGTCTTTTTCCAACTGCCGGGTGTGGTTCCAGCACGCGGTGGGCGACATCCCTACCCGCTCGGCCAGCTCGGCGTTGGACAAGCGCGCGTTGCGCTGCAGCTCGCGCAGGATCTTTCGGTCTTGCGCGCTAAGGGCGACAGTCTGGTCTGCCTGATCATTATTCATGAAGATCATTCCGACAATTTTTATAAACAAGGAACAATCTACCGCAATCAACGCAAAAGTGCTGAACGATAGAAAGCACCTTCGCGCCTTGGCGCGATACAGTATCCGTACTGCCACACAGACAGCGCTGCCATCGCGGCACTGCCCACCGCCGGCCACTCACGCCACGGGCTGTACTGCACGCCAACCGCCCGACCGGGGCATCAGGCGACAGGTGCACACAAAACTAAGGGCGCCAGAGCACCCGGGACAAAGACCACGCCGGCACGGGCCGGACACTTGCGGCCAACCTTGCGGGGTTGGCCGCAAGTGTTTGCGTAAACGCACCCATGCAAAAGGCCGCCCCGAAGGGCTAATGCTAGTCAGTTCGTCGAATGTACCTGGCCATCAATTGGTAGAGCGTGAGTGAAGCGCCCCATCCCGTTGGCGCGAGCCGGGCAAAATGGTATGCCCTAGGTTTTAAGACGCCGATTTGTTTGAGCCCCGAGCCGTTAGCGATCTGCGTGCAAATCTTTGATTTGCTCAGCGATGCGAGTTCGGCGGCGCCTGGGGCGTACCATTTTGAACGGGGTTTCGAGCAGCCCCGGGTTGCGGGGGAATGAAAAGGGGGCGGCAATCCGCCCCCTTTCCCGTTTGCCGGACGGAACCGGCATGTAAACAGCGTCCGCATCGCGGACACAATAGCACTCTTCAAACACCGCAAACCCCTAGCCAAAAAAAATGCCAGTCAGCGTTAACTGACTGGCATTACCCCGAAGGGCGGCCCTGGCATTACACAAGGTGACGATGCTTATTCGGCGCTGACGGCAGCCGCCTTGCGCTTGGCCAATACCGTGCCGACAATCACCACCAATGCAGCGCCAATCGCACCGCTAACTTGATGCGACCAGGCAGGCAACACACCGATGTAATCGGTCAAACCCTTGTCGCTCACCAGCATGGAGCCGCCGATCCAGCCCAGCAGGCCGCCACCCAGGGTAATCACCATCGGGAAGCGGTCCATCAGTTTCATTACCAGCTGGCTGCCCCATACGATGATCGGGATGCTGATCACGATACCGAACACTACCAGCGGCATGTGGCCACCCGATGCACCGGCAACAGCAATCACGTTGTCCACGCTCATTACAGCATCGGCCACAATGATGGTTTTTACCGCACCCCACAGGTGGGCACTACCATCCACATCGTGACCATCGTCGTCCTCGCCCACCAGCAGCTTCATGCCGATCCACAGCAACAGCACGCCGCCGACCAGCTTCAGGAACGGGATATCCAGAATCTGCAGTGCAAAGGCAATCAACACCACACGCAAGCCAATGGCGCCCACGACGCCCCAGAAAATGCCCTTCTTGCGCAGATGTTCCGGCAAACTGCGGCACGCCAGCGCAATCACTACCGCATTATCCCCACCCAGCAGGATGTCGATGGCGATGATCTGCAGCACCGAAATCCAGAAGGTGCTTTCACCCATCATTTCCAGCATATTGTTATCCTCCGATCAGAACTTGTACGAGCAGCCTGCATTATGGCCGCCAAAACTTTCATTTAGCTGTCAGGCGTACAACATGTCCCACGCCAGCTTGCAGATCAGCACCGTCACCAACACGAGAAACAGCCCCCGCACGAAGCCTGCTCCCTTGCGCATGGCCAACCACGAACCCACTAACGCCCCTGCCACATTGCACACTGCCATCGGGATGGCATAGGCAAACAGCACGTTGCCGCTGGGGATGAAGAAACATAGCGCGGCGATATTGGTGGCCAGGTTCACCACCTTGGCCGAGGCCGATGCGTGCAAGAAGTCGAAGGCAAAAAAGCGCACGAACAGGAACATCAAAAAGCTGCCAGTGCCCGGGCCGAACAAGCCGTCGTAGAAGCCGATGCCACCGCCGATGGCCAGACCAACCAGCATTTCGCGGCGGCCAATGGCCACCGGCTCGTGCACCGCGCCCAGCTGTTTCTTGCGGAAGGTGTAGATCGCCATCACGATCAGCAGCGCCAATACCAAAGGACGCATAATGCTGGGCGGGATGTAGCTGACTGCCGCCGCACCGGCAAACGACATCACGAAGGCCGCGCACGCAGCCGGCAGCACCAGCCGCCACGGTATCTTCACGCGTTTGAGGTAGGAACGTGCCGCGAATACGGTACCCACGGCCGAAGACATCTTGTTGGTACCGAACAGCGTGGCTACCGAGGCCTGCGGTAGCGCATTGAACAAGGCCGGAATCTGGATCAAGCCGCCGCCGCCGACAGCCGCATCAATCAGGCCAGCCAGAAAAGCGAATACGCACAAAAAAGCCAGCGTAAACATACACACCCCGTTTTTTAGCGAGGCGCCATTGTAGCGGGATACGCCCGCCTTGTCGGAGGCCGCTACGAAACAGTGTGTATCCGCCAGCCAGGCTTACTTGCCAATGCCCTTCAGCATCGGCTCCACCAAGCCGGAGAAACCCTCCCAGATAATTTGCACCCCAAGGCAGAGCAAGATGAAGGCAGTAAGACGCAGGAATACCACCGAGCCGGTACGCCCCAGGTAGCGCATCAGTTTGTCGGCATGCGTCAGGCACCACCAGGTCAGCACGCTGATGGCCGCCACCGCCGCCACGGCGGCCAACGGCGCCACGGCAAATTTTTCCAGGCCGCGACCAGCACTACTAAGCGATGCCCCCACTGTAATGGCCACCGAGATCGAGCCCGGCCCCACGGTCAGCGGAAAGGTTAGCGGGTAGAAGGCGCGCTGCTTCAGTACTTCCCGGTTTTCGATTTCACCCACATCCGGCGACGCTTCGGCCGGGGCGTCGTTCAGCATGCGCCAGGCGGCAAAGGTAATCAGCAAACCACCCGACAGCTGCACCACCGGTAGCGACACGCCAAAGAAGCTGAGCACGAAACCACCGATATACATGCTGCCAAGCAACAGCAGAAAGCAGTAGATGGCAATGCGACGCGCCAGAAAAGCACGCTGCGCCTGGGTATTGTGCGCGGTGAGCGAAATGAAGAATGGCACCAGGCCGGGCGGGTTGATGATGGGCAGCAAGGCGGCGGCGATAAACAGAAATTTGCTGACAAACAGCGTCATCATCGGGGTCATGGCAGAACGTAACCTGGCAAGGTGGCAATGGCAGCGATTCTAGCATCCCAGCCTGCGCTTGGTGGCACCGCAGGTAAACCCGGCGACCAGCCATAGGGCCAAGCTGCTTATGAAAAAAACTGCTAACAACATCAGAAATCAAGCTTTGTGGTGATGAAGCAGGCCACTAGACTGCAGCCATTCGTTTCCGGAGCCACACTATGCTGCAACGACTGCGACGCCACTGGACCAGTTACTCGGCACTGGCCGTACTACTGTGCGCCGGCCTGATCCATCTGGCTGGCTCTATCCACCTTGGCGACACGGCCAACCAGGCCCTGCACGCCGCCTCTGGCTGGACCAGCGACCCGATGTTCTGGACCTTTATCGCCATCGGCTTTGGCGCCCAGATCATCGACGGCGCCTTGGGCATGGCTTACGGCGTCACCGCCAACACCGCGCTGATGTCAGCCGGGGTACCGCCGGCCGCCGCCAGCGCCGGCATCCACCTGGCCGAAATCTTCACCACAGGGGCTTCCGGGCTATCTCACCTGAAATTCGGCAATGTGGACCGCAGCCTGTTCAAACGGCTGGTCATTCCTGGTGTGCTGGGCGGCATCGTTGGCGCGGCAGTACTGGCTTATGTCGACGTCAGCATCATCAAACCGGTAGTGTCTGCCTATCTGCTGCTGATGGGGATTTACATCCTGCTGAAAGCCCGCCAGCAATTGGCCGAGCGCCAACCGCCAAAACGGCTGGGCCCGCTGGCGTTTCTGGGCGGCGCGCTGGATTCCATCGGTGGTGGCGGCTGGGGCCCGGTGGTAACCACCTCGCTGATTGGCCGTGGTGGCGCGCCGCGCCACGTCATTGGTTCGGTCAACGCAGCAGAGTTCTTCCTGTCTGTTGCCGGCGCTGCCTCGTTTGCGGTGTTTATCGGGGTATTCGAGCAGCTGGAGCTAATCGCCGGCCTGGTTATCGGTGGCATGATCGCGGCACCGCTGGCTGCCTGGACTACGCGTTACCTGCCGGCACGTGCGCTGATGACCATCGTCGGCGTACTGATTACCTGCCTGTCGGCGTGGAACCTGTACAAGGCACTGGCCTGACCATACGGCATGCAATAGCAAAACCCCCTGCACTGTTAGTGCAGGGGGTTTTGTTTTGCGGGCGCTACGGCCAAGGTTGGCCGCAACGCGCTACCTCGCTCAGGCAGGGCACACTTCTTCCAGCGCCGGCAAGGCTACGCCTTCGGTAGTGAACTGGTAGTCACGGAACACGTGTTCGGCGGTCAGCAGCTGGTAGCTGCCATCGGCCAGGCGGTGAGTAGTGTCTTTCAGACGGTAGGTATAGTGACCGCAGGTCCAGCAGTCGAAATTGCGCATGTGGGTGCACAGGCAGGTTTTGTCCATCACCTTGACGCGGCGCTCGCCCGGATGGGCGGCTACTTCACGGTTGTACGCCTCGATGTACTGGCAGCTGCCGCTGGCATCCAGCAGGTAGCCGTAGGCTTCGCAGTTGGGGCGAATGCCGTCGCCGATGGCGGGACACTGCTTGATCATGCGCATCGGGTAACCGGTTGGCGATAGCTGGTTGACTTCGATGTCGTCTTCGTCAGCGCGGAAGTACTCCTGCTTGATCTTGTCCGGCAGGCCGCACTCGCGGGTCACGGTAAAGCGGGTAGCCACCTGCACGCCCTTGGCGCCCAGTTCCAGCATGCGTACCGCGTCGGCGCCGGTAAACACGCCACCGGCAGCGATGATCGGAATGTCCAGGCCTTCGGCTTGCAGCCAGTCGCGCACTTCCACCAGGATGTCTTCCAGGCGGTAGTTTTCCCAATCCATGCCAAAGCCCAGGTGGCCACCGGCCAGCGGGCCTTCGATCACCACGTAGTCGGGCAAGCGCTGGGTACGCGCGGTTTTCTTCAGGAACAGTTGCAAGGCCCGTACCGACGACACGATGATGCCCAGCTGCACCTCGCGGAAGCGCGGGTGGTCTTCGATCAGTGCAAACGAACCGAGGTGCAAGCCTGCCGCCAGCGTGATGCCATCGATACCGGCATCCATGGCTGCGCGCATGCGCACGCGCAAGGTGTCCTTGGGCGCGTTCATGGTGAGTTTTTCCATGCAGTTGATGAAGATCAGGCCATCACCCTGCTTGGCTTTCATCGTGGCTTCGACGTGCAGGCGGGTAGACTCTGCCACCTCGTCCAGATCGAACTTCACCACCGACTTGTCGGTATTCTCGACGTTGAACTTGTACTGCTTCAGCTTGTTCTTGACGTACTTGGTGTTATAGCGACGATCCGCTACGGTAGGCAGCATGGCGTCGGAAATATGCCCGATACCACCCAGACGAGCCACTTCCAGCGCCAGTGACGCGGTGGAAATGTCCACCCCCATACCGCCCTGCATGATGGGCACCAGTTCCTTGCCCGCCAGACGCAGACGGAAATCATCCAGACAACGCATTACACATCTCTCCATTTAGATGGCCGGCATTATCGCCCAAGCAGCACGATAAAATCCAACGAAATAGAGCATTTGCTCTCAGCCAGCCAAGCCCGTTTGCGGCCAACCCTGCCGCGTCAGGCAAATAATTCGGTTTCGCCTTCCACCCCCGGCAGCACGACCCTGCCCTGCGACTGCAGACCAATGGCTTGCAATACACGAGCAGAAGCCCGATTGGCAGGGTCGATAAACGCCACTATCCGCAGCAAGCCTAGCTCGTTCAGGCCATATGCCCGAACCGCAGCCGCAGCCTCGGTGGCGTAACCGCAGCCCCGCGCCTGTGCCAGCAAGGCATAGCCGACATCAACATGCGGTACGTTCGGACGGCGCAACAAACCGCACAGCCCCAGCCAGGCACCATCCTCGCGACGCTCGACGGCCCACAGGCCAAAGCCGTTGGCCGCATAACTGGCCAGTGGCCCTTCTGCCAGATAGACCCTCGCAGCCGCCTCGGTGCGCACACCTTTGTCGGCAATGTAATGAATGAAGTCGGGGTCATTCAGCAATACCAGGACGTGCGGAGCATCGGTAAGCGTAAGCTCGCGCAAACGCAAACGAGGAGTAAGAATGGGCAGCATGGCAAGGGCACGGCTGACAATCAGCGGGAAGACAGCCGCACTGTACCCTACCGTGCTGCCCGCGTCTGTAAACGATAGGTGAACACAGAAAAAAACCGCAATTTGCTATTGATACAATACCGATCGCCCCTAAATAATGCTGCATTGCCCGGCACACGCCGGTCGCAGCAGACCAACCTACACAGGAAACCTCCATGTCCATTACCGTTAACGGCGTAGAAATCACCGAATCCATGGTGCAGGCCGAGCTAGCCAACCATGAAGACACCGCCAGCCCGCGCGATTCCGCCGTTCAACAACTGGTGCTGCACCAGCTGCTGCTGCAAAAAGCCCGCGAACAAGGCCACGACACCAGTAACGAAGGCCAGGCGATTGGCGCGCTGCTGGATCAGGAACTGAACTTCACCCCGGCCGACGAAGCCGCCTGCCAGGCCTACTACGACGCCAACCCGCAATACTTCAAGCAAGGCGAAAGCGCCGTCGCCAGCCACATCCTGTTCCCGCTGGGTCAGGGTGACGAACTGGCTGCCTCGCTGGCCAAGGCCAAGGCACAGGGCGTGCTGGAACAAGTGCAAGCCAACCCGGCAGCCTTTGCCAGCCTGGCCGCCGAACACTCCACCTGCCCATCTGGCAAACAGGGCGGCGACCTGGGCCAGTTCGGTCGCGGTCAGATGGTGCCGGAATTCGAACAAGCGGTATTCAGCACTGACGCCGGCCAGATCACCCCGCACCTGGTAGAAACCCAGTTCGGTTACCACATCATCCAGGTCAAAGAGCGCCAGGAAGGCGGCCAACTGGCCTTTGCCGACGTGTTCCCGCGCCTGCAGCAATACCTGAACGAAATGGCTGGCCGCCAAGCCATGCACGAGTATCTGAGTGGCTTGGTACAGGCTGCCGACATCAAGGGCTACAGCATGCCCAGCCTGTAAGCTGCGGCCAACCCTGCCAAGCCCTGCGCGCCTCGCCCGCAGGGCTTTTTGCTTTACAAGATGTGACAAGCACCAGCGGCCAGCCGCGTCCATTTAGCGTAAAATAGTTACCAACCGTGGCCGCTGTGCGCCACCTTTATTCTTGCATCCGGAAAGACCATTTCGTGAAAACCGCATTCCTGAACCGCATCACCGACAAATCGGCGGTGATCGGCATTGTCGGCCTAGGCTACGTCGGCCTGCCACTGATGCTGCGCTTTGCCGAAGTCGGCTACAAGGTACTGGGCTTCGATATCGACCAGAGCAAAGTCGACGCGCTGCACGCCGGCAAAAGCTATATCGAACACATCAGCGCCGACAGCATTGCCAGCGCCCGCGCCGCCGGCTTCGAAGCCACCACCGACTTCAGCCGCGCACCGGAAGCCGACGCGCTGATCCTGTGCGTCCCGACGCCGCTCAACAAATACCGCGAGCCGGACCTGTCCTTCGTCATCAACACCATCGACAGCCTGGTCCCGCACCTGCGCGAAGGCCACCTGGTGTCGCTGGAATCCACTACCTACCCCGGCACCACCGATGAAGAGCTGCTGCCGCGCATCGAATCGCGCGGTCTGAAGGTTGGCGAAAACGCTTTCCTGGTGTTCTCGCCGGAACGCGAAGACCCGGGCAACCCCAACTTCACCACCCGCACCATCCCCAAAGTGTGCGGTGGCGTGACTGCAGCTTGCCAGGAAGTGGGCGTGGCACTATACAGCGCCGTCATCGACCAAGTAGTACCGGTGTCGAGCACCCGCGCCGCAGAGATGACCAAATTGCTGGAAAACATCCACCGCGCCGTCAATATCGGCCTGGTCAACGAGATGAAGATCGTCGCTGACAAGATGGGCATTGATATTCACGAGGTGATCCGCGCCGCCGCCACCAAACCGTTCGGTTTTGTACCCTACTACCCCGGCCCGGGCCTGGGTGGCCATTGCATCCCGATCGACCCGTTCTACCTGACCTGGAAAGCGCGCGAATACGGCGTCCACACCCGCTTTATCGAGCTGGCAGGCGAAGTCAATTCGGCGATGCCGGACTACGTGGTCAGCAAAGTGGCAGCTGCGCTGAACGAGCGCAAGAAAGCCATCAATGGCAGCAAGATTCTGGTATTGGGGATTGCTTACAAGAAAAACGTCGACGACATGCGTGAAAGCCCGTCGGTATTCCTGATGGAAAAGCTGCGCGACCTGGGCGCGGACATCAGCTACAGCGACCCGCACGTACCAGTATTCCCAAAAATGCGCGAACACCATTTCGATCTGGCGAGTGTTACCCTGACTGCAGAATCGGTCGCCAGCTACGACTGCGTGCTGCTGGCCACCGACCACGACAAGTTCGACTTCGCCATGCTGCTACAGCATGCCCAGCTACTGGTAGACAGCCGCGGCAAGTATCAGCAAGGCGCGGCCAACGTGGTGAAGGCTTGAGCGCACTACCCGAAAATAAAAACGCCACTCTTGGGTGGCGTTTTTATTGCTTACTACATCAAGCAAAGTCTCAGTGTTTGTAAAGATGTAACCATCTGGGCGCACGAAAGCGCACAATGCGTTTGTAAAGCCAGACATAAGTCGCAATGAACAAAACACAGCAAGCCTGCAATACCCACTGATGACGCCAGAAAATCACCGCAGGAATAATAGTCATCATGGCAATCAACCACAGGTAGGGCGAAGTCATACTATTGCGTTTTAGCAAGTATTCCTGGCTATCACTCCCAGCAACCCAGCGCACCAAACGTTTGTAAACCAATTGGTGAAAGTGCATGCTGTCGGGCAGTCCGGCAGCCTCTTTACGCTGCTTACGGCGCAGAATAGTAAAGACCGTTTCAAAAATCGGATAAATCAGCACCAGCATCGGGAACCATGGCGACACCGCATCAGGGTGCCGTGCTACCAATAGAACGGCTAACTCAGCCAACAGGAAGCCTACCAAGTAGGCACCTGCATCACCAGCAAAAATCAGCCCGCGCGGGAAGTTCCAGAACATGAAGCCCAATAATGCGCCAGCCAATGACATGGCAACGACAAACAGAAACTGATCGTCAAGCTGAAACGAAACATAAGCAAAAGCAGCACAGGCTAATACCCCCACGCCAGCCATCAAACCATTGTAACCATCAATGATATTGACTGAATGGCAGACACCGCCCACTGCAAACACCGTGATCACCACCTGTAGAACCAGCAACTGACCCAGCCAGCCATCCACCACCGGCAAACCTAGACGATCCAACAAAGCACCCAGCATAAAAGCGGCCAGAGCTGCAGACACAAACGCCGCCAATAATCGGACCAAGGGCGATACGCGCTTCGTCAAGTCTTCAATCAAGCCGGCCATGAAAACCGGCATGGCAGCACATAACAACCACCATGCTTCTGCTGTGCTGGGGGAGGAAGCCTGCCAAACAAGAAGGGCAGAGACCAGACCGACAATGATGGGTACGCCCCCCACCCGAGGGGTAGGTTGAGCATGAAACTTCTGCACACCATCCAAGTCGTGGTCCATCGACAGATGTCCGTGTAGATGCTGATACCGAATGATCACGGCTGCCGTTACCAGCGCCGAAAACAATGAAGCCAAAAGTATATAAAGAGCCATTGGTCACTACGCTGAACCGAGAAAGCACAATTGCCTCCGGTTCAAGCAAAACCTCCCTGACGCCAGCGACGAATAAAAACCAGAGCCGTACCCAGCATCGTACCTACCATCAGGCCTGCGAGCACAATCATTGACCGTTTCGGCCCACTCTTGCGATCAGGCGGCGTAGCTACGTCCAGTACCTGGATCAGAGAACTGTCACGGGCCTCTTCCATTCTTGCCAGTTCATACTGTTTGGCCATGATTTCTAACAGAGCCTCCTGATACTTCACCTCACGCAAAGCGCGGATGTAGCCCAAACCCTTTTCAGGCAACTTAGCAGCACCTGGCATCAAGCCAGCCTCATCACCTCCAGCCGCCGAAAGCTGTTGCAACTGCGCTCGCAATGCCGTTAACTCCCCTTGCACCCGAACCACATCCGCATTTTTGTCAGTTGCAAAGCTGCGCATGGTAGTCAGTTGTACTTCTTTAGCTGCAATCATCGCTTTTAACTCAGCGACTGCTTTGAGAAGACCACTGACCTGCCCCTCTGGGAGGATAAGACCGGACTTTTTCTGAAACTGCTCCAGTCGACTTTCTGCCACATTCAGATCCGCACGCACATCCTGGAGCTGCTTTTCAAAAAACAAGCGGCGTTTTGCAGCATCTGTCACAGCCATACTCTGATTAACGCGTTTAAGTTCATCTACATAAGCATTAGCCAGCTTGGCAGCAAAAACCGGATCGGTATCTTTGACGGCAATTTCAATCAGACCAGACTTGGCCGACTGAATATCAGCAGCAGCTGCCAGAGCAGAACGCGCATCAACAAACGTGTTTACCTCGTAGCGCGCTTTCAATTCAAAACGTTTGATTAGGCTATCAGAGACGTTTTGACTCTTCAGAATACCTACGTACAAATCATTCGGATTTTTCAAGCCACTGGCACCCGCCACGCCGGCTAGCGCGCCAAGCGAGCCCAATGCCGCAGCTAGACCAGAGGACTGTTGCTGTGGAGGCATCACGCTGCTGCGGGCAGTAAACTCGGATGGCAAACTCAAGGCCACCGCCAAAGCTACCGCGCCGCATAAGGCACTCGACAAGACGATGGTTAAACGTCCTTGCCATATCGTTTCCAGCAACTGACTCAGGTCGATTTCATCGTCTGCCGCGGTATCAGATTGCATCTTATGGTTCATGTTTGTTTCCGGCATCCCTGTCGACGCATTAATCCTTCAAGACTTTCAGACCCGCCGCGCCCAAACCGAACTGGTACAGAATGCTGGTCCACTCTTTCAGGTTCTGGGTAAAGCTCAGGCCACGTTCAAGCTGCTCTGGCACCACGATGGCATCGCCGGGGGCTGGCTGGTAGCCGGCGATGGTGCTGAACCAGCCGGTGCTATTGACTCCGTAGGCCGTGCCATTGGCACGCAGCACGTAAACACCGCCTTTGTCCGCCAGGCGGTTATAGCCACCGGCACTGTCCAGATAGTCGCCCACATTTTTGTTGCGGCTGTACAAGTAGGCAGACGGGCTGTTGACCGCGCCAAAAACGTTGATGGTGGATGGCAGGCGCGGTATGTAAAGGTTGTCGCCGTCTTCCAGCTCAATATCCGGCACGTCCTTCAGGCCCACCTTAAAGCTGTCAAACTCGAACGCTACACGCCCTGGGGCTTTCACGTTGCGCATGGCTTTTACGCGCTGGCGATTGCGCTGCAGCTCGGCCTCGGTTGCCGATACGTTTTCCTTAAGCGTTGCATCGGATAGTTTGGCGGCGGCGGCGGCCTCTACCTCGCGTTCGTAACGGTCAACGGCTTCGGTCAGCATTTTCTGCTGTTCGTCACGGATACTGGCACGGGTAAATACCGCACCGTAAAGATAGGCATGGCGAGACAAGCCACCGGCGCGTGCCACCAGCTGTCGCAGGGTTTCACCTGGCTGCACGCTGTACACGCCGGGTACTGCCAGTTCGCCTTCTACCCTTACGTAGCGGGTGCGCTTTTCTGCCGGCACGCGCACGTCGTTCTTGGAGAAAATGGAAATGGCGTCGCCAGACTGTAGCTGAAGATTGTTGGCCGCATCGCCAGCAATGGCCTTGGCGAGATTGAAGGTAATGAGTTCGGTGCCGAAGTCATCAGGGCGAATGCGCTCGATGACGGCGTAGTCCCAGTTGATTTCGGTGGACTCGTCGCGCTTCAGGTCGTAGCGCAGACTGCCTTCACCCATGGTACGCGTATCTACCGCATTGTTTACCCGGTTCCAGTAGGCTGGGGTCAGCAGCATTTCACGGCTGGGGATCAGGTCTTTTATGGTCATGCCTGGTTTCCAGCGCACGCGTTGTGCCAGACCTATGCTGCCTCGTATGGAAACCATGTTTTCGTAGCGGGATGACATGGGGTAAATCTGTACGATGTCGCCATCTGCCAGATTAAGGCCCCCTGCCCGCTTGAGATCTACTTGGTCTACCGTGCGGTTTTCACGGTTGATGATGCGCTCCAGTGATGCTTGCAAGCTGCTGGCGGTGGTGGTCAGGCCACCCGCCCATTTCATCAGGTCTGCCAGGGTCTCGTTACGGTTAAGTTCGTAAATGGCGGGCACTTTGACCTGGCCTGCAATGGCGACACGCTCGCCAACCGCCGGGATGTGAATGACGTCTCCGGCGTGCAAACGCAAGTCGGCACGTTTATCACCATTTAGTAGGAGGGCGTACAGATCGAAGCTGCCTACCAGCTTGCCATCGCGTTTCAGCTCTACGCGGCGCAGCGTACCTTGCTGGCTTGGGCCGCCCGAGGCAAACAGTGCATTGAGCAAGGTGCTGACCGAGCTGACATTGTACCGACCAGGCTTGTTGGCAAAGCCGGTGACAAAAACAGCCAGCTGGTTGAGCCGCCCCATGGTGACGGATAGCTGATAGTTACGGAACAGACGGCCTACTTCCATATTGATACGGCCTTCTAGGTCACTGAAAGCCACACCACTCACATTGAACTTGCCAACCTGCGGTACAAACACGTCGCCGTTATTGTCCACACGCAAGCGCTGTTGCATGTTGACCTGGCCCCAAACCGTCAACTCGAATTCATCTCCAGGCTGCAGCCGGTAGTCACCGGCTACCGGTACGTTCTCAACCGGGCTGAAAGTTGACGGCGCTTTGGTGAACAGATCGCTGCCGAATACCGGCAGCCTTGTGCCCAGGGCTTCGCATACCAAGGCCTGGAAGTCATTGTCGAATTTGCCAGCAACACAGCTTTGTACCTGGGCGCTGCTGTCTACCGTGCTGTCGCTAACCAGGGCGTCTTGGCTGTTACTACCGTTGGCCGCGGCTTGTTGGGCCGGCTCCAACGGAATAGTGGGGATATTGACCGAGGCCGGGGACACGTTCTGCATGCCACCGATTGGGTAGCTTGCCAGCGCCGTACCGGCATTCGCTACCTGGGCGTAACTGCCATTTGCCATACCGGCGGCTGCCAGCAGGACTGCCAAACGCGAGAGATTGCTGTTCATAGAGTTGATTTCCGTGCGCACAAACGAGTATGCGAGCCATACAGCGGTGCATGATACTTTTGCGTAAAGATGATTAACAGGCTTGATTAGATTAATCAATCTAATACTGATAATTCATTGTCATTGCCACTGACTTGCCATCTTCACCAACAAGCGGCAAAACACTTAACTTACGCTGTGTTTTCCATAGCCAGTAACCGGTGCCATAGCCTAGCAGGCTACCGGCTGCTACGTCGCTAGCCCAATGATCGCGGCCAGCAACCCGGCCGGCTGCGGCCAACCCTGCCACGCCGTAAAGCCAAGGGGCGCGGTACTCTTCTGCAAAGGGGGTGACGGCGGCAAACAGCGCGGCCGCGTGATTGGATGGAAAACTGGCGTCACCACTTTTGCTCTTGGCCCAGCTATCCCCTTGTGCTTCTTTGGGACGAGCCCGGTCTACCGCATTTTTAAGCACCATGCTGCCTGCCGTCGCGGCCACTGCGGACTGCAAGCTGATAATGGCGGTATTCACCAGCACCGGGTCATCAGATAGCGCCATGGCTGCGCCAGCCGCACCTACCGCCAGCACCGGTGCGGCACTCCCTACCTTGTCCCAGGCTTTCTGCGCACTCCCAGGGCTGTGCTTGCCAAGCCGCTTGTCCAATGACTTGTCACGGCTGGCTACACCAGCCAACAAAACGCCACCCGCACCTACTGCCAGCGCCGTATCACTGAGTGCTGGCGCCTGGCCCAAGCTGGCCGCAAAACGGTTACGCACGCCATTGGCCGATGGCCACCATGCCGGGTCGGGCAAGGCATCGTAACTTGGGTCATCCGGGCGCTCGCCGATATTGCCCATGCCATCGCCCAATGCCAACTCTCGGTTGGGCTCTTCCAGTATGCGCACCAGGTCATGGGGCACGTCTACGCGTTGACCAACGTCACGCGTCCAGGGTGATAGCGACATTTTCACCGCCGCCTGAGTATCAGTTGGCAGCATGATACCCAGTGGTATCGCCATGAAAATGCCTTTATCTTTATATGGGTCGCTTGGCGTTCCAGGATTAGTAGTATCTCGCCCATCGGTATAGGTATACCAGGCACCCACCTCGATACCACTCTTGAAGCGCCGCTTCACCTCCATACGCAGGCCGCTATCCCTAGCCAGAAAACGGCCAGCACGCCCGGTGACTGTTACGCCCATCGGCATACGATAGTGCAAAGAAGCAAGCCCAGTGACGGTTTTATAATCACGACGACCAAACCAGCCCTTAAAGTCACGCTGCTGCACGGCTTCAGTACTCAACTCGGCCATCCAGCGCGCACCAGCCGGGTAGTACACGAGCTGGCCGGCAAGGCCGCCAAACATCTCCTCAAATACGCCAGCTGATACCTTGCCGTACAGCCGCTCTCCAGGCTGAAACAGGCCAGTCCAGGCTAGCTGGATTAGCTTGGGATGATTACCTCGTTTGTACTCTGCGATATCAGTCCGCACATGAGGCAAGCGACTATTGCTGGGATTGTCAACCTTACTGATGTCTTCGAATACCTTCTGGCTAAAACCGGCATCAAGGTACTGACCTTCAGCAGGACGGAACTGTGCACTGCCGTATGCGTTGATTTCGTAACGTAACGCGCCAGAAGGATCGTTAAAGAACATGCCAACACGCGGCGCAAGACTATAGCGATTTAACTGCCTATCCTGCCCTTTCAGCTGAATGGCATGCCCATCTTCATCACTCACCAGCTTGGCGTCCAGACCTTCATCCAATGCCGCTGAAACAATATCGAAAGACTCGGCCAGCTGATCTTTTTGTGCATGGCGTACAATGGCGACATCTTGCAGTTGTTGCCGGGTAGCTTTACCGTTCAGGTAGTCTTGGACACGTGGCAAATCGAAAAACTCGTAATCCGCGATAGCGAGATCATTACGATTCACCCGCAGTTTGATCACCCGTGTTTCTAGCGGTGCAAAATACAAAGCAGTACGCAGTGCACGTCCGACACTACGACCAATATTGCTGATGCGAGTATTGGTAAATGACAGACTCAGCACACCATTATCGTAACCTACACTAACAGCGTTGAAATCCTGCTGATGCAAGGCTTTCAGAAAGTCTCTGCGGTACGCTTGCTCGCCATGCCACTGCTCGGCAGATGGCCTTACCCTGACTTCACTGCGATAGGGTGCAGGCTCAAGAAACTTGGGAACGTACTCTTTTTCATCAAAGGGAATTTGCACATAGGTATTGATACTGGCCGTATCGCGTGACTTACTCACCTGAGCGCCCAGCCACCCCCAACGATAGGCCAAGCCAAGTGATGGGCCGGGATCGCGCTTGCCGGCAAATGTTGCACCGGCACTAAAATCCTTCTTGTAATTATTGGCATCGTATTCAGCCAGCACAGTCCAAGCGCCATTCTCGTATGGCAATTGCCAGCGCATACCGCCAAACAAACCATCCGGCCGTCGTTTGCCATACCCAAGCGTTACGTCCAGCGGACCTATCTGCTTGCTTGCTACGAGGTATTCACCTTTGAATAGCTCCGTACCGAACAGATCGGTTTTTCCTATTGCCAACTGAGGCAAAAGATCAGTTTCACTCAAAAGCTTTAGCTTCGCATCAATGACTTTGTCTTTGTAGCTGCCATACTGCGAATTATTGGCAAAGCCCTGAATACCACGCACACCAACAAAACGACCGTTCACCTGCAAAAAGGGCAATACCGTACTATTAAGCCAGATCGTACTGTATGGGCGGTCGAAACTATAGCCGATACCAAAAGTACCGTCGGCTTCCATCCGAGCGTCCGGCATGGCCATCAGGCCAGTCTGACCCGTAAGGGAAGGCGAGGAAAGAGCATGAAGCGGCAGACAAAGCAGGGACAATGCGATGGGCTTGAGACGCATGAAGCTTCCTAAGTGCAAGACAAAAAAAAGCCGCCCTGGCAAGCCAGGGCAGCTTTCTGATGACCAACCGATCAGTTACCGTGGTGTGTAGTAGTGGTGCTACCACCAGCAGTAGCTGCCAAGCCTGCTGCAACTACGGCGCCGACGGTCGCAGCGGTACCCAACGAAAGAGTCTGGGTTACCACAGCAGGAGCAGATTCAGTCACTGTAATGGAAGCAGGCACTGCATCCTGAGCGAAAGCAGCACCAGAGATTGCCGCTAGCATCAACGCCGTCATCAAAGATTTTTTCATAACATACTCCTGAAGAACAAAGAAAAGGCAATGCCAAGCCTTGGCATTATAGACGCATGCTCGCTGCCAAGTCAGCCGTCATCCGAATATCTTTGTGCAAAAACTCGATCAGACCATCAGTTGCTTCACCACGTCGACGTAGCCCTGCATCGCTTCGTCAGCAGACTGGCCTTGCAGCTTGGCCCAAGCATCGTACTTGGCGCGGTTGATGAAATCCATCATGCCCGGGCGTTCACCCTTCACATCGCCTTCTGTAGCTTGCTTGAACAGGGCATACAGCTGCAGCAGGGTCTGGTTGTCCGGGCGCTCGGCCAGGCTGGTTACGTCTTTCTGGGCTTGTTCGAACAAGGCTTTCAAATCGGACATGTTGTTTTCCTTTTCTGGTCTATTGTGTTGCATGGCAACATCAGTTCATGTGTTGTTTAGCCGCCATCGTGTCTGGCTGGCGTCAATTTACCATGAAACGCCCGTTTCACAATGTCTCTGCCACCAGTGCAATGCGCTTGATGCTGGGCACAGCGACACCTGCAATTTGTGCCGGGGAAAAGCGTGCTTCGATAAAACGTTGTCGCAGCTGCTCAGCATAATCAGCGGCGATAATGGCCGGTACATCCACACGCAAAACCAAGCCATTCGCGTCAATATAAACTGCCAGTTCCGCATCTTCCGGCAGGTCTTCGGCGTCCGGCAAGACAATAGGTACCAGAGGCTCGGCCAATACATCGAGCTCGCTGGCGGTGTAAAAACGCGGCAGGCTCAACGCCGCCATCGCCGCAGACGCCAAGGTGTCAGTACTTGGCGGGCTGGCGGCATCGGGCGGGAGGGCTTGCGGCGAGGACGCAGGTGTAACGGGGAATGCAGCCTCCTGCGCTGCAGCCGCCGGCGGCGTCGCGGGTAACGAGGGCACGCCGGGGGGCGGCTGCAAAAGCAATTGCGGTGGCGAGTACGACACTGGCGCCGCTAGCACTATACGCTGCGGTAAACCTGCCACCATCCCAGTCGAAGCAGCAGGCATAGCGTCCAGTAGTAGCCAGATCACGACATGACAAAGCAGCGACAGCAGCATGGCTAACTGCAGTCGCTCTCTGGGCGTACGTGGCAGCCAGTGCATGAGGGCTTACTTGGCAGCCAGGTTTTCCTCGATGGCTGCCAACGGGATGGCGCCGGGCACCAGCGTGCCATTCGGGAAGATCAACGCCGGCGTACCACTGATACCCAGCTTTTCACCGATGGCAGCCACTTCGGCCAGCGGAGCCGGGCAGTTATCCTTGCCACTCAGCGGGGTGCCGTTACGCATGAATGCGGTCCAGGTCTTGGCTGGGTCCTTGCTGCACCAAATCAGGCGCGACTTGCGCTCGGCGTCCGGGTGCAGCTGCGCCAGCGGGTACAGGAAGGTGTAAACAGTGACGTTATCCAGCTTGGCCAGCGACTCGCGCTCCAGCTGCTTGCAGTACGGGCAGTCCGGGTCAGAGAACACCACCAGCTTGCGCTCGCCCTTGCCGCGCACTTCCTTGATGGCCTTGTCCAGCGGCAGGGTTTTCCAGTCCACCACTACCTTGTTCAGATCATCCAGACGGGCTTCGGTCAGGCTGCGGCGCGACTTGGTATCGATCAGGTCGCCGGTAATCAGGTGGTCCACTTTGCCGTCCACGTAGACGACGGTGAACTCTTCGCGACCACCGCGCTTCATCTTCACCACCACCTCGTACAGGCCAGCTACCGGCGCCGGCTGCACGGTCGATACCTCGTGCTGCGGGAACTTGCCCTTGAAGGCAGCTTTGACGGCATCGCTGGACTCATCGGCGGCGGAAGCACTGCACGCCATCAGCGGCAGCATCATGGTGGCCAGCACCAGCTGGCGGAAACGGAAAGACATGCTCATCCTTTATTGAATTCTGCTCAAAAACCCACCGCGTGGCGGGCGAGTTGCCGCTTGATCAACGGCAGGCGGTTGGTGAGGTTCAGCCCGGTATTACGCAACCAGGCCAGGCCCGGCGTGCCCTTGTCGTGGAACAGGCCAAACAAGGTATCACAAGTGATCTGCATGGTTCGGACAGCCTCTTTGCGGCTTCGTTCATACGCCCGCAGCGCCAGCCACTGGCCGCAATCGTCGCGCCCGTGCAGCGCTGCGGCCAACCGGGCCGCATCCTGAAAGCCCAGGTTCACGCCCTGCCCGGCCAGCGGGTGCACGGTATGCGCCGCATCGCCCACCAGCGCCACGCGCTCGGCAATCACCTGCTCCGGCGTGATCAGGCGCAGCGGGAACGCCGCCGCCGAGGTCAAGACATCCAGGCGCCCCAGCGCGTGGCCACCGGCATCGGCCACCACGGCAGCCAGCCGCGCGTCGTCCAGCGCCAGCAACGGCTGCGGCTGACTGGTAGACCACACCATGCTGATGCGGTTGCCCGGCAGCGGTAACCACGCCAGGATGCCATCGCCCAGAAACCATTGCCGTGCGATGTCGCCGTGCGGCCGCTCGCAGGCAAAGTTGGCGACAACGCCGCTGTGGCCATAAGGTTTGACGTTGGCCGCAATGCCGCTCTGCTGCCGCACCCAGGAGTTAGCCCCGTCTGCGCCCACCACCAGCGCAGCCGCCAGTTTGCTGCCGTCAGCCAGCACCACGCCGGCTTCGCGCGGGCCGTGCCACAGCGCTTGCGGCCGCTGCCCACGCAGGATGGTCACGCCACTGGCCTGCTGCAGTTGCTGCCACAGCGCCGCCAGCAACCAGCGGTTTTCCACGATCCACGCCAGTGCCTCGGCCCCGGCATCCTCGGCGGAAAACGCAATGCGCCCGCCCTGGTCGCCACACACGTCCATCGCGGCGATGGTGCCAATGCGCGCCATATCGGGCCAGGCACCCAGCCCGGCCAGCCACGCCCGGTTAGCCGGGCTGACGGCGTAGACGCGGGCGTCCCAGCCCTGCTCCAGGCCGTCCAGCGGCTCACCCAGCCCTTCCAGCAAGGCCACGCGCCGGCCCTGTTTGTCCAGCGCCAGCGCCAGCGCGGCGCCCACCAGGCCACCGCCCACCACCAGCACATCGTAATGCTCGTTCATTTTCTGCTTTCTGACATGACTGCGGCCAACCTTAACCGAAGGTTGGCCGCAAGAAAACCGTCATTGCTAGACGCCGACGCCAAACACCAGGTGGCTGGCAAACGCACGGCGCGCCGGCGGCAGCGCGTCCAGCGCGCTCATGCCGACACCACGCAAGGCTTTTACCAGCGGATGATGGCCATCAAACAACTGGATCAGGCCGTGGGTAAAGCCCACCACCGCGTGGCTATCAACGCGGCGCCCGGCGCTGTAACGGCGCAGCACGGCCGCATCGCCCGGGTCGGCCGCACCGGCCAGCGCGTCCACCAGCCCCACCGCGTCGCGCAAGCCCAGGTTGAAACCCTGCGCCGCCACCGGGTGCATGGTTTGCGCCGCGTTGCCGATCATCACCACTCGGCCGGATACCACGCGGTTGAGCTGACGCAACGCCAGCGGGAACACCGCACGCTCGCCAATGCTGTCAAAACGCCCCAGCCGCTCGCCAAAAGCCTGCTGCAGTTCGGCCAGCACGCTGGCGTCGTCACCTTCCTTCAGGCGCTGTGCATCGTCATGGCTGCGCGTCCACACCAGCATCATGCGCTCGCCGTGCGGCAGCAAGGCAAACGGGCCTTCAGCGCCAAAGCGCTCGTAAGCCACATTGCCGTGCGGCTGGCTGCTGCTGACCTCAGCCAGCACCGCACTCTGGCGGTAATCGTGTACGCGGCGGGTAATGCCCGGCAGGCGCTCGGCCAACGCGCCGCCCTCGGCCAGCACCAGCAGGCGGCAGGTCAGCGTGGCCACCGCATCATCCGCCGTGCGCAGGCTTAGCGTGGCGTAGCGCGACAGCGACTGAGCGCCTTCCACCCGCGTTTGCCACAACACCTTCACGCCGGACGCAGCCAGCGCGTCGGCCAATGCGGCCGTCAGCACCGGGTAATCGATCACGGCACCCAAATGCGGCAGCCCCAGGTCGTCATGCTGCAGCACGGTGCGGCCAAAGCCGCCCTGCTGCGACACGTGCACGGTGTCGATCACCGTGGCTGGCAGGCTGTCAGGCCAGGCACCGGCCAGCGCCAGCTGTTCGCGGCTATACCACGATAGCGCCAGCGCCCGCGCGTCGCGCACCGGCTCGTGCTGCGCCCGCGCCTCCACCAGGATCACGTCGCGCCCGGCCTGCGCCAGGCGCAAGGCCGCCAGCGCACCCACCGGGCCGCCGCCCACAATCACTACGTCGCCATGCTGTGGCATGTTCTGCATCTTGCTTCACCCTGTGCGGGCGCCCCCTTGCAAAGAAAACCGGCTCAGCCCCGCATCAGGGCTTCGATATCGTCGATCTGTTTCGGCACTGCGGCGGTGTACACGTAATGACCGCTGGCGGTCACTTGCACATTGTCTTCGATGCGGATGCCGATATGGTGGTAAGCCGCCGGCACGCGGTCGTCCGGGCGGATATACAGCCCCGGTTCGATGGTGGTGCACATGCCGGGCTGGAAAGTGCGCCACTGGCCGCTAGGCTTGCGCGCGCCCACGTCGTGCACGTCCAGGCCAATAAAGTGACCGATGCCGTGCATGTAAAAGCGGCGGTAGTCGCCGGATTCGATCACGCCATCCACCGTACCCTGCAGCAGTTGGTAATCCAGCATGCCCTGGACCAGTACGCGCAGCGCCGCGTTGGCCGGCGCATCCAGCGCCGCCCCTGGCTTGACCTCGGCGATGGCGGCGAGTTCGGCGGCCAACACCACTTCATAGAGGTCGCGCTGAGGGCCGCTGAAACGGCCATTTACCGGGAAGGTGCGGGTGATGTCGCCGGCGTAACCGCGGAACTCGCAGCCGGCGTCGATCAGCAGCAAATCGCCGTCGTTCAGGCGCGCATTGTTGGCCGCGTAGTGCAGCGTGCAAGCGTTGGCTCCGCCGGCCACGATGCTTTCGTACGCCGGGTAGCGCGCACCGTTGCGGATGAAGTGGTGCAGCAGCTCGGCTTCTACCTCGTATTCGTACATGCCGGGCCGCGTGGCCTGCATCGCCCGCACGTGGGCTTCGGCCGAAATCTGGCCGGCACGATGCAGCACCGCCAGCTCACGCTCGTCCTTGATCAGCCGCATCTCGTCGATCAACGGCAGCAAGTCGCCAAAGCGCTGTGGCGCGTCGATACCGGCGCGGGCGCGGGCACGTACCGCCTCCAGCCAGCCGGCCACGCGGCCATCGATGCTGCGGTTGCCCACCGGCCAGAACAGCGCCGGCACGTTTTCCAGCAGCTGCGGCAGCCGGGTATCCAGCTCGGTAATGCTGTAGGCCTCGTCAAAGTCGAACGCCTCCACGGCGGCTGCCGGACCGTAACGGAAGCCATCCCAGATTTCCATGTCGGGGTTTCTATCGCGACAGAACAGGATGGATTTGCCACGGCGGCCATCCAGCACCAGCACGGCTTCCGGCTCGTCGAACGCGGTGAGGTACAGGAAATGGCTGTCGGCGCGGTACGGGTAGTGAGCGTCGGCGTTGCGGACTTGCAGCGGGGCGGTGGGCAGGACGGCGATAGCGTCGCCCAGGGTGACCAGCAGTCGCTGGCGACGTTGAAGCAGGCTATGCGGCATGAGCATGCAACCAGGCAGGAGAAAACCGCGCCAGTTTACACGCGTCTGCGCCACAGGGCGACGCCATGCGCGGCCAACATGACGCCGGTCAAAGCCCCGGCCATATCGGCCACCGCATCCAGCACCTCGGCACTGCGTGTCGTGGTAAACAGCGCCTGCCCCACTTCGGAGCCAGCCGCCCAGAGCAGGCAAGCACACAGCACAGCGGGCATAAGATGACGCAATGGCTGGCCACGCCACATAGCCGGTGCCGTCAACAACATGGCCCAGACAGCAAACAGGCCAAAGTGGCCGATTTTATCCATATGCGGTATCGACGACGGCGGCCCGCCGACCTTGAACCACAACAGATAGACCATCACACCCCACCATGCCAAGGCCGGCAAGTACGGTAACAAACGACGAAAACGCAACCCCATATCCATCCTGGCCATATTCTGAAAACCCGGCAAAGCCGGGGCGACGGTTTGCAGTGAAGTCGCCAACCACCGCCCCCCCCAAGCCCGATAACGCCGCCACATTATCACCCACAAAACGAAAGCCTGTTTGCAAGGCAAACAGGCTTTGTCTTCCATCCAAAGACCCCAAGCAAACCAGCGCCCGGATGCTGATTACCGGCTAAAGCTCAATAGTAACCCACGCTTGCCATACGATCGCGCGGCACGATGGTCAGTTCCACGGGGTAAATGTCCGAGCTGCCCGCATCCATCACCCGTACCTGCAATTTGACGGCCGCATTCAGCTCTTTCGGGAAGCTGCCTGCCAGCGTTTGATCACTGCTATTGAGCAGCAGCCAGCCTGGCAGTTCGCTGCCGTCAGCCATGCGCAACGACTCGATGGTGGCATCGCCGATCAGGTCGCGGAAGCTGGCAACAAAGTCACGCCCCGGTTGCACCGGCAACACCAGTGGCAAGGTGGACTGAATCACCGGGCCATTGGCGGACAGCTGCGGATTGGCCAGCGACGGACGACTGAGCACCACAGCATAGGCCGAATCCGACTGTCGTACCGGCACTTCCAGCACACGGTTTCGGGTAATGCCACCAGACAGCGCAATGCCTTGCACGGCATCAGGCGTTTCGGCAGCACCGCCGTTCAGGCGCGAGTACTGCTCGGTAAAGCCGATGACTGCCGTGGTCAGATAGCCGTTACCTTGCTCCGCCACCTGAAACTCGTTGTAGCGGTCGTAGTGGGTAGCCAGGCGGCGGAAGGTGTAGTTCAGATTGTTACTCAGCAGCAGCGGGTTATCGTCGTAGGCCAGCCAGCGGCCGTTGCTGGCCTGCAGGGCGTTGCTGCCGGCATTGTTCAGCAGGCGCTTGCCGGCCACCAATACCAGCGCGTTATTGCCGCCACCTGCCGCACTAACACTTTGATCCAGCGTGACATTGCCTTTGGCACGTACCCACAGGGTGCCGCCAGTCTGGATGCCCTGGCTACCGTTCACCGTAGCCACAGTCAGGTCGCCCGCGTCCTGATAGCGCAGCTGGCCACCGGTACGCGCCGCCAGGATGCCCGCCAGGTTATTGCTGCCTTCCAGACGGGCGCTGCCACCGGCCTTGATCTCGGTACGGGTAGCCGACAAGCCACCCGAACCCTGCTGCAGGATATCCTGCGCCGCATCCAGCAGTACCGTATCGGCACGGACGTTGGCCACCAGTTGCAGCTGGCCATGGGCACCGCCTGCGGCCAACGTGGCCGTGCTGCCTGCAGCGTTCACATCACCGTTCAGGGCAATGGCACCGTTGGTGCTGCGCACAGTCAGGTCTGCGCCATTGGCAGTAAGACCAGCGTTGATGCTGATGGCACCGGTACCACCCAGCAGCGTCAGTGCCCCCCCGTTGGCCTGCATGGCTTGTGCTACATCGATGTCACCACCGTCTACGCTGATGTGCTGCATACCATTGCTAGTGACACCGCTGAGGCTGCCTATCGTGCCCACACGCAAAGCGTCGGTATCGCGCAGCTGCAGGCTGCCGTTGCTGATGTTGGCTGCCAGGGTGCCGATATTATTGGCTTGCTGCAGGCTGCTGTTGTTCACCGCGCTGAGTGCCAGCTCGCCCGCCTCGATGCGGCCAACCCCGGCCTGGGTTGCTGCGCCACCCACGGTCACGGTGGCGCGACCGGTACCCGCCAGCAAGCTACCTGCGTTCTGGATCAGGTTGCGCCCAGCATTCAGCGTGGCGTTACCGTTAGCGGTTTGCACATCGGCATTCACCAGCGCGTCTTGTGCAGCATTCAGCACTACCTTGCCACCCTGGCTTGCCACGGCTTGCGCCACGGTGATATCAGCGGCCTGGTTGCGCAGGGTGATGTCGGCGTTGTTGCTGCTGATACCGGCGATAGCCGCCTGGCCCTCATGGGCAGGCACACCACCCACGCTCAGGCCATCTACATCCAGATAGCTGAACGCCTTGCCGCTGCCGCTCAGGCTGGCCGCCAGCGTATCGACATTGTTACCCGCGTGTTCCAGCGTGACCTGGCCGGCGCTGATGACCTTCAATGCACCAGCCCCACCACCACTGGCTTTCAGCGCTGCACTCTGGCTGATGTCACCGCTGCTGGACAGCTGGATACGACCACCCTGGCTGCTGCCGTCGGTGTCGATCTGGCCATTGAGCAGCAGCCCGCCTGCCATGTTCTGCAGGGTAACGCTACCGCCCTGGCTACCATTACTATTGATGGCGGCTGCCACGGTGATGTCTGCGACACCGCTGCCGGTGCGCTCCAGCAACACGTCGCCACCGGCTACGCTGCCCGAGGTATCGATGCTGGCCTGGGTTTGCAGGGCGCCGTCGCTGCGCAACGTTACCTTGCCGCCGGTACCGGCAGCCGGCTGGGTTTGGATAGCCTGGCTTACTGTCAGTGCGCCGCCACTCTGCACCACCACACTACCTTGCGCGCCACCGGCAACGGTACGTACACCAGACACCGCTGCCACCTGGCTGCTCGGTGCGGCCAGCGGGCCGGCCAGGGCCGAGCCCTTGCCACCGGCAGTACCCACGGTCAACGCGGTCTTGTCGCGGTAATCCACAGTGGCCGTTTTGCCGCTGGCGCTGGTGGCAAAGGCTGCCGTCGCCATCTGGTGGCCACCGTTGCTGCCGGCCAGCAGGCTGATTCTGCCATCACTGCTGCTTACCGACAGTTCACCATTGCTGTCGCCTACCAGCAGACCGCTGGCGGTATCGGTAATGTCGCCATGTGCTTGCAGCTGGATGCTGCCGTCGCTTGCACCACCCATCCCGCGTGTCACGTCGATGGTATTGGCCAGCAGAATGTTGCCATTCTGGTTGCGCAGGGTCACGGTACCACCATTGGCGTTGCTGCCGCCCTGGCTCTTGATGCTCTGGCCGACGGTAATGGCACCATTGGCGCCGGCATTATGCAGATAGATTTCGCCGCCCTGGCCTGCCGCTGCCCCCGAGGTGTCGAGACGGCCCTGGCTCAGATTGATGGCGCCACTGGATTCGATGACCAGCGTACCGCCGGCGGTACGGATGGTCTGCACGCCCTGGCTGTTATCAGTGGCACTAAAGGTAGCGCCGGTAGACAGCAGGATATTGCCGCTTTGCGAGGTGATATTGGCACCAGACTGCACGACCATGGCGGCACTGGCGCGCAGGTCCACCTGGCCACTGCCACTGGCAGACACGGTTTTGTCTACTACCAGCTGACCGGCGCTGACATCCTGATGAATCGCGCTATTGCCGCTCTTGCTCACCAAACCGGACAGGTTGGCCGCAGTACGGGTCAGCGCGTTATCGGACGGGCTCAGTGCCGCCACACTACCGAGGGTCAGGCTGCCGTTATGCTGGCGCAACCACTGCTCGCTACCGCTCTCGACCGCCAGGGTATCAACGGCGCTGGTTTCTATGCGCTGACCACTGCTGCCAACGCGGCCTGCGGCCGAAATCAAAACATTGCCACCGGTACGAATTTCATTATTGCTGTCGGCGTCCACGCCGCTGGCCAGTACATTACCGCTACTGATCAGCTGGATGCGGCGATCACCACTACTGCCACTGCTTTCCACACCGGCATCCGCAGCAAAAACAATGTCCTTGTTGCTGGCGCCAGTACGCAGGTCAATGCTGCCACCTTGCGTGGCGACGATATCGCGGTTGATGGCAAGCTGGCCGTCGGCAACGTTCAGCGCAATATTGCCGGCAGCACGCACGCCAGACTGGTCGCTGGCTGCGCCACCAAAGCTGCTGCTGTTGTAAGTGGTTTGGGCAACGGCATCCACTTTCACATCGCCACTGCCCGTCTGGCGGGTCTTGTGTAGCCAGACGTCGCCACCAGCCCCGGCGGCCAGCTTGTCGGCATCGGCCACTTCAATACGCTTGCCGTCGGCGCCGATGCTGCGGCCAGCTTGCAGCAACACATTGCCGGTGGTCTGTAGTTCGTTGACCTGACTGTTATTGGTGGTGGTGCTGATATCGCGCGCAGAGACCAGCTGCACGGTGCCACTGCCGGATTTAGCCTGGCCACCATTGAATACGATATCGCTGCCGCTGCTGCCGGCACGCAGGTCTACCGAGCCTGCACCGCCCGCACTCACATTCTTGTCCAGCGTCAGCGTGCCGTTGCCGGTGGCGATGGCAATGTGACCGCTACTGGCGGTGGTCACGCCATGCAACGGGTTCACCGTATCGTTGGCCGTCACGCTGCCTACAGTCAAGGCACCACTATTGAAGTAAGTGAGACTCTGATCGGCACCGGTGATGGTCGCCGCCAGCGTACCGATATTGTGTACCCCGCTACCGGTGGCCGGGTTGGTCAGCGCGGTAGTATCGCGAGCCAGCAACTGCAGCTGGTCGGCACTGAGGCTCACATTGGCCGTTTCGGTGACCTTGCCTTTGTAAGCCTGCAGGGCAATATTCTTGCCGCTGCCACCCGCGCTTACCGATTGGGTCAGGTTCAGGTCGCCCCCCGTAGCGGTGGCATCTTCAGCTACCGATACCTGTACATTACCGCTATGCGTACTGATGCCGCTTACCGCCACGTTGGCCGCATCGGCCACGCTACCCACCTCCAGCGTATCGATATCCTTGTAGCTGAACACGCCGCTAGCACTGACCGTACCGGCTACGGTTTCCACATTGCTCAGTTTGCTGGAAAGATTCACGCCGGACACCGCCTGCGCCAGCAAGGCCTTGGCAGTCAGTTTGCCACCACCGCTGACAGCGGCCTGGGCCGAAGACAAGCGCACTACGCCGTCACTGCCACCGGTGCTGACATCAGCTGTCATCACCAAGTCGCCGCTAGTGCTGGCAGCATCGGCGGCAGCCACCAGGTTGATGTCACCGCCATTGGTTTGCAGGCCGCTGCGGCCATCGACGCTAGCAATCTCGATGCCGTCTTTGTCTTTCAGCTTCAGCGCTTTGCCGGCACCGTCCAGACGAGCGGCCAGTTTGCCGATTTCGTTAGTAGTACGCTCTAGCATGATATCGCCGGTGTCGCTGGCTACGTTCAGGCCGCCTGCCTTGATGTCTTGCGTTTGCGTCAAGTTGCGCACACTGGCATCACCTGCCGCCAGCGTCAGGCGCACGTCGCCAGGTGCGGTAATGCCGGTCTGGCTGTCCAGGTCGCCTACGACCAGGCTGCGGGTATTGCTCAGGCGTACGCCCTGGCCGCTGCCGCTGATGCTGGCGGTCACTTCGTCTACCGCATTGTTGCTGTCCAGCGTGGACGTATTCACGGCCACCAGTTTCAGCTCGTTCGCGGTGATCATGCCGCTGGCTGCCGTTTCGTTGATGGCCCCTTTACCGGAAGCCAGGCGCACGTCGGCAGTGCCGGCGTTGACTTGCTGGGCCAGCAGCAGGTCACCCGCGCTGGAGACGGCGTCGGCCGAGGCTTCCAGCGTGATGTCGCCGTTGGTGGTCTGCACGCCATTGCTGCCGTCTACCGTGCCAACCTGCAACGCGTTTTTGTCTTTCACGCTCAGGGTTTGGCCGCTGCCTTGCAGCGTGGCCGCGAGGGTGCCGATGTCATTGCTGCTGTCGTTCAGCGCCACCTGGCCGCTAGCCAGGGTGAGTTTGACGTTGGCCGCCGTTACCCGGCCCTGGCCGGCGGTGGCGGACTGGCTAAGATCGCCAGCCGTCAGGTTCAGGCGGGCCATATTATTTACGCTGACGCCATCGCGCTGCTGCGTGCTGCCTGCGGTCACGGTGGCACTGCTGTCGGCGCTGAGCGGCGTCACCGCCACGCGGTCCAGCAGCAGCGATTTGCCATTGGTCAGTTTCAGGTCGGCGCTGCTGCCGCTCACGTTGGCCGCCAGTACGTTGATCTGGTTGGTGTTATCCAGCGTCACGCTATCCTGGCTGCTGAGCGCCAGTTTGTCTGCGGTAATGATGGCTGCCGATTGCTCGACAATGCCACCGGCCTGGGTTGTCAATGCCAGCGTGGCGCTACCCACACTAATGCTGCGGTCCAAGGTGAGATCGCCGTTGCTCAGCGTGATATTGACCGCATCGTTGCTGGTGACGATACCGTCACTGCTGGTGGTGGTCTGTGTATTGGGCTGCAGGTTGGCCGCCAACGGGTCATTGGTTCGCACATAGCTACCCTGACCAATCTGCAGCGATTTGGCGTTGGTAAAGTCAAGGCGGTCTGCCAGGTTGGCGGTGAGGGTATCGACCAGATTGGCGCCACCCAGCACCACATCGCCACTGCCGTTCAACAACAGCTTGTTGGTATTGATCAGACCATTGCCCGTTGCACCGCCGTTCACGTCCAGCACCAGCTGGCGGCTTTGGGCCGCATCACTGGCCTTGACGGTCAGCGCGGCGTTGATCAGCACCTTGCCACCCGAGCCGCCCATCACCAAGGCGGTATTATCGCGCAGGGTGGTAGCACTGCTTATGGTCAGGCTGCCGGTAGCGTCGCTACGACCCAACGTAATACCGGGGTTGGCCGCATTACCGCTACCAAAGCCAGGGCGGAAAATGGCCCGGCTGCTGCCATTGAACCAGTCGTTACCCAGATACAGCTTGTCTACTGCACCCGCGCTGCTGATATCGATATTGCGGCTGGCAGTCAGCGGTCGCACGCGTAGCTCGCCGCTGCTGGCGACATTCAAGTGGAAATCCGAACTATTGACCAGCTGCATGCTATCGGCTTCTAGCGTCACGACGCCGGTAGCGGCCACATTCTCGGTAGCAGAGCTGCCCAGATACATGGTCTGGCCCTTGGCGTAGATGCCAAAGCTGTTCTCGCCACCGGTAGCGCTGGTCTTGCCACCTGCCGTACCAGACAACGTAATGTCACCGCTATTGGACAGAATGCTGGTTTCGGTATCTTCGATGCGGATACCATGGTTTTCGGTCAGGAAGGCATGACTGCCACCACCGCCCTTGCCGGTAATCTGGATATCGCCGCTATCGGTCTTGATCAGTGCCTTGGACGAAATGATCACGCCATCGTAGCGGGTACCGCCGGTAGGCGTGCTGGTCAGGCCGCTGGCGTCACCATCGATGGTGAGCTTGCCACTAGCCGTTTGCAGCGTAACGCGGGAGGCACCATCTTCGCCGATGATTACGCCGTCCTTGTTACCAGACCCCGCCTGATGGTTCACTTTGCCGCTGATCGTCAGGTCGCCTGCGCCGGTGCTGATCACGGTGGCTGCCCCGGTGATCTTCACGCCCGCTCCGGCACTGCTGCTGGTGGGTGCCTGGCCGCTGATCTGCAAGCTGCCGCCATGGGTATTAATGACGGCATTACTCAAGCGTACGCCGTCGGTAACACCGTCGGCATCGGCACCAAAGCCAGTCGCAAACCCACCATCTTTGCCGATAAACAGACTACCGCCACGAGTAGTCAGACTGGCATTATCGAGTAACACGCCACCCGCCGTGGCAGCACTATCGGCAAAAGCGTTCAGGCTGAGGGTTCTGACATCGATACCGGTGTTTTTCAGCTTGATCGAGCGCGCCGAGTTGATGGTAAGCGCATGCGCCTGGCCACTGATATTGAAGGTTTGCTGGCGATAGTCGGTATAGCCAGTGGCCACACCCGGAATGCTACCGCCGCCCACATTGATGACGGTATCGGTATTCAGCGTCAGCGTGGTCGTGATACCAGCGATGTTGGAAGCCGTCAGGACATCGCCACTGGAGCTAAGCAGGTTGATGGTACCGGCTTGCAGCGCAATATTGGTGTCGCCAGCCAGCGTCAGACTGCGCAGCGCTTCGTTACCGCCGCCACCGATACGGTCGCTGGCCTGACCGCCCAGTACGATATTGCCAGCCGTGATGCCAGTGGTATCCAGTGACAGGGCTTGAGGCGAGAGTGGCACCAGGTCTGGTTTGGCCGAAGTGATGCTGCCGTTGAAAATGATATTGCCACCGGCACCGGTATAATTGGCACCACTTTGGGCACCTTGCGCGTTCAACGCCACGCTGTAGGCCTGTGCGGCCAACGTCACGTCTTTATTGAATGTGATGTCACCCGACGCGTCACTACTGGTCTGGGTAATTTTGGTGGAAATAGGCGTTGCGTGCGCCAGGACGGCTTCCTTGTGAAAGGTCACATTGCCGCCGTTGGTATTGACGGTACCCTTCAGGGTAGCAGTGCCCGCCGTCTTGCTGGCGGTGCCAAAATCCACGTTAAGCTTGCCTGCGGTAGACGAGATGTCGGCACCACTATCAAGCAGGATATTGCCATCGGCGCTCAGGCCCAGAGAGGCGTTACCGCCAGCCGTCTTGGAAATGTCGCTCTGGATGGTGATGGCGCCTGTTGCCAGTAACTCGACATTGCTCCCTGCATTCAGCGAAGCTTCAATACTGCTGGCAAGCACATTGTTCACGGCGCCGGACTGGCCATTAGCCGTGCCCCAGGCGGTGCCGGTAGCGCCTCCGACTACCGTGATATCGGTCGGGTCTAGCAACCAGCGGCCACCTTGGCCACTGTCTGCGGCAACATCCACCCGGCCAGATACCCCGAGCACACCGCGGCTGGAGGTTTCCACTTCGCCGCCTTTGCCTTGCGCAGTGCCGCGTGCCTCGATACGGCCCTCCAGGCGCGTAGCATCCGCAGACCAGGCCACCACCGTACCACCATCACCCGCCACGGTGGCATTGGCGGCCACAAGACTCCCCTGTCGGATATGAACACTGGTGGCCTCGGCAATGGCAGGGTCCTTGCCCTGCCAGCCGCCGCCCAGATACACCTGGCCACCGCCTTCAGCACCGGATGTATTGACGCTACCGCTAACATCGACATCGCCACCTGTCGCTACAATGCGGCCACCCTGACCACTGGCTGCTTGCGCGCGCGTCTCCCCTGCCAGCACTACCTTGCCGTCACCACCGTCAATCCAGATCTCGCCTTGTTTCTGGTTCAACGTATCAGCACGTACAACGCCGGCCTGGTTAATCGCCACCGACGCCAGCGGAGCAGCCTGGCTGGCCGTCAGCAACACCTGGCCGCCATCTGCCACCAGCGCGCCGGCATTATTGATGCTGGCCTGCGCGGCAGCAGCATCCACTTTCACCTTGAGCAGGCCGGTCTGGCCAACCGTCACGCTGACGTCCCGGCCTGCGGCCAATGCCACGCTACCGTTATGCGCGGTAATGGTGCCACTGTTATCCACCTGGGCACCCGCCAGCAGCACGTAGCCGCCCTCGGCAGCATTGATGCTGCCAGCATTGCGCACCGCCTGACTGGCACCGTCGAGCTTGAACTTGCCAGCAAGAAAGTCTTCGTTACTGATCGACTGCGACGCCGCCATCAGCGCACCGACATTAATCTGGGCTGTCGGCCCGAACAGGATGCCGTTCGGGTTGATCAGCATGACCTGGCCGTTGGCACGCATCTGACCAAAAATTTGCGACGGGTCCGCACCGATGACCCGGTTGAGCACTAGTGCACTCGCATTAGGCTGAATGAAATTGACCGTAGCCTGCTGGCCAATATTGAAGCTTTGCCAGTTGGTAATCATCTGCTGGCTGTTCTGCAACACATTGAGCGTGCTGCCAGCCTGTTGCAACGCCCCCTGGCCGGCAACAATCTGGCCACCGGAAGGCAGCGCATTGCTGGCTACCTGAGCCAATGCCGGGTTGAATGCCATAGCCACCAGCAGTGGCAGCGTACGGATAGCCAGATTGCCGGCGTTATGCGAGTGGTTTGCTTTCATTGTCTTTATCCGTTCAGCGGCCACGATCAGAAGGCGATATTGCCGATTACCCAAACGCGGGCAGCACGGTTGCGGCCATCAGCGTCGGTATTGTTGGCACTCTGGTTCGGGTTATTACCCAGCTTGTTGGCCACGGTGATGCTGACACCACCTTTGTCGTCGTAGCTCAGCCTCAGGCCGGCACCAGCACCGGCCAGCGTGTACTGGTTGGGCTTGCCAGGCAGCAAGGCGCCGTTCCAAGTGTGTTTGTATTGTTTAACGCCACCGGCGTCGACAAAGCCGAACAAGGTGACATCGCCACCAGCAAATTTGCCCAGCGCGGTACGCACTTCGGCACTAGCCAGCCAGCCGTCATCGCCCAGCCCTTCACCCATCGGGTAGGCACGGACACCACTGGGGCCACCCAGTTGCAGTTTTTCACTGTTATCCAGGTTTTTGCTTGCCAGCTGCGCCGACAACGACAGCGCCAGCTGATAGTCACCCGCCTTATCAAGGCGCGACAGGCGGCTCAGCGCCACGTTCAGCTTCTGAAAGCTGCCACCGGTACGCGCCGAGGCAGCATCCAGTGCGGCATAGCCGAGGTCACCGGACAGATCGTTGTCGCCGCTGGCCAACACGACACTCCAGCCCAGACGCCCGCCCCAGCTGTCGTAGCGATCACCGTTGACACCCAGGCTGAGCATGGTGATCTTGCGATCATCCAGTGCCAGCGTGCTCAGGCTGTTTTTCAAGTCTTTCTGGTCCAGACTAGCGGTGAGCGTGGTATTGGCGGTAGCAGAGCGGGTCATAGGCAGGCTACCGAACAGTGATACCACCTTGGTGTCACCGCTGAGATTACGCGGTACATCGGTGGTAATGCCCATATCGACATTCATGCTGGAAGCCGACACCCCCACCTTCGCACCACGGTTGCCAAGCGGCAGCTGAATGGCCACTTTGCCGCTTTCCAGACTGTCGGATTTGGTAGCATTCACTGACAGCTGTTCGCCGTAACCCAGCGGACTATTCAGGTTCAGCAGCGCATTCAGACGATTGACCCCGGCATGGCGGTTACCGTAGTTGTCGGCCCAGACCGCACCGGCGACCAAACCTGCGCTTTCCACGTCAGCTTCCACCTTGGTGGTACCGGCCACGCTACCCGGCGTCAGCTCGGCCTGTACCTTCTTGATGCCCGGCACTTCCCCTGCCACCAGCAACGCACGCTCCAGTGCCGCCGCCTGGATAGGCTTGCCAGCTGGCGCACCTTCCGCCAGCAGTGCCGCCACGGTACTGTCTTTTACCGGCGAGGCATTACTGCGTACCACGATGCCCTTACTGCCGGAAGCGCCATCCAGCGCCCCTTCCTGCAGGGCAATGCGTACTACACCATCCTGAATTCTCTGCGGTGGCAGATAAGCCTGCACCAACGGATAACCCTTGGCACGCAAGTGTGCTGCAGCCTGCTGTGCTGCGGCCTCCAGTTGCGGCAAGCTCAACGGCTGCCCCAGCTGCGCCTTCAGCACCGACTGCATTTCCTCCGCGCTGGCCAGCGTCAGCCCCTCAAAACTGAAGCCGGTAACCAGTACCTGCGGCACAACCGGCTCCGGTTTGGGCGTAAGGCCCTGTACGGCAATGGCTACCGTGCCTTCGCCCAGCAAGGCACGGTTCATGCTCACTTCGGCATACGGATGACCATTGCTGCGCAGGTAATCAGCCACCTGGTGCACAGCCTGTTCGAACTCCGCAAAGCTCAGATCACGCCCTTGCCATGGCTGCAGCATACGCTGCAGGGCTTGCTGATCAATGGCCGCATCACCCTCAAAACGGAACCCGCCAACAGACAAGCGGATGCTCTCGTTATCAGTGCTGACTGGCGGAATGCTGGCTCGCAACTGCACTTTGTCACGCTTGCGCGGAAACAAGCTGGCGGGCGCCTGTTTCTGTGCGTTGAAAATGACACCAACGTCTTGCGATGCCGGCGTCTGGGTAACACCGGCAACAACGGTATTGGCCGGCAGCAATAGTGGCAGCAGGGTCAAGGCAGCCACTGGCGCCCCAAAGGCGCGGGTACGACACTGTCTGGCATTCAGAGGGGAGTATTCCATGGTGTTGTGATGAGCCCGGCGCGATTATTCGGAGAAGGCAACCTTGCAACGCTGCCCGGACGGCAACGCATACTTGGGATTAGGCAAGACCAGACGCACACGGAACGAGCCGCTGCCTGCATCGATCACCTTGTCAACATTGGCCACCCTGGCTTTCAAGGGGGTGGTGGACAACTGGGGTGTCACGTCGTAACTCTGGCCGCTGCGGATCTTGCCGAACATGGCAGCAGGCACGACCGTTTCCACGTACAGCGGGTCAAGCTGGGCAATACGGTAGATGCGCTCCTGCTTCACCAAGTCGCCACGCTGACGGTAACGGTCTACCACGACGCCGTTGATCGGGCTGAACAAGCTGCGCAAACGCAACTGCTCGCGGCGCTCTTTCAGTTCCAATTCCGACAGTTTGTACTCGGTACTCATCTCGTCCAGCTCCTGGCTCGAAATAAGCTGTTTTTTTTGCAACTCCTGGTTGCGCTGCACTTTGCGGGCACCAAACTGCGCCTTGGCCGCTTGGTACTCGACAGCTGCCTCTTCTACGCCGCTTTGCAACCTGGCCAGCAACTGACCGGCGCGCACTACATCACCACGGTCCGCCAGGACCTGGCCCAGCACACCGTCTACCGGCGTACCCACATTCACTTCCAGCGAAGGCACGATCAGGCAGGTTGTCGCTGCCGCTGCAGCCCACGACCACACCGGCAAGGCCAGCAGCAATCCGCCCGCGAGCAGGCCAGGACGAGTAAGGCTTTTTATCATTTTCCAGAGTTTCCCTAGTGCCGCATTATTCGGACTGCCCCGAAAAGGACAGTGCCTGGCGCGACTTGAAATCCGCACTCAGCATGTGCTGGCGCAGGCGTCGGTGCTGCCATTCCACATAACGCTGGGCGGCGCGGTAGTACAGCAAACCGATGTTGCTAGCCCAATTATTGTTGGTAGTTTGTAACGATCTCGATAATATAGCATTAAATCTTGCTATAAATTGCACGACAAGATCGTCCTCCAGAGACAGCATGATTTCGTAGCTGCCGGGGTCGCCCTGCCTGGCACAGCGGCCAATCAATTGCCGGTCAACGCGTGCATTGTCGTGACGCTCTGTCAGGATCACATGCAGGCCACCTTTCATTTTGACGTCATCCTGCAACAGCACGTCAGTGCCCCGCCCAGCCATATTGGTCGCGATAGTAACCGCGCCTGGCTCGCCGGCCCGCGCTACCACTTCAGCCTCTTGTGCATCCTGCTTGGCATTCAGCACGCGGTGGGCGATCGCAGCCTGTTGCAAACGCAGCGATAGCGCTTCGGAGGCCTTGATACTGCGCGTACCGATCAGCACCGGCCGGCCGTGCTGTTGCATTTTCTGAACGGCAGCGATCACCGCCGTCCAACGCTGGTCGGCAGTGGCAAACAGCCTGGCACCCAAATAGCGGCGCCGCGAGCGACGGTACGGCGGCACACGCACCACGCCCAGCCCGTAGACCTCGCCCAGTTCTCCCGCTACCTCGCGGCAGGTGCCGGTCATGCCGGACAACACCAGATAGCGGCGGAAAAACAGCTGGTAGCTGATCTTGCCCAGCGTTTCGCGCTCGTCACCCGGTGGCAAGCCTTCCTTGACCTCCACCATCTGGTGCAGCCCGCGCTCCCAAGAGCGGTCTGCCATGGTACGGCCGGTGTTTTCGTCTACGATCAGCACCTTGCCGTCGGTGACGATGTAATCGATATCACGGCGCAGACCGTGACAAGCCATCAGCGCCATGCCGACTACCTCTTCGCGACGATTGCGTGCACGCCAGACCGGTGGCAGGTGTGCGGCCAACCTGGCCAGCTCGTCGCGACCGGCACCGTTCAGATGCGGGTGCGCACCGGGGCCGGCTTGTGAGAAATGCACGCCAGGCTGCAGGGCGCGCGCCAGCTCGATAGCTTGGCGATAGTAGGCCTCGCTTTCACTGCCCGGGCGACTGGCCGAAATAATGAGCGGCGTCCGCGCTTCGTCGATAAACACGCTGTCGGCCTCGTCCACAATGGCAAACTGCAAACCCGGCAGCAGGATATTGGCGGCACTGCGCCCACTCAACCGGCCCAAAGCCAGCTGCATGGGCGACATCTTGTCAGCCAGGGCCAGGCGGTCGCGCAGGTAATCAAACACAACCGATTTATTGGAGCAGTACACGATATCAGCCTGATAACCGGGCTTTTTTTCATCCGGCTTCATGCTTTCCAGCACCAGACCGGTACTGAGGCCCAGCGCGTGATATAGCGGCGCCATCAATGCCACGTCACGCTCGGCCAGATAGTCGTTCACCGTCACCACATGCACCTTGCGCCCGGCCATGGCGGCTACCGCCGCCGCCAGCGTGGCCGTCAGCGTCTTGCCTTCACCGGTATCCATCTCCAGCAAAAAACCTTGCAACAGGATGTAGCCACCCTTGAGCTGGGTGGGGAAATGGCGTTTACCCAGCAGCTCGCCCGCCCGGCGGCGTACCAAGGCAAAGGCTGGTGCAACGTGCTTGTCTTGCAGCCCGTCACGGCGCAACTGCAACTGGAGCTCTGCACCAAAAGCCTGCAATGCTTGCTCGCTCATCGCATCAATAGCCGGCTGCGCTGCGTCTACCCGGCGTACAAAACGGTTCAGACGCCAGGCTGAAAGGCCCAGCTTCGCTTGCAGCCAGGTACGCAGGCGCTCACTCTGACGGTCTAGCCAGCTTCGGTCCTGCCAGTCACGGCGCTGTGGGTAAAGATCTGCAAGCAAGGAAAGCGCAAACATGACTACACCGCAAAGCGTTTGATGAACATCTGGCGCAGCGCCCGATACCACTGGCTGGCAAGCGGCTCAGGTTGCTGGATAAAGCGTACGTAGACGCGGTTGCCCAAGGTACGCGGCACGGCACGGTTATCAAAACGCAGCTCGAACTGGAAAAGCGAATTCAGCGCGACCGGCGCTTCGCGGCTGGCTTCCGGGTCCAGACCGATTTTGCCGCCCCCCTGCAAGGACAGCGCCAGGCTTGGCAGATCACGGGTGGCACCAGGCACTTCGCGTACCATGGTGGCCGGGATCAGGCTACCGACATCCACTGCACTGCGAATTTCCACCCCGATATTGCGCCGCCGAACCTGATCGACATCGGCTTGCGGTACCACGGTCAGCAAGGTGTAACGCGAGGGATCCAGAACGTAGCCGACGACATCACCCCGTGCCACGTAAGCGCCGACAAAGTCCAGGGTGGACGACACTTCGAAACGGCCAGCCAGCGGGCTACGGATGACCAGCGCGTCCTGGCGCTGCTGCAAGTCGTGCAGACGATTGCGGTGATAGCCCACTTCGGCGTCGACAATCTGGGCCTGCACACGGTCGGTCAACAGCACTTTGTCACGCTTGCTTTCCATCTCGGCAATCTTGGCACGGGTTTCTGCGAGCATGGCTGCCAGCTCCGGCTCGTCACAAGCCAGCAAAGGTTGGCCGCGACGGACTTCGCTACCGGACGGCACCAGTACGCGGCTACCGATACAGCTGACCGGGGCGCGCACCCGCGATTGCTCCGACATCCAGATCACACCTTCAGCCATCGTCCATGACGGCACCGGCAACAAGGTCAGCAACAGCACCAAGGCCAGTACCAAGCTACCCGTCAGCGTCAGCACCCGGGCACGCACGCCCTGCAATACCGGGTCATCGAGCAAGAAGCGGATCTGGCGCCATAACGGCAACAACAGCATGTTGAATGCACTCCAGATCGCCAGCAGAACGCCGACGAAAAAGAAACGTTCCGCCACCAGCAACACAATGGAGATCGACAACAGAATGCGATAGCAGAACGAGCCGATAGCGTAAAACACCAGCCAGCCCTTCTCGCGCGGCGTGGTGGGTGGCGGAGTTTGCTCACTGCGCACACGGAAAACGTGCTGCTTGAACACGTAAGCCATGTATTGATTAGCCTTCTGGCCAAGATTAGGTATTTCCAGCCAGTCGGAGAGGATGTAGTAGCCGTCAAAGCGTACCAGCGGATTGGCATTGAACAGCAAGGTCGTGACACCGGCCAGGATGACGACCTGGTGCAAGGCAGCCTTGGGCAGGCCTGGGGCTACCCAGGTCCACAACCAGATGGCGATGGCAGCGAGGAACAACTCGGTCATCATGCCAGCAGCACCGATCAGCATGCGCTGTCGGCGCGCAGGCAGGCCGATGGCGTAGCCTGCATCAACATACGGCACCGGGATCATCACCAGCATCATCACCCCGGTTTCATGGCAACTACCGCCATAAGCTTTCACCGCCAGACCGTGGCCTATTTCATGCAGGGCCTTGAGCACCGGAAAGATCAGCGCCAGCATCAGCACGTTATCAGGTCGGAAAACCCGGGCAGTGAGATCGGCAGTCAGTTCGTCCCAGTGCATGCCGGCCAGCACCGCACCGCTACCGACCACCAGCAGCCAGAGGGGCAGGAACCAGCGCAGTAACCAGGCTGGTACCGCGTTGTAAAGCCGGGTAATGAACGGGTCAGGGTCAAAGAGCGGAATCTTCAATGACAGCGGGTTCATCAGGTACTGCTTGAGCTTCATGCGCCCTAGACGCTGGCGTCGCTCGTTCAGTTCGGCCAGATCGGGCGCCTGATCGGTCAGCAACACATTGGCCTGGTGCAGCTGTGTCATCAGGTTCAGCACTTCGTCTTGTGTCGGGGCATCATCGCCCAGCACTTCGCAAGCACGCTGCCAGATGGCATCCAGCGTCAGCTCGCCATCCATCAGCGCCACGATCTGATACGCCGCAGGGTTCAGCTTGAGAAAGCGGCCACTGCCCTGATCCTGCAGAATGTAACTGCGCTCGCCACGGTAGACATGGCGCACCATGGTGGCTTGCTGGCGCAAGCGGGGCTTCAGTGCTGCCACGCGGTACCATGAGGGTGAAAACAGCGATGCGCTCATAGCCTTACCACCCCAGCCAAGACCAGATGTTCAAGCGCAGCCAGTCCAACAAGCCATGGGTCCAGATCCACACCAGCTTGCGTTCGCCGACATGGACTTTGGCAACGCCATCCATGCCAGGGCGCAAGGTCTTGTTGCCGGCAGTCAGCACCCCTTCGACGCGAAACACGTTCTTGCCGTCGCGCGCCTGGGCTACCGAAGTGACCAGCGATACGCGGAACGGCTGCCGCTCTCCCGGCATCGCAGTCAACATCAGTTCGCCGCGCTGTCCGACAACGATCTCGTCGATATCGGCCTCGTCCACATACAGAATGACGCGATACGAGTCCAGCGGCGCAATCTCGAACAGGGTCTGGCCTTTTTTCACGGCACCGCCCAGCTGCTGCGACAGGTCGCCACTGACAATGAAGCCTGCAAACGGTGCACGAATGCGCGAACGTTCCAGCATGGTCTGCGACAAAGCGCGCTGCGCCTCGGCCTGTTCGGTCTGGGCGATGGAAATCTGGATTTGCGACAGGTCATTCTGTGCCTGGGCATCCTGCAGCTGGTTCTGATACTGCGACTGCGTACTGCGCCATTTGCTCGCTTCCAGCTGCAAGTCACGGTCATCCAGCTGCGCCAGCAGGCCATTGGCAGGTACGACTTGCCCCGCGCGTTTAAATGCCTGGGCCACAAAGCCGTCGAACGGTGCAACGATGGTACGTTTGACCGCCCCCTCCAGTTCGGACTGGGCGCCGATACGGTAATCGCCAGTGGCCAGGGCCAGAAACAAACCCAAGCCCAACAGCACAATCGCGGTGAGCTTGCGCCCGGCATGCAGCGGGCCCAGCAAGCGGTCGCGCTCGGTCTTGGCTACATCAATGGCGCGACGCCACCATGGTCTTTCTGCATGTCGCTTGTCCAGCAGCATGCGGCCAACGATGGGGGGCAACATCTGCGCCAGGTCACGAGCCGTGTCCGGCAGGCCGGCATCGGTCCACTCAAACACAAACACACCATAGCGCTGCTTATCAAGATAAAACGGCACGCTCAGGATGTAGCCGGCACCAAAGCGCTCGGCCAGGGCGCGGTGTGCACGATCGATACGCAAGCCAGCAACAGGCTGCGTGTCCGTCGTATCAAAGTGCAGCGCCTGCCCTTGGTCCGCCGCTTCGTTCATGGCATCGGTCAAAAATGACGCCAGATCCTGACGACCGGCAAACTCTGCCGAATGGGACAGTGCTTGCAATTTGACCGTCATGCGCCGGGCAAAACCTACCGACACGCGATCACAGCCCAGCGCCACGGCCATATCCGTCACCACGGCATGACCGGCGTCGTGTGCCGAGTTCTCGCCGATGACCAGCATCAACAGGTCCAGCGACTTCAAAAGCCGTTCGGTAAACGCTGCCTGGTCTGCGGCCAAGGTACTGCCAGCCGGTAATAGCCAGCCCTGCCCCCACTTCAGCCAAGCCAGACTATGGCGGTCGTAAGCGGTCGCCGGCATTGCCACCGCCAGCACACCGTGTAACTGATCGCCGGCCAGCACCGGCATCGCCAATAGCAAGACCCCGTCGTGTACTTGTTGCAGAGGCAATCGCATGTCCAGCACCCGCTCGCACAGGTTGGCCAGTAGCGGTGACACGCCGCCAGTATCAGGCCACAGCAGTGCCGGGGCGAACGGCCCCGCATCCGGCGTCTCGGCCAGCACGATGGCCAGCTCGGTCAGGGACGGCACCCCCTGGCGACAGCATTGCAGCCAGGCTTGCCAGTAAGCGTCATCGTTGTACGGGGTGCGGGCTAGCTGCAGCCAGGTGTCGGGCGCACTGCTTTGGCTTGTGGTCATGAGGGACATGCGGTGAACAACAGACAAAGAAAAGCCGCCAGCGACATGGCTGGCGGCACGAGGAAGGCTAGCCCAGCTTGAGCTCGCCGTAGCGGGCTTCGTACTCTTTCAGGCCCAGTTCGAGCATGGTGAGCAGACGCTTGGCCGCATACGGGTTCAACACCACGCGGTTGCTGAGGGTGACCTGCACCTGCTTCTGATCGCTTTGCCAAGCCTGGTTGGCACCAAACAGCACCATGATCTCTTCGCGGGTACCCAGTACATTGCACACGTTAGCGTAGGTCGTCACCATGCGGGAGTCATCCCACACGATCTGCGGTACAACGGCTTCGTTATTCTCTTGTTGCTGGCTCATATTCGTTCCTTGCGTTTGGCTATGGTTACGGGAAAACCTGATTATCGGCGGAGCTTGCTAGCGCTTGCCGCAGCACGTTTGCTGGTACCCGGCTTGCGGTCCCACTGAATTTTGCTGCGCCCCACACCGGTGAGTGCGGCCAGCCCCAGCGCCATGTCTTGCAACTGCGTCTGCACAACCGCATCAGCCGCGGTTGTCGCGTCTGATGCCTGCGCGGCAACCGCTTGCGGCTGTGCCGAGGGCAACGACACAGCAGGCTGCGCCGCGGAGGATACCACATCACTACCAGCTACTGCCGCCGGTGCCGTCTGCAGATCCGGGGCGACCGGCGGTGCACTGTCATCGACGACTGCAGCGCCAGCATCTTCCTCCTCATCGGCAGCAGCCTGCTGGCTGAGCACTACATCCTGCAGCGTCGCCTGTACCGCCGACGGTGCTGCTGTCAGTACCACGCTGACCGGGCTGACGGGTGGCAAATTACCCTGTGCAGACTGGATAGGCGTAAACAGTACATCGCCCAGAGTAGGCAGCGAGAGCGGCACTGACTGCGCATCCTGCTCGGCGTCATCGGCAGGCTGTTCGCCGGCGCTGGCATCGTCGCGGCCAGCCATGGCCTGATCGTTGCCCGCAGGCTGGCTGATGCTGACAGTAGCGCCACGACCTGTTGTTGCCAGCTGCTGCGCCTGCACCACTTGCGGCGTGTTGTCGTTTTGCGTTGCCGCATCGGCGCCGGCTACCGAGATCACGATCTCGACGCTGGCGCTTCCGTCTTGCGACAGTACGGTAAAGCGTTCTTGCTGCTGACTGCCAGCCGGCAGGCTGGCATTGTCGGCCAGCCTGTATTGCCACTGACCATCGGCACTCAGACTCAGCTGACCGTACAAACCGGTCTGCAAACCTGCCTGCAGCGCGGCTTCGCCAGCGTCAATGTCAATGATCTGCAGTTGGCCGCTGGCCTGCTGAGTGCCTCCGGCCTTGACTACCCCCTGGCTATCGCCGCTGATTTGCGCCAGATGGTTACCTCCGGTTACCGCAATGGTCACGGTACGCTGGCTGCCATCTAGGCTGCTGACGACGAAACTTTCGCTAACCACCGCACCCTTGGCTACCGCACTGGCATCTTGCAGCTGGTATACCCAATGGCCATCAGCCGTCTGACTGAACACGCCATAGTTACCCTGGCTGGTTTGCGCCACGAACAGCGCCTCGCCGGCGTCGATATCAATGATCTGCAGTTGGCCGCTGGCCACGCTATTGCCTCCTTGCTGCACCGCACCGGCAAGAACACCATCGATCACGGCCGCATGATTGCCTCCGGTAACGGTGATGAGCAGCTGTACGCTACTGCCGTCTACGCTGCGCACCTCAAAGCTGTCCTGGCTGGTAGCGCCCTTGGCGATACTGCTTGCATCCAGTAACTGGTACGCCCAACTGCCGTCGGCCAGCAATTGCAACTGGCCATAGCGGCCTTGGCTGCTCTGTGGCACGAAGGCCGCCTCGCCGGCATCGATATCGCTGACCAGTAGCTGGCCGCTGCTATTGCGCTGACCATCCTGGGCCACGGCACCAGCCAGCTGGCCAGTGATGCTGGCTGCATGGTTACCACCGGTTACCGCCACAACCACCATACTGCGGGTGCCATCGGCAGTGAGTACCTGGAAGCTTTCCTGCACCACGGCAGCTTTGGCAATAGCGCTGCCGTCCAGCAAGCGGTATACCCAGCTGCCGTCAGCCTGCAGACTGAAGCTGCCATACTGGCCTGCTTGCGTCTGGGCAATGAACACAGCCTCGCCAGCGTCGATATCGCTAATGCTGAGCTGACCACTGGCTTGCTGCTGGCCATCTTGGGCAACCGCTCCAGTTTGCTCGCCACCGATGATGGCGGCGTGATTACCACCAGTCACGCTGATGCTGATGTTGCTGCTGGTGCCGTCCTTGGCCAATACGGTGAACTGCTCGGCGACGGTCTGGCCTTTGGCTACCGCTTCACCCTGGCTGAGGACATAGGTCCAGCTGCCGTCTGCCGCCAGTTGCAAGGTACCGTAGTTACCAGACTGGCTACCGGCTTGGAACTCGGCCTCGCCGTCATCGACATCGCTGATTTGCAACTGACCGCTACTGGTACGTACACCCTCTTGCGCCACGCTGCCGGTTTGCTGGCCACTGATCACTGCAGCGTCGTTCACGCCGATGATCTCGACAGTGAGCGTGGTGCTGGCGCCGTCAACGGTCTGCACGGTGAAGCTCTCGCGGCGGCTACTACCGGCCGCCAGCGCCTGCACATTGGCGCTGAGTGCAAACGCCCAGCTGCCATCGGACTGCAGTTGCAAGGTACCCAGTTCGCCGACAAAGCTACCTGCCAGAAATACGCTGGCAAGACCTGCCAGACTATCTTGCAGGCGACCGCTGCTGCTGGCGGCGCCATCCTCTACCAGGCTGGTGAGCTGCGCTTGCGGCTGATCGTTACTGCCATGAATGCTCAGGGTAACGGTGGTCTGGCTGCCGTCGGTGGTGGTGAGTACAAACACCTCGCTACGAACGTCGCCATCACGCAGCGCCTGAACGCGGGCATTGCTGGCGCTGTCATTGCCAAGGGTGTAACTCCAGCTACCATCAACTTTGACTTCCAGCTTGCCAAAGCGGCCTTGCTGGGTATTGCTGACCGGGTCGAAACTGGCTACACCACCCGACAGTGCCGGGTAGGCAATACGGCCGCTGGCGCGGGTTGTACTGTCTTCGGTGACACTGCCCTTACCGTCGAGGTCGCCTTCAACAACGCCACCACCGCTACCGTTTTGCGGCTTGACGTAGCCGCTGGTCGTCACGCCCATCTCGCCGTATTCGCCCAACATGACGACGCTGACGATCTGGCGCACCAGATCGGCCAGGCCACTGCCCGGGATGATGGTGTGCTGCGGGTTGGCCGCATCCAGCTCCACACTGCCGGACAAGGTATCGACGCCGGTGCCGCCCAGTACGATATTGCGGCCAGTATTCGGCAGCACAAAGCTGTCGCTGGTCAGCAGCGGGTCGGCCGCGTCGCTGCCGGTGCTTTGCACCAGCTGCAGTGCGCCTGCGGTGTCGAAGTTGGCCTGGGCGCCATCGCCGGCCACCACGCGCAACGCGGCATCGCCACCGCTAAGCGTGAGCGTGTCACGGCCAAAGCCACCAAACACATACGCCGTGCCGGCGCCGATGTTCAGCGTATCGTCGCCACCACTGCTATCGCTCAAGGTGCCTGCGCGCACCAGTTGGCCGCTACCGTCTACCGCAAAAGATACGCTGCCGGCGTCGCCAAAGGCGATATTGCGGTCGCCCGCCACGGTGAGCGATTCCACCTTGTCGTTACCCGCGCCGCCAAACAGCAGCTTGTCGCCACTGCCCACGCGGATATTGTCGTCGCCGCCGCTTTGCGGCTGGCTGCTTTCGGCAAACAGGTGCTGGTAGCCGGTTGCCGCACCGCTGCGACGGTAGTCCAGGTTGTCGCCCGATACCACGTCGCGGCTCAGCACGCTGCCCAGCACGTTGATGCGGTCGCTGCCCATGCCGCCAGCCACGATGTTGAAGTCAGCCATTACCCCGGCAATGGCTTCACCGGTCATCGACACGGTGATGTCGTCGTTACCACCGGTAGACGGGTCGCTATCCAGTGTGCCGAACGAAGTCAGGCGACCGGCGATATCGAAGATCATGCTGGCATTATCACCGGCTACCGCCCGCTCGGACGCCAGGCTGGCAGTACCGCGCTGCGATTGCAGGCTGATGCTGTCGGCACCAAAACCGCCGATGACCACCTTGTCGCCATCGATGTCCGATACGCCCACGCCCAGTTGCAACACATCGTTGCCACCCTGGGCAATGCCGGCACTGCTGACCGAGGCCAATTTGCCGTTGCTGGCAAAGCTCACGTTGCCGCTATCGCCCAACACCACGCCAAAGCCCTTGCCGGCAGTGACCCGGTCGGCGCCTTGACCGGCAATAACGACGTGCTCGCCGTGCGTCAGGGTAAGCGTATCGCCCGCACCTTGCTCCGGCAGCAGACTGCTCACGCTGAGTAGCGCCGCCTGGCGCCCGCTCTGACGCTGCAGCTGGCCGTTGTCACCCAGCAAGACGGCGTTGACCGAGGCACCATAGATTGACAAGGTGTCTTCACCCATACCGCCTACCAGCTGCGCTTCGCCTAACGCCCCGCTTACGGCGCCGGTGGTGCCGATCTGCAGCGTATCACCGCCACCGCTTACCGCGGTTTGATCCAATGTCAGCAGGGACACCAGGCTAGCCGCCTGACGCGCTGCGTCGCTTTCGCCCGAGAACAGCAACTGGGCGTTATCACCCACCAGAGTGCGGAAGGCATTTTCGCTGCTATTGACCTGCACCACATCGCGGCCATAACCGGCCACCACGGTGATGTCGCCATCACCCAGGGTGATCCGGTCGTCGCCACCAAAGCCGATATCCGTACTTTCGAGCATCTGCAGCTGCTGGCCACCGGCAGCGTCGAACACCACGCGGCCAGCATCGCCCAGTGCCAGTACGCGTTCCGGCGCACTGCCTTCACGCACGGTCTCGGCCACGATCAGGTCATTACCGAAACCCGCCACAATCAGCTTGTCGCCCTTGCCGGTACGAATCTGGTCATCTCCACCCAGGCTGGCGGCCAGGCTGGCGGCCGACAGTACGCCGTAACCCAGCGGTTTGCGGCGCAGCTCACCGTTGTCGCCAAACAGGATGTCCTGGCTGCGCGCCACGCTGCGTACCACGATCTGGTCGGCGCCCATGCCGCCAAACACCACTTGCAGGCCCAGGTTGGTAGCCAGGTCTTTCTGGCCCAGGCTGATCACATCGTCACCGCCGGTGGCCGTGATGGCATCGGTGGTGACCACGTCGGTCAGGCCACTGCGTGCGTCGTAGCTGAAGCGGGCATTATCACCGGCCACAAAGCGGCCCTGGCTGCCTGCCAGATTGTCTTGCAGGTCCAGGCCGGTCACGGTGGCCGGGTTAACCGACTGCGGCAGGCCGCTGGCGTCGATGTCGATCACGTCAGCGCCAATGCCACCAATCACGTGCTTGATGCCGTCGCGCAGCAAGATACGGTCAGCACCGCCGATGACCGGGTCGGTACTCTGCATGTCGCGCAGCATGCCGTTACGCGCCACGCTGTCGTAGTTCAGCTCGCCATTGTCGCCTACTACCAGCTGCGCGCCATCGCGGGCGTACAGCGTGTCGGCACCAAAGCCGCCCAGCAGCACCTTGCCACCGTCACCGCTGGCCAGAATATCGTTGCCGCCCTTGTCATTCACCGTGCTCTTCACTTGCAGCAGCAGATTGCGCTGGCCATTGCTGGCGTCGGCAGCGGTACGGTGGATGTCACCGTTATCACCCAGCAGGATGTCTTGGCTCGTGGCGGTACCGCGGCGGATTTCGCCGGTAACCGGGTCGATCTCGGCACTGACCAGTACGGTATCGCTGCCCATACCGGCGATCACCATGTTCAGACCAATATCGCTGCTCATACCGCTGCTGGCGATGGTGATCTTGTCGTTGCCGCCGGTAGCGTCTGCCACGTCAGTGCTGCTCAGACGGGTCAGCCCCCCCAGCGTGTCAAAACCGAAGATGGCATGATCGCCACTGATATAGCGATAGTTGGCCGCAGTCGACGCTGCTGCACTCACCGTAATGACATCGGCACCGGCACCGCCGGCCAGTACGGCACTGCCGGACTGCAGGCTGATGCTGTCGGCGTCGCCGGTGGTTTCGCGTACGTCGGCCTCGACACTTTGCAGCAGATGGGCGTCTTTCTTGGCAGTACCGAATACCACGTGGCCACTATCGCCCAGCACCACGTTACGGCTGTCCGCTGCATCATTAATGGTGACGCGGTCGGCACCGGCGCCGGCGATCACGACATTGCTGCCGCTACCCAGGGTGATGGTGTCGGCGCCGCCGTTTTCGTCAAAGCTGCTACCCACGCTGGTTTGCGCGGTCAGCGTCAGGCGGGTGTCGGATTTCAGCGTGAAGCTACCCAGGTCGCCCAGCACCAGGTTGTTGCCATTACCCAGCGTGATGTTGTCTTGCCCCAGGCCGCCCAATACCACATGGTTGCCGTTGAGACCGACAATGGTGTCGTTACCGCCCCCACCGTTGGCCGCGGACTGCACCTGGCTGGCGTCGCCATCTTTGAGCTCGCCGCGGGCTTCGAACGCCAGACGGCCAAAGTCGCCTACCACGGTGTCGTCGCCGCCACCGGTGTAGAAACGGTCGGCACCGCTGGCGCCCATCATCACGTCGTTGCCGTCATGGCTGTCCAGGCCGCCCACCAGCACCTGCGCACCCGGTGCGTCGCCAAGTTTGGCGTTCTGGATAGTGGTGCCGTACCAGGTCCAGGCACGGCTTGGCAGCAGCTCCCACGCCGGTTTGCCAGATACCAGCTCTACCAGCTTGCCGCTCTCTTTCATTTTCAGGGTGTCGGCTACCAGCAGGTCGGCGCCTTCCATGCCCACCAGTACGTCATTGCCTTTCAGGCCCAGGATAACGTTCTGGCTGGCATCGCCCACCAGCACATCGTCGCCGGCACCGCCAATCATGGTATGGAAACCGCGTACGGTGACGTTGGCCGCATCGCTGGTAAAGCGGCTCTCCGACGGCACATCGGCCAGCTGGCCTTTTACAGCGGCCGGGAGGGTGTAGGCGCGGCCACTTTCGTTAATGCGGACGCCGCTGTTGTACTGTGACAGGTCAAGGATGTTGCGCGCGCCGGCTTTTTCATTGCCACCAGACACGCCGATACCGCGACCAGGCCCACCGTAGATGCTGTTGGTAATGGCTGCCTGGTTGGCAAACACGAACACATCGCTATTACTGCCACCGATCAGGTTTTCCACCCCGACAAAACGGAACAGGCGATCGCCAAAGTTGTTGTCGTCGTTGGCTTTACCGGCAGCGGTGTTGGTGATGACACCCTCGTCCAGTGCCTCGTCAGCCGTAATCAGGCTGTCGAGCTTGGCGGCGGCCTTGCTACCCATGCCAGCCTGTAGCGCGGCCACGTCTTCGGCGACATTGCTGACATTGATGTGCAGCATGGCTTCTTCGCCGGACATGTCGATGCTGTCATCGCCCTGGCCACCCACAAACAGGCCGAGCTCGGTCACCGCGTCGAAGCGCATGCTGTTGCTGCCCGCGCTGACACTCAGACCCGCCGTATCCAGCAGCAAGTTGCTGCTAACGGCCGAGAAATCAAACACGTTGGCCGCACCGCCGCTATCGTCATCGTGCACATTGGCACTGGCCCAGTTTTCCAGGAACCGGTAGCTGTCGCTGCCAGTGCCGCCGATCATTTCGGTACTGCCGCCGCGGGCGATCAGCAGGTCGTTGCCGGCATTGCCCCGCAGAATGGCGCTACCGCTGCCACCGATCAGGATATCGTCCTTAGCACCGCCAATAATCTGGTCTTTACCCGCGCCTGCCACCAGAATGGCCTGGATGGTCTTCAGGCCGCTGGCATCGATGATGTCATTACCCTTGCCTGCGTAACCCAGAATGCGCTTCACGCCGCTATAGGTCTTGACGTACTCCACACCATCCAAGGTAGCGGTAATTTCGATCTCGCCGTTGCCGATTTCCTTGATGACGAACTTCTCATCGCCATCTTCGATATTGCGGTTGATGCGGTCTTTGGCTTGTTTGTTGATGTCGCTGCCGTAGGTGGCATCCACGTCAATCAGGTTGGCACCGTCGAACGAGCCCATGTGCAGTACCCAGGTACCGTCGCCGTTGTCGTCAGACGCCAGAATCGGCATGCAGGGTGTCGGTGTCCAGCGCAGCTCGAACAGGTCTACTTCCAGCAGGGTCTTGTCGAACACGGTCGCCCAGCCAAACAGCACGAACAGCTTGACGTACACGTCCACGTACAGCGAGCCGGCAATGCTGGCCTCGACCACGTTCAAGGGGTTGCACATCAGCGCGTTAATGATTTCCTTGGCGCGGAATTTGCCGTCGTTTGCGCCCGGGCCTTCCTCATCCCAGAAGTCCACCTCGCCTTTCAGCTTCAGGCCCGCCTCGATACCGGCACGCAACACGCCGGCGTTGAACTCGCCGTAAATGGCCAGCTTGGCCATCACATCGATTTCCGGCAGATCGATACCGTTCTTGAAGTTATCGCTAACGTAGAAACCGTCGAAGATATCAAGCGCGTTGCCCGAATCAATAAACTTGATGATGCCGCTGGTATCAAAGCCCAGTGTCAGGTTCACGGCAATGTCCAGCGAACCGCGCATGCCCACTTTCAGGCCGGGGAAGACAAAAGCGCCAACATCGATCATCACACCCACCCCCAGGCTTGGCGGGGTGTAGGTCACCAGATCTACCGGTTTGCCCATGATCAGATCCAGCACCTTGGACAAGTCTTGCAACAGCGGAATCTTGAACGCGTTATTCGGGTTATTCAGTTTGGCCAGGAAGCCCTTGGTGCCGCTGGCGCTCGGGGTCTGGGCTGCGCCGCCACCTGCACCACTGCTCGCAGGTTTGGGGTTATCCAGCGCCTTGTTCACGTCTTGGGTCTGGCCGGTCAGCGACGCACCCTTGCGGCTGGATGCATTGGTGAGATCGCCCGCCAAGTTGAACACGCGGCCAACCGGAATGATCAAGCCTTCGGCGTCCACCGGAATACTGTTGAACAGATCCAGCATCACCACAAAGGTCTTGATGAACTCGATGCGCTTGTCACCCTTGCCTAGGTCAGACGCCAGATCCAGCAGGCTGTAATCCTTGCCGGCCAGCTTGGACAAGCCGGGGATAGGTGTCGTCAGGCCGTCGATAATGGGCTGCAGCGGCTTGGTGATGTCCTGCACCTTGGAAACGATCGGGCCCAGGAAGTCACTGAAGAAGCTGCCGACATCAATACCCAGGTCGGTAATCCACACCTTCGGCGACGGCGTGAACAGCGCACCATAACCCAGCGGATTAACCGGGTCTTTCAGCCCCCACGTCAGGTGGAAATCGGCTATCAGGCGCGGCAGCACCTTGCTGCCCTCGATGGACAGGTCCATCTTGAAGTTCGCCTGCGCCTTGCCGGTCACTTCCGACTTGAACAGATCGCCGAATTTGCCACGTGTCATTTCACCAAAGGTGATGCGGCCATCGTTACTGCCGGGCCGATCGATCATGTCGATGGCAAAGCTGCCGTGGAACCAGGTGCGCGAACCGATATCGCCGCGGTTACCGGCAATAAAGAGGCCGCCCTCGCTGGCTTTGGTGTACACGGTTTCGCCGTTGGGGCCAACAATCTCGTCACTGCGATCGTCGGTGAGTTTGCCTTGCAAGAAGAAGATCTTGGCCGTCATCGAGGCCGGCTTGGTGCTGTCCTTCAGCTTGCTGGCATCGGCACTCAGGGTAACCGTCTTGTCCTTGAGCTTATCGCCACCAAACACCACCTTGTGGCCAGTGATCTTGCCGCTGGCCATATCCTTGACCGCCACAACTTCAATCCCGGTATAGGATTTGCCCACAGCCTTGTTCAATGCGGCCTGGATCTGACTGGCCGACGCACTGCGACTGATGGCGGCGGTGGTGTAAGTCTTGCTACCGTCGCTAAAACTCAGCGTGAAGCTGCCCGCATCCCCCTTGGTAAAGGTGAAGCTGCTTTCAGTTGCACTGTTGGTCACATCCAGCTGGCCGCCACCACCGGCAATCAGGTAGGCGTCAAAACTGATGCTGATCTCTTTGACCGTTTGTGCCTCGGTGAGCTGCCACGGGTTGATAATTTCGGGGTTGGCCGCCGCGTAGGCGGCTTGCTGATCGGCAGCCACCACGTACTGGCCGTCCGGCAAGCCTGCCATGCCCGCCATATTGCTAACCAGGTACAGACCATCGGTGGTATTGACACCAAAGCCCAGGTAGAAGTCCCAGCCCAGATCCAGCTGAACGCCGCCATCTACTTCCAGCGCGAGGCCAGGCAAGCCCATGTCAAAGGACAAGTCGATATCGCGGGACAGCAAGTTTTGCCCCAGGTGCATGCGGAACTGCAGCGCCTTGGCGTCCAGCAGCGCGTCTTTGCCCGGATAGGTATTGATGACATCGCCGCCCTTGCGATCGCCTTTCTTGTCATCCTTGGTGCCGGCCAGGGTGTAGCCCAGCCGGGTACCGTTGGCCACACCGGTCAGGCCCATGGCCAGAAACTCCACCACGATATCGTCGGCGGTAATCAGGCTGTCACCGTTGTAGTCTTTGAGGAAGTTCAAGAACGGGTTATCACCGGCAGCCTCGCCCTTCTCCAGCCATTGGTCCATGGCTGCCACACGGATGACACCGTCGCCATCGCTGTCGTGGCTAAATGCCTCGAACAAGACTTGGCGCAGCGCGTTCTCCATGCCGCCGTAGGTATCCACCGTACTGTCGATGAAGTCACGGATTTTGGCGATAACGTTGCTGCGGAAGTCACCGACGAACTGGGTGCCTTTTTTCAGCTGATCGCCAATCAAGGGCAGTGGCAGCGAGGCCATGGCGTCCAGGCTCTTCTGGATACCCTTCAGCGCGTAGTCGATGCCATCAATGACAATACCCGGGTCACGGATCAAGCGAATCAGCGGGTTCTTCAGCGCCATCACGTCGTAGATCCGGCCCAAGTCCGGCAACGCGTAATTGATGATCTTGGTAGTGTCGTACTCGCCCGCCGTCTGGATCTGCACCGAGCTGACCGCCACGCCTTGCAGCATGGCCTGTGTCAGCGCCTTCAGGCTGTTGATGCGAACCTCGACATTGCCTACCTGGTAAGTACTTTCCAAGCCCGGAATCAGCGTCTGGCCCAACTCGACCAGTTCGCTATCCAGCTCTACGCTGGCCGGCAACAGCACACTGGCGGTGCCGTCAAACACTACGTCCAGGTTATTGAACAGCGTGCCGAACGGGCTGGCCTTGAGCTTGGCAGTATCGGCTGTCAGCGTCACCATCTTGCCGGCCAGCGTGTTGCCGCCAAAACGGATGCTGAAACCACCGTAGTTCTTGTCGACAACCACCTCGATACCGCTGTAGCCAGCAGCTACCGCTTGGTTGAGGCGGGTTTGCAGTTCCGCCGCGCTGATATCGTAAGCCAGGTTGGTCGCGACATAATTTATCCCGCCGGCACTGAAGGTCAGGTCGAAGGTGCCGCTGGTGCCTGCCACCACCGACACGCGCGCCACTGTAGCGGTTTGCAGGCCATTCGGGTCTTTGCCAGCAACCACCGGCACCACGGCGACTGCGCCCTGATGCGTCAGTTTGGCTGCGTTGGCGCTCATGGCCGCGACAGACTTACCCGCCAGGCCGCCCATGAAGCGCACATCCCAGCCCTGGGCCGGGTTAGCCGCATTGTGTGCCGTCACGCTCACGCTGACCGCCACGCCGCCTACCTGCACTGGCGCCAGCTTGGTGGTCAGTGCGGCTGCTACGTCTGCAGCGCTGGCGTTCCAGGCAATGTCATCGGTGGTGTAGGTTTTGCCGGCAATGTCTACTGACAAGGTAAAACTGCCGCCCGAGCCGCTGGGCACACGTACCCACTGAATGGTGTCGGCAGCGCCCAGCGCGGCGTCACCCTCTTTCAGGGCATGGGCAGTAATCGCGATGGTCTTGCCGCTAAGCGCACTGCCACTGAGGGTGATTTTCCAGCCCTGGCCGAGATCTGACGGGTTGACCGCGGTGACGCTCACACTGCCCTGGATGGCCTGCGGGCCAAAGAACAGGGCTTTTTCCAGCAGGGCTTGCATGGCATCTGCGTCGTAGCTGCGGCTAAAGCTATCGGTGTAGTAAGTATTGCCCCCCACTACCAGCTTCAGGCGGTAGGTTTCGTCAGCGGTGGACGCAACATCATCGGCCGGCGGCACCAGCTTGATGACGGCCCCGCCGGTATTGCCGGTAATGGCAAAGTTGGCCGCAGCATCCTGCCATTGCAAGGCGACGCTATCGCCTTGCTGCAGTACGCTCACCGCCACGGCAGACGACAGATAGTGGCGGCCATCGCCATGGCCGGCGCTACCGGCAGGCTCGTCGTTCAGGTACAAGCCGGCACGGGCCAGCACACTGGCAATACCGTTGCTGATTTTCAGCGACAGCGGCCCCAGGCCGGCCGCAAAGTTCAGATCCTGGCCATTTACCTCCAGCCCCAGTTGGGCAAAGGTCCCTTTGTCGTCCTTGTAGTTATCAGCGGTGCCGTTGTTGTCGTGATCGAACACGAACAGCTCGCCAGAGTCCAGGTCCACGCCCAAGGCGATATTGAGCATGGCGCTGGATTTCAGGCCGATCTTGGCGCTGCCACCCACGTCGGCCAGCGTGCTCACGGCCCCCATCAGCTGTTTGACGGTATCACCACCGATCAGATCGCCCAGTTTTTCCAGATCCATGGCCAGCGAGAAGTGCTGGTCTGCCAACTTGATCACATAAGGAATGGTGATAGCCAATGCATTGGTCTTGGCATCGTAATCGATGTTGATACCGAACACGTCCGGGCGTGCCGGGTCGTAAATCGGCATGCCAAAGCTCTCGGACAGCACCTTGCGCAGCTCGGTCACGCCCTGGGCCGGGTTGCTGCCCAGCTTGTCCAGCGCGTGCGCCAGTGAGGACGCCACGTCCAGCATGTCGTTAACGCTACGGTCGATCAGCGGAATGTTCTGGTTCAGGAAAGCAAAGCTGTCCATCTGACCCAGCAGGTTGCCCACCATTTTCAGACCGTCGATCAGCTGTACCCACGACAGCTTGCGCAGGCCCATCAGTACATCTGCGCCCGTGACCCGTACGTCTACTGCGTCCTTCAGGCTGGTGACGCCTTTCCATACGTCGACGATAGGCAAGCTGATATCGATGCTCGGGTTGGCATCCGGTGGTAGCAAGTTCAGGCCACCGGCGTCTACCTTGATGCCTTCGATGGTCAGGCTGGCGGTAGGCTGGGTGCCCACCCCATAGGTCGCGTCGCTGAACGTAATCGGGGTGAAGTAGTCCTTGATCAGACTGCGGCCAACCACGGTCATGGCTGCGGCAGTGGGCGCTGTAAATTTCAGCACCGCATTCTGTTGCTGTACGCTACCGTCCAGCTTGTACAGATCGCCCAATGTGACGAAGGTATGGCTGGCAAACGGCACGCTGGCCAGCGGCGGCACCTGCTTGCCAGCCCAGGCGGTCAGCGCGGCCTTGATGGCAGCATTGACATCGCCTGCCAGGTCGGCGAGCGACATATTGTTGGCCGCATCGGCTGCCAGTACAGTCACATCCAGCGTAATGGCTTTGCCTGCGTTCACCGCCGGATCGGTCAGCGTCACCCGCAGGCCCACGTCCAGCGGTAGCTGGCCGGTAAGCGGGTCGATCGCCAGCGCGCTCAGGCTCTTGCTCTGACCGGCATCGAGCACAATGTCGGCACGCGAGCCCAGCAAACTGTCATTACGGCTGCCGGCGTCCAGCAAGTCGCCCAGATAAACACGATCACCTGCCTGACCGCTGGCACCGTTTTGCATCTGTACGTTAACGCCGGCACTGATGGCAGCCTTCATCTGGTCCATGCTGACCGCCACGAAGCCCAACTTGCCACTGGCGCTGAAGTCTTTTACGCCGGCAACAATCTTGCCACCCAGCAAGGTGTCTTGCAGGAACAGCGAAACACCACTGGCCTTGTAGATTACGCCAGGCTGCATGCCCAGCTGACGCACCAGCGGGTCGGTATCGGCCACCCGGAAGCCCAAGGTACTGATCACCTGGCCCTGGGTAACAAACGCCAGGACCTTGCTGTCACCCTGGCTCAGTACTTTCACTTTCAATACCTGGCCCAGGTTGCTGATGGCCTGACCGGATGGCAAGAGCTTGCCTTCCAGCGGGCCCAGCGTGGTGATAGCGTCCAGCGCCGCCTGGATGTCGGCAGCCAGGTGCTCGGCACTGGTGTTATCGGCAAAAGCCGACTGGTTGACCGCTACGGTAATGGCATTGTCGTTGCTGGCAGCCGTCATGCCGCCACTGACTTTGTCGTCAGCCCCATCGATCAACAGATCAAAGGCGATGCTGCCGGCCAGCTTGCCATCAGACGGTAGCGCAACCGTCACCGCTTCAATGGCTTTACTGCCGCCCAGACCCAGTACATCACGCGCAGCGTTAATGCTGCGGGTCTCGCCACCGGCGGTCACGCTGACAGCCTGGGTCGCCACGGTAAGCTGCTGCAAACCGCTGCCGTAGAGGTTGAGCTGCAATTGTTTCTTGCCGGCAACTTCTACCAGCGTAAAGTTGGCCGCTTGCCCCAGGTTGGCATAGTTACGCACAGCCAGCTTGCCATTGGCTTTCACAGCGGTAGCACCCAGCAGCACGTTGAGGTCGGCCAACAGGTCGGCCTCACTGCTATTGTCGGCCTGGCTGGCGGCGGTCAACGTCAGGTCGTAGCGTTCGCCGTCGATATCGATGCTGAACTTGGCATCGACTGCCGGGTTGCTGCTGGCGTTGTACGCTGCACCCTGATTGAACAGCAGACGGCCAATGCCTGCCAGGCCATTGGCCGCACTGGCTACCAGCTCTGCCTTGCTGACGGAGCCGCCGACGGCACTGAAGTTGTCAGGACGGTTGAAGTCCAAGCCGATGGTGGTCACAAAGTCGATACCGGCGTTCAGTACCAACTGGCCTTTGGCACTGAAGTCGCCAATCGGTGACAGATCGAAGCCGAAGTCCAGTGGCACCAGCTGCTGCGGCATGGCCGGTGTGAAGCGCAGGTCGAACATGAAGTCCATGGCCTGTGCGTCAAAACGGGCGGTGACGTTGAAGGTTTCGCCCTTGGGCAGCAGCTCGTTGACCGCGTCTTGCAGCACCGCCGCAAAATCTTCCAGGGTATTGAATTTGGGGCCGGTCTGAGTACGGGCTTCCTGGCCCAGTACGTCCAGACCGAGCAGACCGACACCGGCATAACCCTGGTCGCCCGCGGTCTGGTCTGCGCTCTTGAGCTGGCTGCTGTTGAGCAGCAAGGTGGGCAGATTTTCACCCGCCAGGCTACCGCCGTACACGATATCGAAAGTATCAGGCTGGCCGGCTACCGCGGTAACGGTAACATCGACCCCGGCAATGGCCTTGGGCCCGGTGGCAAAGGCCTTACGCAGGCCCAGCTCGATCAGCTTGGCCTGACGGATGGCGTGCGCCTCCTCGGCCGACTTGCCCTCGGTCGGGGCGGCAATGGCCGCATCATCGAGGCCGGCCTTCTTCAACTCGGTTTGTTGCTGTTCGGCACTGGCACCGTACAAGAACGGTTCGTTCAGCGTGTAGTACTCGCTGCCTACACGCTGGGCAAAGCCGTAAGTACCCCCAACCGCGTTGCTGATGGTCAGGCGCTGTACTTCGTTTTTGGCCACGCTGCCGTCTGCGGCTGCGGCGCCATGTTGCAGGGTGTAGGCCACCATTTGCGCAGCCGGTTTGGCGCGCAGGTTCTGGTAGCTGGCCGTAAACGATGATTGGTCACCGGTAGCCAGTTTGCCGGCAAAGGTGATGTCAAACGCGCGGGTGCCTTCTGGCACGCGGGTACCGACGGGCTCGTTCAGCACCGATACGGCCACCGCTACGCTGCCATCAATGCCAGCATTTGCAAATGCGGTATTGATGCGCTGCTGTAGCTCGCTGGCGCTGATATCGACCGCCAAACCGTTGATCGCTACCTGTTTGCCGCTCTTGTCGGCAAATTGCAGCTCGAACTGCGAGGCTGCCGCGACGGCCGCATTGACGATGCGCAAACGCTGTACCTCGGCCACCTGGCTAGTACCGGGCGTCACCACATCGATGGATACGCCGGCACTCGGGCGGATGGCGAAATACGCGAAGTCATCCACATTCACCGGCTTGAACTGCAGCTTGCCCCAGGTAATGCCGCCTGCCTTCAGTTGCGGCTCAACGGCAGCAACCTGGATCATGGCAGCCGATACGGCCTTGGCTTTTACTTTTTCTACCGTGCTGTCCACGGTACGGGTCAGCTCGACCCCGGCCACAACCTGGCCGGCCAGCTCGCCGGTAAAGGTAATCAGCCATTGACCGTTCTGGCCGGCAACGCTCACATTGCCTGCGCCGACGCCCTCCAGCCCAGCCAGCGCATCTTGCAGGGCGACACGGACCTGATCGTCATCGAAACCGCTAATGGTGAGCGTCTTGCTGGCCGTGCTGCTGCCGGCCAGCTTCACGCTAAAGCTGGTGCTACCGCTAGCAGCTGCTTGCAAGGCCAGCTCCTGTACCGGGCTGAACACCAGCAATGGTACGTCGCGGCCGGACAGGCGGCCCTGGAAGCTGACAGTCCACTTTTGCGGTTCGCCGCTGACAATGACATTACCCGCGCCGATGTCCGGCATGGCTTCCAGAATGGCTTGCAGCTCCTTGGCGGTCGCCAGCGCCGGGAAGGTTGCAGACAAGGCGCCATCGCCCAGCTGCACGCGCATCAAGCCGCTGGATGCGGCCAACACCACCTGCTGTACCTCGCTACGGAAGCGGCCCTCCTGCACCAGGCTCAAGCTGACGACAGGGTTAACCGCATTACTCAGCTGGCCAACTTGCAGCTCTGCCAGCTCTATGCCAGCCAGACTGCCGCCAAAACTCACCTTCCAGGCACCGCGCTCTGCCAGCGACACCCCCAGCTCCAGCCCCTGGATATCTCCCAGCTTGGCACCGCTACCGTCACTGGCGGCCAGCAACTGGCTGCGTAGCTCGCCAGAACCCATATTGCTGTTGAGGGTAGCCGTGGTGTAAGTCTTGCCACCGTGCGTCCATGACAAGCTGAAGCTGGCCGGGCTGGCAGCCGCAGCGCTGACCACCACGGTCTGCACCTCGCCACGCTTGTTCACCCCCGGCTTGAACTCGATCAGCTCTACGCCGCGCACTTCACCAGCCGGCACATAGCTGCCTGCCTTCAGGCCGCCAAAATAGACGGTCATGTCGGGAATGTTTTGCTGGGCGTAACTGCCTTTGAACGCAATCTTGAACTTGGGCGCCGAGCCAAAGTTGGTTTTCTTGCCGCTAGCGTCCAGCGGGTCTTTCTGCGGGAAGCTGACTTCCACATTGCCTTTGCCGACAATGCCTTCCAGCGCCTGCTGGATAGCCAGGGCTTGGGCATCTACCGCATTGTGCAGGTAGCGGATAGGACCGGTTTTCTTGCCGTACAGCTCCAGCTCGAAGGTACCGCGCTCGTAGCCGGTAAAGGCCAGCACTTTCACTTCGCTGACGCCGGTACTGTGCGACAGGGTTTCGCTCACCGCGGCCTTGGCATCGGCCGGTGCCACGAAGCTGACCGACAGGGCATTGACGCCACCTACGGCCATGCTGGCAGCGAGACTGGCCTGGGTAGCGCCGGTAAAGCGGATGACAAAACCACTGTTGCGATCACCGCTTACCGTGATATCGCTCACATCGCGACCACTGGCAGTGGCAACCGCCTGGCTGATCTGGTTGTAAAGGGTGCTGAGGCTGGTATCGGCCAGCAGGGTAAACTTGCCTTCGCTGCCACCGGCAGCCGGGAAACTGACCACGCCCTCACGCAGGCCGGGCTTGAACAGGAAGGCATTGCTGCCTGACGCCGAGACCAGGCCGCCGAGTTGTTCGCGGGCCAGGAACGCCTTGCCAGCCAGACTGCCGCCAAACTCGATGCGGAAACCGTCGGCACGGCTGCCGCTTACCTTGAGGTTGGCCGCATCGGTCGCAAACACGGTGGCGGCACCCGTGGCCAGTTTGGCAGCGATGGTATCATCGCTATCGCTGGCCAACACGTTGACGCTGGCTTGCGTACCATTACCGACATTACTCAAGGTCAGCGTACCATTAGCCGTACCGATATCCAGCAGCAGCACGCTATTGATGGCTTCTCCACCCTGCTGCAACTGGGTCACTTTGGCTGCATCACCGTTAGCCGTTTGCTGGCTACCCTGGGTACTGCTGTTGCTTTGGCCCTCGGTCACCCAAACCGGCAGTGCCGAATTGAGTTTTAGTGCGCCATTCATCACCTCGGCCACTTTGCCGTTGATGAGCTCTGCCAACTCGTTAATGCTCTTGAACGCAGCTGTTTCGGCCGCCTTTACGGTAACCGTGTACTTGCTTGGCACCGCATCGCCCGGGCGCTGCAGCACCAGGTCAAACGCTACGTCGTCCGCCAAAACGGGCGAGATGGCAGTGGTAGCAGTCAGGTCCATCGCGGTGATGCCCTGCAGCCGCTCATTCAGCACCTTGGTCCAGCCGTAGCCAAAGTCGAAGACATCGCCCAGATCGGCACCGCTGAACGGTACCTTGATATCGAACAGGTCAGAGTCGCGGAACTGGTTGAGGAAGTCGCCCACATTGGCCAGCAACTGAACCATCTGCGCCGGTGTCATATTGGACAGGCTGGCCAGATTGGTGAAATTTTCCTTGCGGATCACCGGGCTGGCCGTCTTGATGTCTTCCAGCGCCAGCGGGGTGCTTTCGCTACCCCACTCTACGATTACCTTGGGGTTAGCCCCGCCGGTCAGTTTGGTGAGGTCGCCACCAAACAGGTTGGCCTTGATTGGCAGGTCTGCCACAGCGTAAACATCTGCCGTCGCATTGACATGGTCACTCAGCTTGCCAACACTGCCCAGCAACACGCGCTCGCCATTGCGGCCATCATCGTTGGCCAGGGCAGACAGGCCCACGCTGGCATTGGCCTCGAACTTCATGGTGCCGTTGTCTACCTGGCCGTCCAGTACACCCAAGGCCACGCCGGCATTGAAATTCTGCATGTTGGCACTGGCCTTGGCCGAGATCTGGTTGGCCTGCATGAATAGCTGGCTATTGTCGGCTGCGGTAGCAAGGCTGTCGAAATTGAAACCGAAAGACAGATCGAGCTTGATCTCGCCGGTCAGGTCAATGTCCCCACTGCCCTTGAGCTTCAGACCCAGGCTGTCCAGACCGCTGCCCAAGTTAAACGGCAGGCTGGTGGTTTTGCTCAGGTCCAGCTTCAAATCCAGGCGCAGCTCTTTACTGGCGCCCTCGCGCTGGGTACGTACTGTGGCGTTGACGCTATTGCCGCCCTTGCTCAGCTGCGTAGCGTCTACTTGCATGGCCGCAACATCCCGGCCCGCCAGCAAGCCGGCGAAGGTCACCAGATAACGGCCATCCAGCTTGACTACATCCAGCAGCAAGCCATTCAGTGCGGTGTCACTGCTTGTCTTGGCGGCCAACAACGCTGCTTTCACTGCGTCGGCAGAGGCGTTGTGCAGAATGGCTTCCGTAGTGTAATCGTCGCCGTTATGGCTGAAAGTAAGCTTGAAGCTGCCACCTGTGGCACCGCCCAGATCGACAATCTGTTGCTCGTTACTGCCTTGGAACTCCAGGCCACCGCCCACGGTAAACGGGCCGGCCTGGGTTTCGCCATACTGGTTGGGGAACAGCGACTGCAGGCCACTGTAGTCACCGCTGGCGGACAGGTAGTCTTTCAGCATGCTGATCAGACCGCTATAAGTGTGCGGGCCGGCCTTGTTGTAGTAGTCGTCCAGCACCGAGAACTTGGTGCCGTCCACCACGCGGCGGAAAGACAGTACATCACCCAGCTTGCGACCGTCGTCACTCTGCATGATGCCGCCCAGACTTTCGCCGACAAATGGCAACTGGCTGGACATGAAACCCATGCCATCCAGCGAATCGCCCACGCTGGCTGCCTGATCGAAAATGGCTTTCAGGTTTTTCCTGGCTTCGGTACCGTCAATGCTGACATCAAAGAAGTACTGCGGTGTCAGCTTGCCCTGGATGATGTCAGAGCGGATCGCCAGCGTGGGGTTGCCGAACATGCCCATGTTGACGCCACCGACACTGGCATCAAACACGAGGTTACCTTCCAGCGACGCCGCCGGCGTCACGGTAAACAAACCCGCCACCGTTTTGCCTTGACCGGACAAGGCTGCCAGGTCTTTCAGCGTAATGCGGCCTTTGCCATCACGGTTATCCGGGTCGGTTACCAGCACTTTGGCCGCGGCTTTGACGGCAAAATCGCTATCCACCAGCTGCACATTGGCCAAGTCGCCCAGCAAGCTGGCACTGGCTTGCAAGCCATAGACATTCAGCGCAGCGCCGGCGTCGAAGCGGTTGATGCGGAAGTACAGGTCGGCACTGGTCGGCACCGGCAGATTCAGGCTGTTATCGCCACGCTTGGTACCCAGCGCCATGCCTGCTTCCAGATCGGCGTGCAGTACCAGGCGGCCAATGGCGTTACCACTGGCCGTAAAGTTGGCAATCTTGGTGGCAGCATCGCCCGCCAGATTAGCCAGACCAAAGCTGAACTGCTGTTGCAGGCTGCGGTCCAGATTGATCTTGACACCCAGACCCAAGGTAATTTCGTTACCGGTGGTATCGAACATCGGCAGCACGGCAAACTCGGGGCCGCTGGCATCGCCGGCAAACACGTCGTCCAGCACCACGGCATCCATGTCCAGCGTCTTGAGCGCGTCAGCCACGCTGCTTACCCAAGCATCGGTCTTGTTGAACATGGCTTTGGACGCCGACTGGATCCAGCCCAGCACGCCGGACAGATCGATACCTCGCAGGTTGGCGCCGTCAAACTTGAAGCCTTTGAAAGCAGGCGTGGCAAAGCTGATGCCGTTGAGATTGGCAAAAGAGAGGTCCAGCTTGCTGAAATCAAAGCTGATATCAGGCAACTTGATATCGGACAGGTTCACAGACGGCAGCTTGAAACCCTGGAACAGCTTGCCCAGCCAGGCATTGCTATCCGCAGGCTGTGTCATGCCAGCCGAAGTCCAGTTGATGCTGTCGAAAAGGCCACGCAAGCCGCTCAGATCCAGCCCGCGGAAGTCGGCAAACGCGAAATTGATTTGCGGCAGGCTCAGGTCGATGTTCAGCTTTTGCAGCTTCAGCTTCAGGCCGATCAGGAATTCGCCTACGTTCAGGGCGCCGGCAAAGCGCGCACCGCTGAAGTCTGGCAGGTGCACGCCATCAAAACTCCAGCTACCTGGCTGCTTGAAGCCGCTGAAATCGAAGCCGCTGAAGTCCACGTCGCGGAAGATACCGCTGAAGCTGGGCCAGTTGCCGCTGCTGAAGCTCAGGCCGGACCAGATACTGCCAGTCCAGTTGGTATTGAAGTCCAGCAGCAGCTCGCCAAACTTCAGCTTGCTCAGGTTGGCAAAACTGAGGTCGATGCCGGACAGGTTCAGCTTCAGGCCGCTGAAATCCAGACCGGACAGGTCCCAGCCGCGCAGCGACAGCAGACCATTGGCACCGAAATTGAAATCCAGCGACGGCAGATAACCGCTGATACCCGTCAACCAGCTTGGCAGGGAGAGGCCGCTGCCGCTGCTGTTAAAGAAGAAACCGCTGCCACCGTCAAACTTGAAAACACTGGAGAAATCGACGCTGGGCCAGATGACGTCTACAGCAAACACCCCTTTCAGGTTGATGCTGCCGGCAAAGCTGATACCGCTGAAGTTCACGCCGCGCAAGTTGACGCCGGACCAGTCGAAATCCTTGATGGTGAGGTTCTGGAACAGCGAGAAATCGATGAACGACAGGTCCCAGCCCTGCCAGTTGTAGCGATGATTACTACCATCCAGCGTGACGCCGCCGGCGCCCAGGTAAACCACATTGGCGCTCAGCGCCGTACCGAATACTGCCTTGACGGTGCGGTCTACCACCATGCCATCCAGGAAGGTATTGCCGTCGTAGCTGGCCCAGGCAAAGCTGGCACCGATGGCCAGTGCGTTTTCCAGCCGCGCACCGGACAGGTCGGCACGGGCCAGGCTGGTATTGCGCAGGTTGCTGCCGCTCAGGTCGGCGCCGGCCAGCAGCGCGCCACTGAGGTCGGCTGCAGAGAGGTCTTTAGCGCTAAAGTTAGCCGCAAGCAGATTGGCGTTGGCCATGTTCACGCCACGCAGGTCTACCGCCGCCCAGCTGATGCCCTGCAGGTCGGCACCGTCAAAATTGGCGCCGCGCAGTGATGTGTCGGCATCAAAAATCGCGCCTTGCAGGTTGGCGCCGCTAAAGTTCACGCCGTCCAGGTTCAGACCACTGAAGTTGGCACCACTCAGGTTGGCACCGCTGAAGTCGAAGCCACGCAGCTGGTTAGGGCTTTGCTGGCTGAAATCGTAATTGGCCAAGTCTTCGCCCGACCAGTCGCGGCGGTTGGCATCCAGCGGCAGGCCAAATTTTTTGGCCAGTTCCTTCTTCAGGTGCTGCGTGGCCTCGCGCAGGGTTGGCCAGCCGGTTTTCTTGTTCGCTTCGGCGCTATCGCTGAAGGTGTACTGGGCAAAGAAAGCCTGTGCTGCCTGCTTGAGGGCAAATACCTTGATATCGACAGCGTCGGTATCATCGCTGTCAAAGCCCAGCAGCTCGTTGATGCTCTTGTCCAGACCGGGCACTTTGCTGTTCAGCAAACCCACACCCAGCACGTTCTGATTGGCCGTGCTGTCCACCTTGTCCAACACTTCCAGCAACTTGTCGCGCAGGGTCTCGGTCAGGCGCACGTCCAGCGAGGCGTCGGGGCGCTGCACTACCAGCTTGCCGGTAGTCGCGTCGGGCTTGAACAGCACCGGCGCATCCAGGTTGATGACTGGCAGACCGAAGTCGTTCAGATTAAACCCCTGGCCTTTGGCGTTGAGGGTAATGGCGCCGGACAGGCTGGCGATGCTGTCGCTATGGATCAGGCCGGCCAGGCCGCCCTGGGCTGCAGCGATTTCCGACAGATACACACGCCCCTTGCCATCGCGGTTATCCGGGTCGTCCAGCACGGCTTTGACCGCGGCTTTCAGGCTGATATCGGCCTGCTCGATGCCCACGTCCAGCAGGCCGGCCACGTTCAGCAGCGCCTGCAGGTTTTGCAGCTGCAGCTCGGCCTCGGCTTGGAGGCGGTTCACGTTGATGTAGGTCTGTACCTGATCAGCACTGGGCACAATAAAGTTGGCCGCACCATTACCCACGGTCTTGCTACCTAACACCACACCCAGGTCGATATCGGCTGCGGCCTTGATATCAGCGAGCGCGGTACCAGACAACGCAAACTGCGGCAGCAGCTTGCGGGCAGCCTCGGGCAAGTCACTGCTGCCCAGCGCAAAGCCCATGGCTACCTGGCGGTTCAGGTTGATCTGGAAATTCAGCGCAATGCGGATCTCGGTACCGCTGGTATCCAGCGTACCGCGGAAGTCGAATAGCGGGCCGTCGTACAAATGCGCGCTGGCAGGTGCCTCTAGCGCTTTTTGTACACCAGCCCACTTCGCCGCCCCCGCGTACCAGCGGGTGTCGGCATCGTACAAGGCACCTTTGGCGCTGGCAGGGGTACCGCTTACCAACAGCAGGTTGGCTGCCCGCAGATTGGCCAGCGACAGATCGGCACCGGCTACCACGGCACCTTGCAGGTTGGCACCGGCCAGGTTCAGGCCACTCAGGCTGATGTTGGACAGGTTCAGGCCGGACAAATCTGCACCGGCAAAGACACCTTTCAGTGTGGCCGGCAAGCTGATTTGCGGGTCGCTGCTGGCCGCGCTCACCGCAGCCAAACCGCGCAGGTCGGCATGACTGAAATCGCTGCTATCACTCAATGTGGCGCCAGCCAGGCTGGCACCGCTAAAGACGGCGCCCACCAGGCGCGCACCGGACAGGTCAACACCGTTAAAGTCGATACCGCTGAAATCGTAGCCGGAGAGGTTCAGCCCGGCCAGCGAGCTGCCCTGCTTGATCACCAGCGCGCTACCCGAAGCAGTCGTGGGCACGCTATCGGTCTTGGCAAACAGCGCGCCATCCAGCTTGGTAGCGTTGTTCAACGTTGCCGTGGCCAAATCTGCCTTGGCCAGATAAGCACTGCTCAGATCGGCACCCGTCAAGTTGGCAGCACCGAATTTCACGCCGTACAGGTTAGCCGCAACCAGTTTGGCATTGGTCAGCGTAATGCCGGACAGGTCCAGGCCGCTGAAATTGAAGCCGCTCAGGTCAAAGCCACTCAGGTCGGCAGCGCCGCTTACCGGGTCCAGCGCAATGGCATTACCACTGGCCTGCAGCAGTTCGGCCGGCAACACACCGCTAAACAGCGCATTGGCCAGACGGGTGCTGGCCGATACCACACTCCCGGCAAAACTGGCGCCTACCAGCGAAGCTTTATCGAATACGGTGGTACTGATGTCCGCGAGGTCAAAGTTGGCCGCACGCAGGTCCAGCCCCCCCAGGTCAACACCCTTCAGACGCGCACCGCTGAAATTCACCCCTTCCAGACGTGCGGCACCGGCTTTGCCATTGCTACGGTCTACGCTGCCATCCGGCTTGCGGGTAGCAAACGCGGCAAAGCTCAGGTTGGCGCCGGCAAAGGTGGCACCAGTGAGGTCGGCCCCGCTGAAGTCGGCGCCAGTGAGGTCGGCGCCGTTGAAATTGAAGCCACGCAGGTTCAAGCCGGCAAAGCTCACATTGGCCAGCTGTTTGCCCGACCAGTCGCGCTGGCTGGCGTCAAAATCGATAGCGACTTTGTGCGATAGCGCCGTATTCAGCGCATTGACCAAGCCCAGCAAGGTAGCGTCAGTGGCGCCGGCGGGCGGGGTAGCCGCCAGCTTGGTGCTATTAAAGTAAGCGTTGGCCGCATCACTCAGGTTCAGCAGGCGGTTGAAGAAGCTGCTACCAGAGTCGGCGCTCTTGTTGCCAAACAGCTCGGACAGGCTCTTGCCAATGCCAGGCAGCTTGATAGACAGGAAATCCGGGTTAAACGCGCCCTCACCTGCCGCTTTCAGCTTGTCCAGCACATTAAGCAGCTGGGTTTTCTGCGTGGCAGACAGCAGCACATCTACGCTGACAGAGGGTGCCTGATACACCACCAGCCCTTCGTCGCTGAGGCGGAACAGCTGGTCGGTGTCCAGCGTGATGTAGGGCGTGCCAAAAATGTCGGTAAAGCCCTGGCCGCCAATCGTGGGTTGCACGTCCAGATTGACACCAAACGATGCATCCAGCTTGGTGGAAGGCGTTAGGGTGGCCAGATTTTTCCACCAGTCAGCAGGGTTGGCTGCTTTCAGCGCCGCCAGCTCGCTCCAGCGCAGCAGGCCGTCGCCAGCCGGGCCATTCAGCGACATGCGCCCGCCAACTGCCAGCGAGAACTGGCCATTTAGCAAACTGGCGGTCCCCAGATTAGCCAGGCTGATGCTGGCAGCCAGGTTGGCCACACCCAAGGACGCTGCCGCATCCAGGCGGTTCAGGCGCAAGTATGGGTCGATCGACGCAGGCAGCGGCACGTTCACCACACCAGCAACATTTTTATCCAGCAGGCCAATACGCGCGCCAATGTCAAAGTTCAACGCCAGCACTGCCCGCCCCAACGCGGTACCGCTAACGTCAAACACCGGCAGCATGCTGTTATTGACCAGGTCGGCGCTACTGAAATGGAAGGCCGCCTCGAAGCTGCGATCCAGATTGGCTTGCAGGTTCAGACGCAGGTCCAGCGCGTTGCCGTTAAAGCTCAGGCCGCCCGAGAAGGCAAAAGCCGGGCCATTGGCCCCGGTAGCCAGGATGTCTTCCACCACCAGCTTGTTCATGCTGCCGAGCACGTTGTCAAACTGCGAAGGCAGCTTGGTCAGCGCATCGTAAAACGCCTTGGCCGCGCTCTTGAGCGTACCCACCACATTGCTGAAATCCACGCCGGACAGCAAGGCGCCATCCAGTTTGAGGTCGGCCAGCGACACATTGCGCAGGCTGGCAAACGACAGGTCGACGCCGCTGAAATCCAGGCCGGACAGATTGGCGCCACTGAAGTTGACGCGCTTGAAGCCGGCGAACTTGAAGGTAGTCAGCGCCGACAGGCCAGAAAGATCCACTCCGCTAAAATCGGCAGCGGTGAACAGGCGCTTCGCGCTGGCCGACAGGCCGGAGAACAGGCCAGCCAAGTTGCTGGCTGCACTGAAGCGGGCAGCGGACAGGTCAACCACCAGGCTGTCAAAGCTGATGCCGCTAAAGTTCAGACCGCTGAAATTCACGCCACGGAACTTGCCCAGCAAAGTGCTGATGCCGCTCAGGTCAACACCGCGCCAGTCGGCCCAGGAAAAGTCGGTAGCGATGTCAAACGAGGCACCGCCCAGGCGCGCACCAGAGAAATCCACGCCGCGGAACAGCGAACCCAGGAACGATTTGCCGCCAAAATCGAGGCCGGACATGTCCCAGCCGCTAAAGTTGAAACCGTTGAAATTGGTGGTGGTTTGCCACAGCTTGAAACTGCCGATGCCGGCCAACGACAGGTTGACGTCGGTGATCAGGTTATCCAGTTTGGTCAGCGCGTCCGTCAGCACACTACCCCACTTCACCTGCCAGCCAAAAGCGCCACTGAGATCAACTCCGGACAGGTTGGCGCCGTCAAAGGTGGCGCCACGCAAGTTGGCACCCGACAGATTGAAGCCGGACAGGTTGACCCCGGAAAAGTCGATACCCGACAGATCGAAGCGCGACCAGTCCAGTTTCAGGGCCGACAAATCCAGCCCCCACTGCAGCTGCTTCCAGCCACTGTTGGCACCAAACAGGCTGCTCAGATTGATATCGCTAACCAGATTGGTGACATGCGGCAGCTGCAACTGCGGGAAGCGTACGCCCGCCCAGTTCACGCCAAAAGCCGCCGCACCAGTAAAATTCACCCCGGCAATGCTAGCGCCGGCAAGGTTCACCCCACGCAGGTCCAAGCCGGCAAAGCTTACGCCGTCCAGCCAGCTACCGCTGAAGTTCACGCCGCGCAGCGTGGCCAGGCTAAAGCTGGCGCCGTACAGGCGAGCACCGCTAAAGTTGATACCGCTCAGGTCCAGGCCATCAAAACGGGCACCACGCAGGTCAGCGCCGCTGAAGTTCATGCCGCGCAGGAAATCCAGGCTCAGGCCTTTGCTGTTGGCAAAAGCAGCAAAGTCAAAACCACTCAGGCTCTTGCCAGACCAATTGAACTGGGTGGCATCGAAGGCTTTCTTGAAAGCACTGCTCAATGTCGCTGACAGGCTGGCTACCAGGCCACGGATACTGGGCAGGCTGCCGCCACTGAAACCGTCAAAATAGGTTTTGGCGGCGTCTTTCAGGTTGAACACGCCACCAATGCCCGCAGCGGCTTTGTCATTGCTGTCGTTCAGCAGCTGGGCCAGCGACTTGCCCACGCCGGGGATTTCCTGGTCGAACAGGCCAAACGGTAGCTTCTCGCCCAGCTCTTTGGCACCGCCGAGCATATCCAGAATGGACTGCTGCAGCTCGGCACTCAGGGAAACATCCAGCGATACCGCCGGGCTGGTCACACTGATTTTCTCGCCGCTGGCGACACGGAACAGCTCGTCGGTTTCCAGAATCAGCGTCGGGGTGCCGTAAGCCGACAGGTTGAAATTACCCAGGGTGGCGTTCAGCGGCAGCGTAGCGTTAAGGCTGCCGGTAGCACTCACCGTAAAGCCGCCAGAGATCACCTCGCCGGTCAGCTTGGCCAGCGGCAAGCGGCCTTGTTCGTCGCAGAAGGCTTCGGCAAAACGCAACTCGGTGCGGCAGCTCAGGTCTATGCTGCCATTGCTGACCATGACGGCAGCTGCACCACTACCAAATACCTGGCGCGACAGACCAACCGTAGCACTGACATTACGCGCGGCCAGGTCCAGCCCCACCACCAGCGGGGCGACGCGCAAGAAGGCAGCATGGCTCATGCTGTCCTGCAGGCTGCCAAGACCGGCCAGCTTGAGACCGATATCTACCTGGCCACGCAAACCGAGCAACGCATCCAGTTCGGACAGGGTATCGATGGCAAAGCCGGCTGCTGCCAGCTTCTGGTTGATATCTTGCGACAGCACCGGGCTGACTGTCAGCGTGCGGCTGGCATCAAACTGCAGGCTCAGGCGCAACTCGCTCCAGTCCCCCGCCAGCACCGCGCGCACGGTAAACGGGCTACCCGCCACGCCACTGTTGATTTCGTCTTGCAAGGCGCTGGCCAGGCTACCCAGATTGGTCGCGGCTGCGATGGCAGCAGCCCCTTTGTCAAAGCCCAGCACATTGGCCAGATTGCCCAGCCCACCCGGCGTAGCCGACAGGGCGCTGCCCAGCAGCTCGCCCAGGGTTTTATCCAGTAGCGGGACTTTGCTTTGCAGCTGCGGCAAATTGATCAGCTCGGCAGTGATGTCATTCCACTTAGCCATGGCCTGTTGCAAGGCAGACTGTGCTGACGCACCCAGCGAAATGTTACCGCTGAACTGTTCTACCTTGTCTACGGTAAACGTCGTGCCGTTCATGCTGACAACGGTCTTGCCGCTACCGTCATTGCTCAGGCCTGCCTGCTCTTTCAGCTCTACGCTGTCTTGCGCATCATGGCCGGCAGTGATGCTGGCAATACGGCTGGCGTCTTCAATGACAAAGCGGTTACTGCCCTGACCGCCAATCAAATGCAAACCGGCGCCACCAGTGATGGTAAGCGTACCCAGCCGCGTCGGGTCGGCGTAGCGTACGCTGAGGCCACTCTGGGTAGCCGTGACCACCAGGTCACCTGCTACCTGGCTCAGGTCTACCGTGTCGCCATTTGCTACGACAAGGCTGCTGTCAGACAGGCCATTGGCGACCGGGTGGCTGGCCAGCACCCCGAGATAGTCCAGGGTGCTCATGGCAAACAGCGGCTGTACTTGCAGCTGGCCGGTGGCCATTTCCAGCAGCCAGTCGGCACCCTGGGCCGGGTTGCCGGTAAGGTCATCCGAGGCAGCCACGTCGGCGCCGGTAATGCGCGACATCGCCTCGACAAAGGCCGCCCCGCGGCTGCCTTTGGCCACATCGCAGCCATACAGCAGTACATCGGCACCGGTGGCCAGCGCGTTGCGCCAGCCCAGCAGCGTATCGGCGCGCTCGGCCAGGCTCATATCGTCCAGCACGCTATTGCCCAGCTGCAGAGCGGCCTCGCTCCCATGCGAAATGACGTGAACGGCACGAATACCTTGGTACTGGCGCAGCCAGTCGCTCATCTGCTGCAGACCGTCGCGGCTGCTGTCCAGCACGACCACTTCCAGCTGACCGGGGCTGCGCCCCTCATCCGGACGGGCAACGATGCCAGCCAGCAATTGCTGGTAGTTGTCTACCGCCTGATCGACAAACACCACTTCATTGATGACCTGGCGCAAGCTGGCATGCTGCCCGGTCAAACCGGACTGCAAGGCCTGGCTGACACCAAACTGGCCCATCAGCAGGTCGTGCGGCACGATGATCGCTTCGTGCTTTTGCTGCTGCGGCGTAGGCGGTAATACCAGCCCGTCACCGGAAAGCAGCAAGCGCGGCTCTACTTGCTCGACAAACAAAGTAGGCTGGCGGCCAACCTGGCGGCTACGACCACCCGAAGGAACATTCAGCAGGGCACGAATCCACACGGCGGGGTTGCGAGCGGTGTGCGGCTTTTTCTTCGGATGGCGGCTCATGGTCTGACTCCAGCTAGAACGGCAACGCCAGCAGGGGGGCTGCTGGCTGATTTATGGTTGTTATGTATGAGGTAAAACTGCGTGCTACTGCATCAAGCTGGCAAGATCGGTCAGATCTTCGCGCCCCAATGCACCTACGGCTTGCTTGAGCTTGAGGCGATTGACCAGATAGTCGTAACGCGCTTGCAGATAATCGCGCCGCGCGGAGTAGTACAAGCGGTAGGCGTCAGCAACCGCTACTACACTGCTGACGCCGGCCTTGTAACCTTCCTGGCGGGTTTGCAGCGCACTATCCTGGGCAATGACCGCCTTGCGCAGTGCTTCCAGCATGGAAGCACTGGTCTCCACACTCTGGTAAGCGGCACGGGTAGCACGTTCGGTCTTGCGCTCTTCCTGTTCGCGCTCGAGCATGGCTTTTTCCAGACGGACACCGGCTTCACGCACCAGCGAATTGGTCATGCCACCCTCGTACACCGGCATGTTCAGCTTCAACGCCAGCTCGTTGTTCTGTTGACGTTGGCCGCCACCGTAGAAGGAGCCCTTGGTATTCTGCCCGTTGGTGGTGCCGACCAGCGCCATGGTGGGGTAGTACCCCCCCTTCTGGCGCTTGATTTCCAGACCGGCAATCTGCTCGGCTAGCTTGCGCGATTGCAATGCAATGTTCTGGTTGATGGCAGCATCAACCCAGGCCTCCGGGTTGGCAGGCTGGGGCAAAGCAGGGTCAAAGTGGGTCTTGAAACTGAGCACGGCTGCCACATCGCTACCGACGATTTCCTTCAAAGCGCTACGGGCATCTTGCAGGCGGTTGCGCGCTTCGATCTCTCGGGCACGCGCCAGGCTAAAGCGCGACTCGGTATCGTGCACCTGGGCAATGGTGCCCAGACCGTTATCCAGCCGTGACTTGGCCAGCTCGAACTGTTTCTGGGTGGCCTCGCGTTCGGCACTGGACAGTTCCATGCCGTCCAGTGCCGCCAGCAAGCCCAGGTAGGCTGCAGAGGTACGCAGCAACAAGTCTTGCTCTGCTGCCACCACATTCAGCTTGGCCTGTTCGATCGCCAGTTCGGCCTGATCCAGCTTGTAAATGGCTGGCAATTTCAGCACGGGCTGGCTGATGGACAGCGACCACGAAAACGACGGGTAATTGGTGCTACCCGTCGGGAAGGCCTTGTTCGGTGCTTCGGTAATGTTTTGCTGCACCATGGAACGGCTGACGTCGATCACGGCACTGGGCAGCAGCGCAGCACGGGCCTGCGGTACGCTTTCTGCAGCGATCATGAAGTCGCTCTTGGCGGCCAGGTATTTAGGGTCGTTCTGCAGCGCACGTTCAAACAAGGCCGGCAGGCCGGACTGCACCAATGCAGGGTTGGCCGCACGCGGGTTCAGCGCTTTGCCGCTGAGCACCACCGGCTTGATCAGCATTCTGGGACGATGCAGCTCGTCGGCGTCTTGTCGCTGACGCAGCTCCAGCGAGATGGGTTCTCCGGCAAAGGCTGCCAGCGCAGCCGCACCCTGTTCGGCTGGCAGATGGCCCTTGCCGTTCAGGGACACAATCCAGCGGTTGCCCTGGTTTTGCAGACCGGAAGCCAACAGTGCCTGCGAACGCTGCAGATCAAAAATGACCCGCGCCGAACCCAAACGCGTTTCCTCCAGGCGCACACCATGCACAAGGTCACTGCTACCGCCCACACGGGGCAGCAGAGGCTTGATGTCTTCCACGCTGCTGCCAAGCACGTCTACCACCAGACGCGGAGGCTTATCCAGCGTAAAGGCACTGATTCTGGCGGCACCCAGATTGTCGGCAAACACCGACAAGGCACCGGCAGACTCGGCCAGCTGCATGGCGGAGATGGCCGGCGCCTGGGCCTGTGGCGCCGCATCCGGCACAAACGACACCAGAATTTCGCCTTTACCGCGGCTTACCACACCCTCGCCTGCCACCACGTCGGCATCGGCAGCCAGTGTTACCAGCAAGCGGCTACTGCCTTTGCCGCCATCCAGCGCGCTGAGCTTCTGCAAAAGCGGGTTGCGCGCCAGATCAGCGGCGGCAATCACCCGCTCCAGATCCTGGCGCCGGATACCGGGCAGCTCGAATACCACCTGGCGGCCGTCGGAATCGAACGCCAGGTCAGCCTCCAGCGTAGCCGAACCGATCAGGCGCAAGTCGGCACGACCTTCTCGATTAACCACTACCAGCTGTTCCAGCGCCGGCTTCGGCGGCAAAACCCGTTGGGTATCGGGGGCAAAAATCATTTCCCAGCGGGTACGTCGATCTTGCAGCGAAACCAGCTTTTCATCCTGAACTTTTACGGGGCGGGCAAACTCGATACGCAGCGGGGTGAGACCCTGGCTCGGCACCAAAGTGTCGATACGCTTGATGAACGGGTGTGCCTTCAGGTTTGCCAGGCTGGCACGCAAGGCGGCAGGGTCGATATCTTTCAGCAACAGCACCACCTCGGTACTGTCTTGCACTTGCAAACCGCTGTGCAGCGTGCCGGCAGGCACGTCCAGTTGCAGGCGTACCGCATCGCCCTCTGCCTTGATGCTTACATTCGCCACGCCCGCTGCCATGGCCGGTGCAAGGCCAGACAGCATCAGCGCCAGTGTCAGAACCCTGAGAGGTTTCTTGCAGATATCCAAAGTGTGCCACCCTTGCTAGGTATCGGTTGCCCGCCTGCCTGCCGCTGCAGACGGTTTTTTAGTTAGAGTATTGTATTGAAATAGGTACAAAACTGCTACGCAACTTTAAGCAAATAGCACAAACTGAATCATATCAATGCTGAAAAATCACACTTGCGCCAGAAATGGCCAAGCAAGGTGGCGTATCGGCAGCGAAAAATACCACTCAGATACCAAAATAATGAAATAACCATAAAAAAAGCGGGCCGAAGCCCGCGTCAGAAGCCTTGAATGCCAGGAGTTTTCAAGGAAATCGGCCGCGCAGCGCTGGCTGCGCGGAGAAAGCATTTACTTCCATGCCGCCGGGAACTTGTAGCCAGCGTACTTGGGTTGCGCCCAGGCGCGGAATTCCGGCGACTGGTAGGCAGCGATCACATCCTTCACCCACGGCTTGTTCACGTCGGCGGCACGGATCACGCCCCAGTTTACGTAGGCGTAGCTCTTTTCTTGATACACGGCTTCGGTCAACTTGATGCCGGAGGAGATGGCGTAGTTGCCGTTCACCACGGCGAAGTCCACATCAGCGCGGGAGCGCGGCAGCTGGGCGGCTTCCAGCGGAACGATCTTGATCTTCTTCACGTTGACGTCGATGTCACGCTCGGACGCGGTCAGCGGGTTGATGCCTTTTTTCAGCTTGATCCAGCCCAGATCGTTGAACATCACCAGCGCGCGGGCGAAGTTGGACGGGTCGTTCGGGGCGGACACGGTGCTACCCGGCTTCACGTCTTTCAGCGACTTCAGTTTGCCCGGGTACACGCCCAGCGGTGCGGTGGGCACCTGGAATACTTCTTTCAGGCTCAGCTTGTGCTCTTTGGAGAAGTTGTCCAGGTAGGGTTTGTGCTGGAACACGTTCACGTCCAGCGAGCCTTCCTGCAGCGCCAGGTTCGGGCGCACGTAGTCGGTGAACTCCACCAGTTTCACGGTGTAGCCTTTTTTCTCCAGGATCGGCTTGATGGCCTGCTTTACCTGGTCGCCGAAGTCACCAACGGTGGTACCGAACACGATTTCTTTCTTGGCCGGGTCGGCCGCGTAAGCGTTGGCCGCGAAAGCGAGGCCGAGGGTGGCAACTGCCAGGGTCTTGAGGGCGATACGACGCATTGTTCTAGCTCCTTGTGAGAGGGATCTCTTTGTTTTTGACAGGGTTAGCGTTTATCCAGGCGCGCGGCCAGGCGGTTACCGGCAAACTGGATCAGCTGCACGATCACCACCAGCAACAGCACCATGGCGATCATCACTTCGCTCTGGAAGCGGTAGTAGCCGTAGCGGATGGCCAGGTCGCCGATGCCGCCGCCGCCCACCACGCCGGCCACGGCCGAGTAGCTGAGGAAGCTGATGGTGAGAATGGTGAGGCTGGAAATCAGGCCGGCACGGGCTTCGTTGATCAGCACCTTGACGATGATCTGCGCCGGGCTGGCACCCATCGCTTCCGCCGCCTCCACCACGCCACGCGGGATCTCACGCAAGGTCTGCTCCACCAGACGGGCAAAGTACGGAATGGCAGCAAACGACAACGGCACCGCGGCGGCCACCGGGCCGATGGTGGAGCCCACCAGCACGCGAGTAAGCGGCACCAGCGACACCATCAGGATGATGAAGGGGAAGGAACGCACCAGGTTCACCAGCCAGCCCAGCACGCCGTTGACGGTGCGGTGGGCGAACAGCTGGCCGGGCTGAGTCAGGTACAGCAGAATGCCCAGCGGGCCGCCCAGCAGGATGGCCGCGCTCAAGCCGATGGCCAGCATCAGGCCGGTTTCCAGGCTGGCCTGCCAGATTTCGGGCGCCAGGTCGGACAGGTTGGCCAGCGCCTGGGCCAGGGTCAGTTCTTCCATTTACGCCACCTCCAGCAGGGATTTGGCCAGCGCCGACTGCGCGCTGACCTGCTTGTCTTGCACCGTCAGGATTTCCACCACTTCGCCGGCGTCCAGCAGCGCGGCACGATGGCAAATGGAGCGGATGACGTGCATTTCGTGAGTGACGATCACCACGGTCACGCCAAAGCGGGCGTTGATGTCCTGCAGGCAGTCGAGGATGGACTGGGTGGTTTTCGGGTCCAGCGCCGAGGTGGGCTCGTCGGCCAGAATCACGTGCGGGCGCGGCGCCAGGGCACGGGCAATGCCCACGCGCTGCTTCTGGCCGCCGGACAGCTGCGCCGGGTAGTGCTGGGCGCGCTCGGCAAGGCCAACGACATCCAGGCACTCGGCAACGCGGGCGTCGATCTCGGCGCGGCCCCAGCCGGCAATTTCCAGCGGGAAGGCGATGTTGTCGGCCACGGTGCGGTTGGCCATCAGGTTGAACTGCTGAAACACCATACCGATGTTCTGGCGGGCGCGACGCAGCGCGCTGGCAGACAACGCGGTGAGCTGCTGGCCGTCCACGGTAACGCTGCCGCTGTCCGGACGTTCCAGCAGGTTGATCAGGCGCAGCAAGGTGGACTTGCCGGCGCCGGAAAACCCGATCAGGCCGAAGATCTCGCCGGCACGGATGTGCAGGCTGGTATCACGTACCGCGTCGAACCAGCCGCCTTCCGGCTTGCGGAAACGCTTGTGTACGTTCTTGAGGTGAATCATCCAAAGCTCCAAAGCAAAAAGCCCGCCGTAACGCTGGCGGGCTTAAGCTGGGAATTTTCGGCTTTGAAAATTCTGGCGAGTAGTGTTGGTTGCTACTCCCCACGCTTTAGCTGTTTTACGCCCGCAAGCTGTGTCAAATCGGCGTTAAATCAAAATCCTGATTGCAATTGAACATCACTCGTTCGTTTGTGTCAAGCATTTATTACCACGTTACTACCACTGGCCGTTGGCCGCAGCCGACCCGCGCCGCGGCCAACCTTGGCAGGCAACTTGCCACCACGGCCTAGCGCGGCTGACAGGTCACCGTCAGCGTGCCCAAATCGCCAAACTGCAGGCTGGCCGGCACGCCCGGCTGCAACAGCAGCACCCCGGCGTAGCTACCGGTAATCACCGCCTGCCCCGGCAGAATACCCTGCCCGCCCTCCTGCAGGTGCTGCACCAGCCACAGCAAGGGCGCCAGCGGCTGCCCGGCCGGGTGCGCGCCTTGCAGCGTGTCGTCGCGCTGGCCCTGCTGCACGCGCAAGGCCAGCATGCTGGCCGCCCGTGCGGCGTCGATGGCCACCGCCGGCCCCAGGTGCAGGCCCTGGTTCACCAGCCCGTCGGCCAGCGACTGCAAAAACGGCGGTTTGGGTTCGGCGTCAAAGCGGCTGTCGATCAGCTCCAGCGCCAGCCGTACCTGGCTGATGGCCGCCAGAATCTCGGCCTCGCTATACGGCGTGGCGCGCGGTGGCAGGCCTTCGGCAAACACAAAAGCCAACTCCGGCTCTACTTTCACCATGCCATCACGCACCCAGGCGTGGCAGGTGTCGCCGTCGCTGACGGTGCTGGCGTAGATTGGCGCCACCACCTTGCGCTCGGCGTCCGGCAGGCCGCACTTCCAGCCGCCAATGGCATTGCCCAACAGTTCGCTGACGGCTTGCTGAATGGCCAGCGCGTCGTCCAGCGTGGCCGGCGCCAGTTCGGCGGCCAACAGCGGGCCGCGGCTACCGGACAGACGGCGGGAAGCGAGGGTAATGGCAGCCTGGCGGCAGGTATCGGGCGTCATGGCGGGTTTCCGTTACGTTGGGCAAAACGGCGTTTTACCGGCAATGGCCAAGCCTAGCAAGCTACAGACGGCAGCGCGCCCCGTGGCAAACCATAGGGCGCAGAATGAACAACCAACGGTTATTTGGTGAGGATCAGCTTGTTCTGCTTGGTAATCTGCAAGCGGTACTGCTGGCCGTTGTGCTCAATCAGCAGTGCTTTACAGTCGGCAAACAGCTGTTCGCTGCTGATCAGCGGCACATCGGCTTGGGTGCCGGCACCAACACCTTGCGGCAGCAGGCCTGCCGCAAGGGAGTCGAGCGAGAAACTGAGTGTACTCATCGGTGTAACCAGGGTCGGGTCATCATGTAAAACGCACCCCTACCCAAGACAGGGGTGCCGTACAGGCCAGGCCACCGCACGCAGTAGCCCGGCTGCGACTTAGAACGTGAAGTTCGCGGTCAGGTTGGCGGTACGCGGGGTACCCGGCACGTAACGGGTACGGTTGTTGTTCAGCGAAGCGATGTAGTCCTCGTCAAACAGGTTGTACACGTTCAGTTGCAGGTTCACATTCTTGTTCAGCTTGTAGCTGGCCATGGCGTCCACCACGGTGTAGGCCGGAATGCCTGGAATGTACTCGGTAGTACGCACCTTGGTATTGGTGTTCTTGCCCATGTAGCGCACGCCGCCACCGATGGTGAGGTCGTTGTTTACCTTGTAGCTGCTCCACAGGGTGGCGCTCCACTCCGGCGACCAGTCTGCCGACTGGCCAGTCAGGCCTGCGGTAGAGGTGGTGGAACCTTCGGTGATGTCGGTCTTCATGTGTGCCACGCCGGCAGTCACCTGCCATGCCGGGGTGATCTGGCCGACCAGGCCCAGCTCCATGCCTTTCACTTCGCGCTTGCCGTACTGCACGATGGCGCCGGTAACGCTATCGGCCTTGGCCAGCTCGTTCTTGTTGGTGGTCTGGTAAATGGCGGCGGTCAGGCCCAGCTTGTTGTCCAGCAGGTCCCACTTGGTACCCAGCTCGATGTTTTCGGTCTTTTGCGGGTCCAGCGCGGTATTGCTGCTGCTGGTGGCGCTGGTGGACAGCGTGAAGTTGTCGCTACCGGCCGGCTTTTGCGAGGTGGCGTACGCCAGGTAAACGCTGCCGTTGGCCGCCGGCTTGTACACCAGGCCCAGCTTGCCGCCCAGCAGATTGCCGGATTTTTCCAGGTTGCTGGCAATCAGGTTGCTGCCGGAGACGGTGGTGACGTCGGTCTGGGTGTTGTAGTGCTCCAGGCGCAGGCCGCCGCTGAGTTGCCACTGCTCGTTCAGTTTCAGCGTGTCAAAACCATATACGGCGATGGTATTGGTAAAGCCTTTGGTCGACGCGCCGGTCAGGTAAGGGGCGTAGCCGGTCAGCGTATCGCCGCTGTTCGGGTTATAGGCGTTGGCCGCAGCCACGGTACCCAGGCCACTACGGGTGTAGCTATTCTGGCCTTCGTGCAGCAGCTCCATGCCCACAAGCAGGTCGTGCTCGATACTGCCGGTCTTGAATTGGCTTTGCAGATTGGTCTGGTTGGCCAGGATGGTGTTGTCCTGCAGCGTGTATTGACGGCTGCGCGTACTGGTCCACGCGGCAGCGTTGGTGCTGGTCGTCGTGCTGGCGGTAATCGCAGTCATGATACGGTCGGTATCAGACTTACCGAAGCGGGTGATATTGGTCAGCTTGTTGCCGTTGGCAAAAGTGTGCTCCAGCTTGCCGGTGATCATGTCGGCAGTCACATCTTCGTAATCGCCATTCAAGCCGTAGTAGTTGCTGCTGTTCACTGGGGACGCGGTCACGCCAGCCGGCAGGCCGCTATTGTAGTAGCCTTCCAGACCGATGGTAGGTACGCCGCCATCCGGCACGTTGTCTTGCTTGATGTGCTGTGCATTCAGCGTGAACACGGTGTTGGTGCCCAGGCCAGTAGCCAGCGACACTGCCACACCGTCAGTGTTCTTTTCTACTTTGTCGCGACCAGCCACACTACCCTGCTGGCGCAGCAGGTTCACGCGCACGGCGGTGGTATCGTCGATCACCTTGTTGGCGTCCAGCGTGAAGCGCTGGTTATCTGCCGTGCTGGCGCCGACGCTACCGGAGATATTGTCTTCCAGGTTAGCGCTCTTGCTGATCAGGTTGATGTAGCCGCTGGTGGCACCGCGGCCGATATCGGCGCCGGACGGGCCTTTGACGATTTCCACCTGCTCCAGGTTGAAGGTATCACGCGATACCGCGCCCAGGTCGCGCACGCCGTCGACAAAGGTGCTGGTTTCTGATCGGAAGCCACGCATGGAAAACGTGTCACCGGCATTAGTAGCACCACCCTCGCCCAGCTGCATGGTAATGCCAGGGGTATTTTGCAGCGCTTGCATCAGCGACACCGCGCCTTGCTGCTGCAGCACTTCCTTGCTGATCACGGTAACGGTCTGCGGGGTATCCACCAGCGGCTGCGTCAGCTTGGGCGACGCCGACTTTTCTTTCTTGATGGCCGGGGTGGTTTGTTCCGGGGCGCTTACCTTGGTGGTGGGCAAGGTAGCTTCGGTTTGCGCCAGCACCATGGCTGGCATGGTCAGCAGCGCGATGGCAGCGGCTTGGCGACCCAGGGTCTTGCCGCTCTTGATGTATGCAGAGTGAGCCAATTGTTTCTCCAGTCGGGATGTCGTGAGTGGTTTTGCTGGCTTACTGCATTACATACCCCAGGCGGTGGGCTACAGCTGGCTGGCTAACATTCTTGAAAACATCGTAATGATAACAACTATCATTAATTTTACGCAATACTTGTTCACACACTAGCAACAAACTGCCGACAGAAACCGGTACTGTCTGCCCGCCGGGCCGCTACCTTGCGACCAAACTCTGCTGCCGCAAGCGCGGCGCAATCCTGGTCAGACATCGCTGCCCCTTACCCCGCCAGACAACAGGCGGGCAGAAAAACAATCCCCCGCCTGTACTACAGACGGGGGATGCAAGCCGGGGACAGCGTGATCAATACACGTCGCGGCAGTAGCGCCCTTCTGCGGCCAACGCGTCCAGCGTTGCCTCGCCCAGCACCTCGCGCAGTACCGCATCCACGCCACTGGCCATGCCGGCCAGGCTGCCGCAAACGTAAATGGCCGCGCCGTCTGCCACCCACTGTTGCAAGCGCTCCGCCTGCTCGGCCAGTACGTGCTGCACGTAACGGCGCTGCGCCTGATCGCGCGAAAACGCGGTATCCACGTGCTGCAACACGCCCTGCTGCTGCAAAGCCTGCAACTCGTGACGGTAGTAGAAATCGTGCGCGGCCTGGCGCTCGCCAAACAGCAACCAGCCCGGCTGCGCGGCGGCCAACTGCTGGCGCGCGCGCAGGTGGCTGCGCAGGCCGGCCAGGCCGGTGCCATTACCGATCAGGATCAGCGGGCGCGTGGCGTTGTCGGCCAGGCGGAAGCGGCGGTGCGGGCGAATGCGCACATTCAGCACCTCGCCCAGCGCCAAGTCGCGGGTAAGGTGCTGCGACGCCAGACCAATCCGCCCCTGCTCGTCAGCGCGTACCCGCACCAGCAGTTGCAGGCTGCCGTCAGCCGGGATCGACGCAATCGAGTACTCGCGCGGCCGCGCCGGGTCGGCCGGCACCTGCACCTCCACCAAGTCACCAGACTGCCACTGCGGCAGCGCGCCGCCGTCGGCCGGCCACAGCGCCAGGTGGTAGGTGGCTGCGCCACAGCTGCCCTCGTTGAGGCAGCGCCGCTCCTGCAGCTGCCAGCGCGCGAACGGCTGTGCCGCCGGCGCCATATCGATAGCGATGTCACCGTCCGGCAGGCCGGCCAGCTCGGCCAGCTGCTGCCGCCATGTCGCCAGTGCCACCTCGTCCAACGCGTCCACTGCCAGGCAAGGGTAGAGCGGCTGGGCACCGCTATCGGCCAGCCAGGCGTCCAGCGCGCGGCCAAAGGCACAGAACTGCGCATAGCGGCGATCGCCCAGCGCCAGCACCGCGTACTGCAGCTCGCCCAGCGCAGCAGGCTTGGCAAGGTTGGCCGCAAAACGGCGCGCCATATCGGGCGGCTCGCCCTCACCCGCGGTACTGGCCACCAGCAGCAAGCGGCTGGCCTGCTGCAAGGCGGCTACGTCCAGCTGCGCCAGCGGCAGGCACTGCACGGCCAAGCCCGCGGCCTGCAAGGCGGCGGCCGACTGCTGCGCCACCGCCTCGGCCTGACCGCTCTGGCTGGCGTAGGCCACCAGCCACGGCGCGGCCACGCTGGCGGCGCGCCGGCTGCGACGCCACTGCCGCCAGGCGGCCACACACACACCGGCATAGGCCAGCCCCAGGCCGGCCGCCCAGATCAGGCGTTCTTGTTCCATCATTGCTCTTCCATCATGTCCAGAAAGGCGCGGCTGTAGCGCGCCTGTAGCTGCTCGCCGTCGCGCAGCAGGAAGGCCGCGGCCAACCCTTGCTGTTCGGCCAGCGCCATGCCGGCGTGCGGGCCCAGCACCGTCAGCGCGGTAGACCAGGCGTCGGCGGCCATGCACTCGGGGTGGATCACCGTCACCGAGGCCACGCCGCGCACCGGCTGGCCGCTGCGCGGGTCCAGCGTGTGCGCGCAACGCTCCCCGTTGTGCCAGAACACCTTCAGGTAATCGCCGGAGGTGGCCACCGACAGGCCATGCAGCGCCAGCCGCGGCGCGGCCAACCCTGCGCTTTGGCTGTCGTTCGGCAGCGCCAGCGCCACCCACCACGGCTGGCCGTCCGGCTTCATGCCCTCGCCGCGCAGCTCGCCGCCCACTTCCACCAGAAAGTGGCGGTAACCGTACAGGCGCAGATAGCGCGCCAGCAGATCGACACTGAAGCCTTTGGCCACCGACGACAGGTCCAGCTGCACGCCACCCGGCTGCAGCGCGCTGCGCGTGGCCACATCCAGCTGCAGCGCCTGCCAGCGGCACTGCGCCAGCAAGGCGCGAGCCTCGTCCGCCGACGGCGGCACAAAGCCGGGGGCGTCGTAGCGCGGTGCCGGGCCAAAGCCCCAGCGGTTCACCAGCGCACCGGCGGCCGGGTTGTAGGCACCGTCGCTGGCGGCCGCCACCTGCAACGCGTACTGCAGTACGCCAAAAAAAGCGCCGGGCAGCGGGTGCCAGCTGCCCGCCAGCGCACGGTTGAAGCGGTCCAGGTCGGAGCCGGCTTCCCAGTGGCTCATCTCGGCCACCACGCCGTCCAGCTGCTGCTGCAGGCCGGCAGCCAGAAAATCGGGGACCTCGCCATCGATCGCCACCAGCACCTGCCAGCTGGTGCCCATGGCGTGGCCGGCAAAGCGCACTACGCTGGCGCTGGCCGGCGGACAGGCCGGGTCGATATGGCGGGGAATGAGGATGGCAGTCATGCTTTTGTGCAGTCTTTCAACGTCAAGCGGCAGGCCAGCGGCCTGCCGTGTCAAAACAGGCGAGTCATGCGACCCGCCCGGCGTGCTTATGGCAGCACTTCCAGCGTGGCGGTGTAGCTGGCGCGGAACGGCGGCATCGCCGGCGGCTGGCCTGCCGGTGCCGACTGACCCGGTTTGCCTGCTACTGGCGGCTGGCCGCCTTGCGGTGCAGCCTCGCGCTTGGGCCAACTAGCATTCACCCAGTACATGCCGCCCTGCTTCCAGCTCACCTTGATCTCGCCTTTGGCGTCGGTGGTGTACACCTGCTCGTCCAGCAGGCCACTGTGACGCACGCCGCCGCGCACCACGCTCACCGGAATGCCGGCTACCGGCTTGCCGTCCATCAGCAGGCGGAAGCTGCTGTTATCACCGGCAAACAGCTCGTTCGGGTGGCTCAGTGCTTGCAGCTCCAACCCCTTGCCAACCGCTTGTTGCACACCGGCAGTGGGTTTGCCGGCAGTAACGAAGGTTTCGATACGGCTGACGCTGAGCGACTTGCTCACCTCGGTGGCCCCGGCCGGAATCTGCTGGTCGATGGTGGCCGGTGTACCGCGCACGCGCTTCACTTCGTTGCCCAGTTTGTAGCTGGCCATCGCGCCTTCGCTTACCAGCGAAACACGGTAGCTGCCAGGCTGCTTCAGCTCGATGTCGAAGCTGTTGCGGAAGCGGCTGCTGGTGATGTTTTGCGGGTTAACGGCAGCGCCATCCGGGCCGGTGATGGTGAGGCCGTCCAGCTTCAGCGGCTGGTGCTCAAAGTCGAACAGCGCTTCGGACACGGCGGCGTCCACGGTTACCCACGGCTTGTCGCCTTCGATGGCGCCGGCAGACGGCAGCAGCCAGCCACGGTGGGCTTGGGCAGACAGCGAAACCAGGGCCATGGCGGCCAGGGCGAGCAGTTTCTTGTTCATGGTGTGTGCTCCAGCTTATTTGGCGGTAACGGTGATCTTGCCCAGCTCGCCCTTACCTTGGGCGCTGGTCTGCTTTTCGCCCTTAGGCGGCCATTGCAGCGGCACGCGTACCAGCTCGCGGCCACCAGCTTCACGCGCCACTTCCACTACCACTTGGTAAGCACCCGGCGCCAGCTTGCCCAGCACCGATTTGTTATCGGCAAACACCAGCGTGTGCTCGCCTGGTGCGCGGGTGGCGCTGGACACGCCGTCTACCGGCATGGTCAGCTCGCGGCCGCTCTTGCGCCACCACTGGCGCATGTCGTTCAGCCACTTGGTGCCGGCGTTGTCTTTCTTTTTCAGGTCGTACCATACCGACAGGTTGCCGGCGAACTGCTGGTCGGCGGTTTCCAGCCACATGGCCAGGTAGGGGCGGTGGTACTCGGCCACGTTCAGCTGCGGCAGTTCTACTTTCACGGCCAGGTTGGCCGCCATGCCTGGTGCGGCAGCAGACGCCAGCGCCAGCGCCACGGGGTAACGGTATTTCATGCTCAAACTCGCTAGGAGGGGGGTGGATAAAGTGCAGCCAGGCTGCAATGCAAAATCGGTTTACAGCGGCCGCGGGTCGTACGGTGCCCGCAGCGGTAACTGCGGGCTGCCCATCAGTGCCTGGCTGAAACTGCCAAACGGCAGCGGCGTGACGTCTGGCACAACAGGCAGCATGGTTAACGCCGTTGCGCTGACACGCTCGGCCGGGTCCAGCCACTGCGCCCGCATGCTGCCCTGCGCCGGCACGTGCAACAGCACGTAATCAAACGCCAGGCTGGTGGGCAACAGTGGCAGCGCGCTGCGATGGCGCCGGGCCAGCTGCGGGTAGCTGTCGATACCGCGAGCGGCCAACAGCGCCTGCAGCAGCGCGACCTTGTCGCGGCTATTGCCGTAGCCCTGCGCCAGCACCTGCTCAGCAGCACGCGGTTGCAGCGCATGGCTGCTGTAGGCCAGGTACGGGGCTGGCAGCTCGGCCACCCAGCGGTACAGCGCCTGCATCTCTTTCAGACGCTCACCATCGCTGGTGGCTACCAGCTGCGCGGCCTTGTCCTTGACGGCAGCTGACGGCTGCGGCAGCGGCCACAGCTGTGCATAGGCCTGACCCAGCGCCGACCAGTCCCGGTAGGCCGAGTAGGCAAAGTGCGGCACCGGCTGCGCGTCGTCGCCGTTTAACTGCCACTGCGCCTGCCATTGCACGCGGCCATCGGCCGGCGCCTGCTCGCGGATGTCGGCATTGGCCGCCACTTTCAGGCCCGAGCTGGCCGGCGCGCCAAGGCTGAAGCGCACCGAACGCAGGTTCTTGACGCTGGCCGGGTAGAAGTCGCCCTGCGCTGCCTGTAGCGGTAACCGCTGGCTGTCGGTACGGAAGCGATACACCACGCGTGCGCCTTTGCCTGCCTGCGGAAAGGCAATGTCCAGGCTGCGCATGCTTTGCGTGTAAGGGTTGTCTTGCCCCTTGCTGTACGGCTGGTCAGTCATCGCACTGGCCGGTACCGGCACGCGGCGGCCGTCGGGCAGCACGGTGTAGGCCTCCAGCACGGTGACGGTTTGCGTTTCGGGCCGGTACTCCAGCTGGCGTACGCGGTTGCGTGCCACGTCGCTGTCGTCTTCCAGCAGGATGTCGCGCGTCATGTCTTGCGTACTGCGGCCAGCCTGCAGCTGCAGATCGACGTGGTACACCAGGTTGACTTCGGCCATGGCCGGCAGGCTGAGCAACAAGGCCAGCGGGAACAGATGCGGTGCGTTCATTTTCGTAATAATAATCTATTTGAGAACCATTATCATATATAAAAAACACGACACCAGCCATGCAAAATGCATGCAATCGCTGCTCATTGCTGCGGCCACGCCGACACGGCGTGGCCACTCTGGTCAAACTACGCCTCGGGCTGCCAGCCGCCGCCCAGCGCCTTGATCAGCGTCACCACCGCTTGCTGGCGCGCCAGCCGTTGCTGCAGCAGGCTGTCGCGGCTGCTGGCGTGGCTCTTCTGCGCCGTCAGCAAGGTCGCCATATCTACCAGGCCCTGCTGCTGACGGATGCGCGTCAGCTGTAGCGTGCGCTCGGCTTCGCGGCTGCTTTGCTGTTGCAGGCGCTCCTGTTGTCGCGCCAGCGCCACCGCGTTCAGCGCGTCTTCCACCTCGCCCAGCGCGGTCAGCGTGCTCTTGCGGTAGCCGTACAGCAATTGCTGGCGGGCGGCCTGGCTGCTGGCCACTTGCGCGCGCAGCTTGCCGCCATCAAACAGCGTTTGCGCCAGGCTGGCACCGAGGCTGAGGGTTTGCGTCGCGCCGGACAGCGACAGCAAGGCGCTAGAGGCCAGCCCGGCGCTACCGGACAGCTGCAGGCTGGGGTACAGCGCGGCACGGGCGGCGTCCAGGTTGGCCGCCGCGGCTTCCAGCTCGCTTTCCGCTTTTGCGATGTCGGGCCGGCGGCGCAGCACCTCGGACGGCAGGCCGGCCGGCACGTCCGGCACCCGCAGCTCCAGCAGCGGCTCGCTGGCCACGCTGAAGCCCTGCGGCAGCTGGCCGGCCAGAATGGCCAGCGTGTTCAACAGCGGCTGTTGCTGGTTTTGCAGGCTCAGCACCGTGGCCTGCTGCGCCAGCCAACTGCTGCGCACCTGGCTGACGTCCAGCTCGGTGGCGGCGCCGTGGCGCAAGCGCGCTTCACTGATGTCCAGCAACTGGCGGCTGTCGCGCAGATTGGCCTGCGCCAGCGTCAGCCGCTCGCGCACCGCCTGCAGCTGGCAGTAGGCGTTGACCACCGCCACCACCAGCGTCTGGCGTGCGGTGGCCAGGTCGTAGCGGCTGCCCTGCAGGTTGGCCGCCGCCGCGCGCTGGCTGGCGGCCACCTTGCCCCACAGGTCCACTTCGTAGCTAAGGCCGACCGCCAGGCTGCTGCTCTTGCTGCTACTGCGGGCGCCAGCGGCGGTTTCGGTTTCACGCTGGCTGCTGCTGCCGCTCAGGCTAACCGACGGAAACAGGCTGCCCGCCGCGCTGTCGGCGCTGGCTTGCGCCTGCTGCACGCGGGCCACTGCCTGCGCCAGATCCGGGCTGCCTTGCAACGCCTGCTCTACCAGCCGGTTCAGCTCGGCCGAGCCGAACAGCTGCCACCAGCGGTCGTCCAGCACGCTGGCGTTGCCACGGGCGCCCGCCGGCGCCTGCCAGGCATCCGGCAAGGCCTGGGCTACGTCCTGCGGCGGCGTAGTTTGTGCGCAACCGGCCAGGGCAGCGGCCAGCAGCGACAGGGTAAAAGCTTGATAACGCATGATGCTTGACTCCTAATCCGACGCCAGTGCCGCCACCGGGTCCATCTGGGCAGCCTTGCGCGCCGGCAGGTAACCGAACAGCAGGCCGGTGGAAAACGCGCAGCCAAAGGCCAGCACGATGGGCATGACGGTGATCTTGACCGGGGTATCGAACGCAGCGATCAGCCAGGCGGTGCCCAGGCCGGCCACCACGCCGATGGCGCCACCGATGGCCGACACCACCAGCGCCTCGATCAAAAACTGCTGCAGGATATTGCGCTCGCGGGCGCCGGTAGCCATGCGGATGCCGATTTCGCGGGTACGCTCGGTCACCGACACCAGCATGATGTTCATCACGCCGATGCCGCCCACCAGCAGCGAGATGGCCGCAATGGCGCCCAGCAGCAGCGTCATGGTGTTTTGCGTTTCCTCGGTGGTAGCGATGATGGACGCCATGTTGCGGATCTGGAAATCCACCTTGCCGTGGCGCTCGGCCAGCAGCTGCTCTACCGCCGCTTGGGTTTCATCGATACGCGCCACATCCTTCACCGCCACGTTGACGTTGCGCAGGCTGCGCGCGCCAGAGATGCGCAGGTTGTTGGTGGCGTACGGCACGATGATCACGTCGTCCTGGTCGGTACCGCTGGGCGAGGCGCCCTTGCGGCTCATGATGCCCACCACTTGCAGCATCACGTTATTGGCCATCACGAACTCGCCCAGCGGGCTGGGGTTGCCGGGAAACAGGTTTTCCGCCGCGGTCTTGCCCAGCACCGCCACGCCGGCGTAGCTGTCGTCGTCCTCTTCGGTAAAGAAGGTACCGCTGGACAGCGGCCAGTTGCGCGCCAGCGGGTAGCTGGCCGAGGTGGCGATCAGCGTGGTGCTGACGTCGTTTTCACCGGCACGCAGCGTGACGCTGGTTTGTTGCTCCGGCACCGCTGCCAGCACGTTGTCTACCTGCTTGTTGATGGCGGCCACGTCTTCCAGCACCAGCGTGGACGGGCTGAAACCGCGCTGGTTGCTGCCGCCGGGGCGTACCAGCAGCAAATTGCTGCCCATGGCGCTGATATTGTCCACCACGCGCTGCTTGGCGCCGTCGCCGATGGCCATCATGGTAATCACCGAGCCCACGCCGATGACGATGCCCAGCAGCGTCAGCACGGCGCGGAACAGGTTGCCGCGCAGCGAGCGCAACGCCAGGCGCACGGTTTCGGCCAGATCGGCCAGCGTGCTGAAAGCGCGGTGCACCAGCGGCGGCTGGTAGTTGGCCGCCAGCTCGCCGTGGCGGCCGCTATCGCTGAGGATATGGCCGTCGCGGATTTCGATAACGCGGCTGGCGTGGGCAGCCACTTCGGCGGCGTGGGTGATCAGGATCACGGTATGGCCGCGTTGCGACAGGTCTTTCAGCAGGCGCATCACGTCGGCGCCGCTCTTGCTGTCCAGCGCGCCGGTGGGTTCGTCAGCCAGGATGATGCGGCCGCCGTTCATCAGCGCGCGCGCAATCGACACCCGCTGCTGCTGGCCGCCAGACAGCTGGCTGGGGCGGTGGTACAAGCGCTCTTCCAGCCCCAGCTCGCGCAGCAGCTGCACGGCGCGGGCGCGGCGCTCGGCGTGCGGCACGCCGGCGTACATGGCCGGCATCTCCACGTTTTCCACCGCCGTGCCGGCGGCGATCAGGTGGTAGCTCTGGAACACAAAGCCGAACTCTTCGCGCCGTAAGCGCGCCAGTTCGTCACGGTTAAGGCCGCTGACGTCCTGGCCGCGAAACAGGTAGCGGCCGCTGCCGGGGCGGTCCAGGCAGCCCAGGATGTTCATCAGCGTGGACTTGCCGGAACCCGACGCGCCGACGATGGCGACAAACTCGCCTTCGTGGATGGCGAGGTCGATGCCGTGCAGCACGGTACTTTCCAACTCGCCCTGGCGGTAGGATTTGGTGACCGCCGACAGCTGGATCAGCGGTACGGCTGGCTGCTGGCTCATCGGCCGGCCCCCATGCCCGGTGCGCCCATGCCCGGCGGCGGGCCCATCTCGGCGTTACGGTTGCTGCTCTTGCGTGCCGCTTCCTTGTCTTGCGCCTTCTCGCCCACGATCACGCGCTCACCCGGCTTCAGGCCGCCCAGCACCTGGTAGCTGACGCGGTCGGTAATGCCCACCGTTACCTTGCGCTCCACGATGCTGTTGTCCGGCAACACCACGCGCACCGTGCCTTCGCGCACGCGCTGCTGGCGGCCGCCGCTGCCGACGCCGCTCCACACCGGCAACGTGCGCGGCTTGACGCGGGCGGTGTCGGCAGCAGGGGTGGCCGCCTTGCCGGCTTTGTCCGTTTTGCCCGGGTTGGCCGCAGCGGCTTGCTGCGTGGCGCCACCACGCGCACCGGCCGGCGGCATGCCGCCCTCGCCCTGCGCCTGGCGCTGCTCGGCGCGGCGGGCACGCCACGCTTCGCGTTGTTCCGGCGTCATGCTTTCAAACTGTTTGCGCCGCGCTTCGCGCTCGGCGTCGGACAGCGGCGCATCGCCAAAGCCGGCCGGGCGTTCACCGGCGGGTGGTGGCGGCATGCTGCCTGCGCCCATCGCCGCGTTGGCCGGCGGCGCCTGGCGCTTGGTTTCTTGATGGTTGGCCGCAGCCGCCGCTTTGCCGTCCTTGCCCTCTTTGCCCGGCCCCGTGGCGCCGGCCTGCGGCGTCTGGCCATGGCCGGCACTGGCCTCGCCACGCGGCGGCTCGCCGGCCGGGCCGGACGCTTCCTGCTGGCCGCGACGGCTACCCGGCGCCATGCGCGCCAGTTTCACCGCGCCGGCCGGCACCACCAGCGTGTCGTGCGCTTCGGCTGCCACAAAGAACACCTGCGCCGTCATTTGCGGCAGCAGGTTGCGCTGCTGGTTCTTCACGTCGAACAGCGCGTTGTACAGCACCACGTTGTTGTTCACCGTGGGAGTGGGTTCCACCTTGCGCAGCTCGCCCTGGTAACGGCGGTTGCGGCTGCCCAGCGTAGTGAAGTAAACCGGCATGCCGGGGCGCAGGCGGGTGACGTCGGCCTCGGACACCTGGGTCTGCACCGTCATGGTGGACAGGTCGGCAATGCGCAGCAGCGTGGGCGACGACTGGCTGGCGTTGATGGTCTGGCCCTGCTTCAGCGAGATCGACACCACCACGCCGTCCATCGGCGCCAGGATTTGCGAATACTTGAGGCTGGTTTCATCGACGCGCAGCGTAGACTCGGCCTGCTCGATCTGCGCCTGCACCGACGCCACCTGGGCGCGGGCGCTACGCAGGCTGGCTTGCGCCTGCTGCAGGCTGTCGTCGCTGGTGGCGCTGTCGCGCGCCAGGTTCTGCTGGCGCTGCAGTTGCTGCTCGGCCAGCTGCAGGTCGGACTCGCGGGCCACCAGCGTAGCCTGCAGGTTTTTCAGCGCCGCGCGGCGGGCATCTACGGTGGCACGGTAGACGGTAGAGTCGATCTCGGCCAGCAGGTCGCCCTTCTTCACCACCGAGCCCACTTCGGCGTAGATCTTTTCCAGCTGCCCGGACACCTGGGCGCCGACGTCAACGTAGTCGCTGGGTTGCAGGCTACCGGTGGCGGTGACCAGGTCTTCGATGTCGCCCGGCTGCACGGTGGCGATCAGGTAACGGGACAGCGCATCGTCCTGGGCGTGGTAGTGCTGCCAGCCATACCAGCCGGCAGCCGCCAGGGCGGCAACAATACCGCCGGCCAGCGCAATGCGCTTGCCGCTGCGGCGACGGGGGGAAGCAGAAGTCGGGTTCATGTCGGCTTAATGGATGGTCAGTAAGGCAATCAGGACAGGCAGCAACAGGCCCAGGCCGAACAGCGGCCAGGTAGACGGGCGGTTGCCGGCGTGTTTTTGCAGGATCAGCAGGCCGGTAACGCAGAACACCACGCTGCCGATGGCAATAGCGTCGATAAACCAGCGCCAAGCATCGCCGGTGTGGCGGCCTTTGTGCAGGTCGTTGAAATAGGCCAGCCAGCCACGGTCGGTGACTTCGTACTCCACCACCTGGTCGGCCAGGCTGACGCGCAGCCAGGCGTCGCCACCGGGGCGCGGCATCGGCAGGTAAACCTCGTCGGCAGACCATTCCGGCACCGCCTCGTCCACCTGGCAGCGGCACAGGCCGGCCAGCCAGGTGCGGGTTTCCTGCGGCAATACCGGCGGCGGCGCCTCGGCTTCGGCCAACAGTTGCAGGCGCTCGGCCTGCGCCTTGGGCAGCGGGAATTGCTGGTTGTGGATGACGGGCTTGGCTTCGATCTGGCTGGCGTGGTTCAGCGTGAAGCCGGTGATGGCAAACAGCAGCATGCCGCCCAGACAGACAGCCGAAGTGATCCAGTGCCATTGCAACAGGGTGCGCAGCGCGATGCCGCCAGCAGGGTTGGCCGCAGCAGGGGCGCGGCGCGAAAAGAGTCGGAAAGCCATGTACGGGTTCGGTTTGTGATGACAAAGGGAACTGACTGGCTTGCCGTGCGCGCACGGCTGGCTTGTACAGCGAGCGGCGATGTTAGAGACAACGGGAATGATTTGCAATAACGAACCAGCGCTTTTTGCACTGCGGTTCATACTCGTTAATGAAATGAAATAAATGGCCTGCAATCACCGGCTGCACGCTACGTGGTGCCGGCTTCAGCTTGCCAGTTGCAGCCGTGCCAGCACTGGCAGATGGTCGGACAGCGCCGACCACGGCGCGCCGCGGCACACCGTCACCTCGGCCACGTGCAGGCCGCGTATGTAAATGCGGTCCAGCGGCAGTAGCGGCAAACCGGAAGGAAAGCTGCGCGCGTGGCGGCCGTGCACGCTGGCGTGCGCTTCCTGCAGCCCGCCTTCGGCCAGCAGATGGCGGTCGGCCTCGCTGCGCCAGTCGTTGAAATCGCCAGCCAGGATCAGCGGCATGTCTGGCGGAACATGCTGCGCCAGGTAATCCAGCAGCACGCGGTACTGGCGGCGGCGATCGTGCGCCAGCAAATTGAAATGGCCGCACAGGCAGGCCAGCGGCTGCGGCCAACCCGGCGGCTGGACCACCGTATGCAACAGCCCACGCTGCTCCAGCCGGTTTACCGACAGGTCATGGTTGGCCGCCATCGCCAGCGGAAAGCGCGCCAGCACCGCATTGCCGTGGTGGCCGTGATCGTAGCGGGCGTTCATGCCGTAGCACGCCTGCCGCGCCAGCGCAGTCGCCAGATAATCGTGCTGCGGCCAACCATCATGCCGTAGCTGGCGCCGCTGGTGCCGGCCCTGCACCTCCTGCAGGCACAGCACGTCTGCATCCAGCTGCTGCAGCGCCGCCGCCATTTGCGACAAGCGCACGCTCCCGCCCAGCGGCGACATGCCTTTGTGCAGGTTATAGGTAAGCACAGAGATGGAATTCATAGTTTTATCAAGCACTTAGCCTTATTTTGCAGACACCGAAACAGCACAAAACCGCCTGATACACCCTTTAAAAATCAATGAGTTAAAGCACGATTTTGACAAGGCATTCTCTTATAAAGCCTACTCGATAAATGCGTATCCAACCGTGACAACGCACAAAACCAGCGCAGATGCACGGATAGCGTCGGCCGCAAACAGCCAGCCACACGCGCCGCAGCTGGCGCCGGATAGACATCTATAAAGCATTGGCACCCGTCAATCATTCATCAGGCATTTTGTGGTAGCTTCATGCCAATAAGATGGCACGGCGCAGTTGCCATACCAAGCGCGTACAGCCGCCAGCACCGCCTTGAGCCTGCGCGCGCTGGCTCAAGGTGGCCAGAACAAACTTGGCCATGCGCCTAACACCCCTGCTGCAAACGAAAGCGAAACAATGAGCCACTGGAAAAACGACAAGCTCAATAGACAACTAGACGCCGAAATCATTATTGACACCGCCCGCAAGATTCACGACGAAGGTGTGGTAACCGGCAAAAATGGCCTGGTAATGGCGATCAACGCCCCGTGGGGCGGCGGCAAATCCTACTTGCTGAATGGCATAGCAGAAAACCTGGGGCGTGCGGGCTACAAGGTATTGCGCTTTAACGCGTGGGAAAACGACTACTCCAAAGATGCGCTGTCGTCGTTTCTCGCCGAAATGGGCGATCAGATAGAAAGCCTGTTCGGCACAGGCAATGAAAAGGTGGCAGATTTCAAGAAAAGCGCAAAGCGCATCGCCTGGGATGTATCAAAAGTATTCTTTGCCGCTGCACTCAAGAAGCTATCCGGCGCGGCCATTGACGACCTTGTTGAGGCAGCCAATGGCGAGATAGGAGAAGGCGCCTCCCCGGAATTCACCAAAGACCTGTTTACCCAACACAAAGACTTGAAAGAGCAAGTTGCCCTTCTAAGAAAGAGCCTGCTGGACCTTTACCAAAGCCAAGAAAGCCCCCCCAAACCCATCTTCATACTCGTTGACGAGCTGGATCGTTGCCGGCCAAACTTTTCCATCGAATTGCTAGAGGCGATCAAACATATCTTTCAAGTAGATGGCATTTGCTTTCTGGTAGCAGTCAACAAGGAAGAGCTGATCAACTCGATCAAGGTGATTTACGGCGAGTCATTCGACAGCCGTCATTACTTGCAGCGGTTTTTTGACGTGGATTACAAAGTAAAAGTCACGGTATCGGCAGAGCTATGGGAGGTACATCTCAACAGATATGGCAAGCTGACAGAGAAACTATACCTCCCAGGTTCCGACAAGATCACCACATACCTGAACGATTTATCCCACTCTTTTGGCCTGACGCCACGTGACATTGAACAGGTTTGCTTCAAGCTGTATTTGCTTAACGGCCGTATCAATACTGGCAACCAACAATTACACATCGGCTGCCTGATGCCGTTACTGTTCGCCCAACAAAAGAATATAACTGTTACACTTCACTCCACGGACAACCGATTTGCCACTGCCCTAAGAGCAAAAACATATGATTCCGAAAATGCAGAGTTCTGTGCAGACCTAGGGAATGGCCTTCATTCAATTCCAACAGTCATGCTATTTTCTTATTACTGTAGCTCATCGCAAATTTCAAACCAGAAAGCAAACGGAGTCGCACTGCTTAACAGAATACACCAAGATGAATTTTCATACACAGCATACAAAGAGCAAGTCGAGATGCTGGGACATGTAACAATGCAAATATAAATACAGCTCAAAACCAGTGAGGATCTATAAAACTCACCTTTAAGCAGCGTACTTTCTGAATTTCTTAAATTTCAAACCAACCTTCAATGCTGAGCATTAGTATTCTGGAGCAAGAAATGTCGATCAAACACATCCAAAAAATGGAGATTTTGGGCTACCGGGGGTTCAAAGAGCGGGCAACGATAGATTTTGCAATTCCTAACGGAGAGCCAGGCAGTGGCCTAACCATCATTACCGGACCAAACAACTCAGGAAAATCCTCAATCATTGAGTGCCTTAAAGCTCGCTCCGGTTACAATTCGCCGAGCTTTACATCGGGAACGCGAAACGCAAGCATAGAAGAAGTCGACATAAAATACATCATAGCCGGAAAAGAAGAATCGATTAAGTCAATTAAAAAGGGGTCAAGCGAAACCATTAGAGAAGGAAAAGATGAAGAGTATGAGATATTCATTCTTCCTTCTCGCCGCATGTTTAACCCATATTTCGCAAAGTCAGAATTTAATAGAAAAGACCACCTGACAAACACTTCGCTGCCACATCAGCGCACATCCACTCTAAGCAATTTTGAGTACAGACTTTTCAATATAATAAAGGAACCCACTGAGTTTAACAATATCCTAAGCGAAGTGCTAACATACATGCCAGAGTGGTCAATTGACTTGTCCGATCAGGGCAGTTATTTTTTGAAATTCTTTAATGGCAACGCAGGACACTCCAGTGATGGCATGGGCGAAGGCATTGTCAGTATTTTTGCCATAGTCGACTCTCTTTACGACTCAGCCCCCGGTGATGCCATTGTTATTGACGAGCCGGAGCTATCTCTTCATCCTGCACTACAAAAAAGACTCTCCAAGCTATTATCAAAATACGCACAAGACAGGCAGATTATCATAGCCACCCACTCACCCTATTTCATTGATCTTAAATCCTTGCGAAATGGTGGAAATATTATCAGGGTGGTGACCGGCCCCCAAGGAACCAAAGTACATCAAGCATCAAGCACGACGAAACATTCTATACAAAGGCTGTCAGAAGGCAATATATACAACCCACATGTTTTTGGTCTGGATGCACGTGAACTTTTCTTCCTGGAAGATCAAATTATTTTAACCGAAGGCCAAGAGGATGTATTGCTACTACCTCATGTTGCAGAGCAAGCACAATCAGAAATCACCGGAAGCTTTTTTGGCTGGGGTGCTGGCGGCGCTGACAATATAAAGCATTTATGCACCATCCTGTCAGATCTTGGTTATCAAAAAGTTGCAGCCATACTTGACAATGACAAGGATGCATTACGCACCTCACTGGCAGATGATTTTCCAGATTTCCACTTTGCATGCATTCCTGCCAAAGATATACGGACAAAAAAAGCAAGAAAAGCAACTGAAGAAGTTAACGGACTGCTAAATAAGGAATTGAATTTAAAACATGAATATTTAGACGAAGTAAGAAAATTATTCAACGAACTTTCACAGCACATGAGATTTTGATATAGCTCTGGTGACACAAAAACCAAGTTCACCAGCTCTGCCTTTCCTCCTATTGACGCTGCGGCCAACCTGGGCGCACAATCCTGCTGTGTCGTTCAATAGCGGCACCGGGTTTGACAGCTCGAATTGCACAGGCGGACACCGCCGCGAGAGCGGTATTTTTTTGTCCGTAACACGCCACGCGTGCGCCTTTTCTATGGTGGGCCGTGGTGGGGAGCCTTCGGGCTGCCGGTTCCCTGTGCGCCGGTCTGTCAACCCTGCCACGCGCCTGCCACCTCCGATTGACAGCGGACGGCAGGCCTCATTAGCACAGGAGGCCACCATGCCTGCGTATACCCCCGTTATCGCCGCCCCAGCGCGGCAACTGCTCACCCACGTTGAAGACGCCTGCCATATCGGCATGGAATCCATCGATCTGCTTGCCGCCCTGCTCTATGCGGTAGAACAGCTGGGCAGCCAGCCAGGCACCACGGCCGCTGGCCACACCAAAAGCCTGATGCTGATTGCCACGCACCTGATGGAAGACTACCGCAACACCCTCGACGGCATCCGCGAAGACAGCCGCGCCAGCCTGGCCAGGCTGCGCCCCGCTTACCCGCGGACAAGCCGCAGGCCGCACGCGTAAGCCCGTCCGGTGCCTGCCCGCACCGGATAGCGCCGTACCCCACGCCAGCCACGCGGCCAGCCGATGGCCCGCGCACGCGTGGCGGCCGCCCCTGCGCCACAGGCACACCACCCCTTTACCGGGCCGGCAACTGTTTGCCGCCCTGTCCGGCCGGCTGCGCCCGCAGCATGCGGCCAACCTTGCAAGGAGCGTGTGATGCAACCCCTTATCCCCCTCTCTACCCGGCGCATCGGCGACGACGCCATCCAGACCGTAAACGCCCGCGAGCTGCATGCGTTCTTGGAAGTAGGCAAGGTATTTGCCGCATGGATTCAGGAGCGGATCCAGCAGTACGGATTCGTTGAAAATCAGGACTATGTGATTGGTTTTCCAAATCTGGAAAATCAAAACACAGGTTGGACAGTTGATTCGCCAATTTTGGCGAATCAACAAGTGGGCAGAGGCGGCGACCGCCGCAGCAAGGAATACCACCTGACACTGGATATGGCCAAGGAGCTGGCCATGGTAGAGCGCAACCAGAAAGGCCGCGAGGCGCGGCGCTACTTCATCCAGTGCGAAAAGGCGCTGCATGCGCAGCAGGCCAAGCAGCCAAGCGAGGCGCCGCCGCTGGCATCGGTACAGCAGCGTGTGCGCCAGGTGCTGGCCGCCGCCCGCTGCTTTAACGGCATCCTGAAAACCGCCAGCCAGCTACAGCTACCGCCCGGCGCCACCCTGCAAGCGGCCAACCACACCACGCTACACCATACCGGCGTGGATCTGCTGGCGGCCATGGGCCTGACCATCGACACGGCAGCCAAGCCGGCACAGGGCCCGGCACCAGCGGGTAGCGTCTACACACCACAACCGGCCAGCCCGCCCCACGCCACCCGCCGGCCGTTTACCACCCCGCAGCCGGAAGACGCGCTGGTCAACCAGCTGCGGCGCTGGCTGGCCGAACCCCCGCAGGCCCACCTGCGACAGTTCACTACCGAAGACATGATGGCCGCCCTGCCCGGCAGCGCAGCCACCACCGACCGCGCCACCGCCACCCGCATCGGCCAGGCCATGGCCCGCCTGGGCTGGGTGAAACGGCGGCTACCGCCAGACAGCCAAGGCCACCGCCACTGGGTGTACTGCCGGCCGGCATGAATGCCGGCAAGAAAAAGGCCACCCCAGCCGGTGGCCTTTTTCAATATACGGGCGTCCTATTCATTACGATCAAAACGCACCACGTAAGCGCACGGGGTCATTTCACTATTCTCATACATATCTTTCGCCTGTTTCACCAGCACATCGCATGGTTTACCGGTCTTGTCAAAAAACACCAAGTAGAAATAATAATCATCTTTGGCGGTGGCAGACTCCGAAACGGCACGTTCGTTCTCGGACAGGTAAAAGCGGAAGCTACCGCCCCGCCGATCTTTGCCAGCCGACTTTACCTCGATAAATCGCTCATGCCCTGGAGCACTGAATGAAAGATAATCATAACCATAGGATGGCGACTGACGCCGATCTTTTATTTTCTTGGCCAGCTCGGGATAGCCAAGGCCGATCAATCGGTTTCTCTCCCACTCAATAGCAAACTCTTCACTGAGTTTTCCGATCTCATTCCTTATTTCAGCAATTTCCTCAAAATCGACTCTGCGGTTACTTTTCTCCTTCGGCTTCTCAACTACACCACCACGATCTTCTTCAAGGTTTCCGCCAATAAATTTCGCATAAAGGAATGACATAAACTTTGGATTACTCCAACTCTTCGTTATATCACTCTTCAACTTTTCTTTTGCCAGCAGGTGCTGGTAGGTGCTGGTGAACTGCTGCTCCGGAATGCCTATTGCCAAAGCGATCTCCTCAAGATGCTCAGCACTGCATATATTCAGATAGTCGTCAGGAAAATAAAGACTCAATATCTTCGCCTTGAACATCTGGGAAAGCGGGTTTGCATCAATCTCTCTAAAGTTCTTTGACCGACCTGACTCAACAAGACTCAATAGTGCTTGCTTTACTACAGCAAAGGCCTCATTTGTTGTTTCTCCAAACTTCTTGGAAAATCGATACCGCACACTTGGGTCAGATTTTGTTTTCCCGAAGTAAATACCAAATTTCTTTGAAGTTGCACCCTGCATGTTAGCCCACGGTCTGGTTTTTGCCTCCACCCAAGCACAAAATGTTGGCGTACCTTTTCCGATTACATAATCATCCAGCGTGATATGGGCCAGACTATCCAGAGGATAGCTTTGCAAAAACTGCCCTCGCGCAATCACTGCCCTATCCTCATAGGCAGGATCGAATTTTTTCTCAAATTTCTTCAGGTCGGCAGGGCTTATCAACATATTCGGGCATCCTTATTAAATTAATTGCAGGTGCCAAGAAACCGCCATCTTGGCTAACAAGCTCCTGGCGCTCGGCTTAGGACTGTGTACTAAGTTCTTTGCGGATTTTCCGGGCGGCCAGGTAAGGTAGAAATGATTTGATGTTGACAGCAAAGGCAGCGACAAGCATCAGGCTAGCCAACGCAAGGCTAGCCACTTTGTCTACGTCTCCAGTGGCAATGATTTGCAGGAGTGTGCTTTGCAGTGCATAGAGATAGGCGGCACATAGCACAGGAAGCAGCAGGGTCATGACACCCGTCCACACCATTGCCAGCTGCTCAAACCAGTTGAATGGTGGCACCACCAGCCCATCGGCGCCAACCGGGCGCAAGTATTCTTTGGCATACCGGATAGTGCGCCACGACACGCTTGGCGAGGTCTGCTCATGCAGCTTTACCAGCCTGTCACGCCATTTCTTCTCTTCATGGATACCGGTAGCCTCGTAAAAGTAGAGCGCATCCCGCATGTCTGACATCACGGCCAGCATCTCGGGGGCCGTACCATCGTTACCATGGGCTGCCAGGTAGGCGTCCAGCAGCTCGCGCCGGCGATTGCGCCTGAAATACACGGGCTCCATGAGGCGGGAAAAACCCTGATTCATCCATACCTGAAGAATGTACAAGCACAGCACAATACCTAACACGTAAGGCGGTACCTTCTGTAGCAAATCAGCCAGCACAGTCACCTCTTCCGCCGTCATGCTTGCCCCTCATCATCCAGCGGGTCCACCGCGCCAGCCCTGACCAGATTGTTCACGGCATGCCACAGCGCTTTTTCTGTCGAAAAGCCGTGTTTGTTCACCTGCTGCTCGCCCCGCTCGCCATAGACTTTGACGTGATCGCCCAAGTCCACACACGTCACCTCGTAGCGCTTGCCGCCTACCTCTACTATTTGCCGGATCATTGATTGCCTTATGTCAAAACAGATAAACACTTGTCGGCCCCGCGCTTCTGGCCGACCTGTCGGCGGAGCCGCTGCTGGCTTGTGACACTACGCTGTCGCGAGCAGCGGGCCTGATGCATGGCCTTAAGTCTGTTTGTATATATTATGCCAATAAATTAAACTGATAAAATAATGCACTCTGCCAACCCTTTCCAGGCGGCCACTCCATTCGCAGGCGTTCACATTCATGAGACAAAGACTTCAATCGCTACTCAAAGAGCTCAACCAAGGGCTGGTTGATCGGGAAGATGCACTGAAATTTGCACTACTCACGGTACTGGCCGGCGAAAACCTGCTCCTGATCGGCCCGCCGGGAACCGGCAAAAGCATGATTGCCCGCCGCATTGCAGACTGCTTCAAAAGCGGCAAGCCTTCAAAAAGCGACTACTTCGAATACCTGCTGACCAAGTTTTCCACGCCGGAAGAAATTTTTGGCCCCCTATCCATCAGCGAGCTGAAACAAGATCGCTTCAAACGCAACACCGAAGGCTACCTTCCCACAGTACGCATTGCCTTTCTGGATGAAATTTTCAAGGCCAGCTCGTCCATTCTGAATGCGCTTCTGACCATTCTGAACGAGCGGGTTTATCACAACGGCAGCCAGGCCGAAAAGGTGCCGCTACAGGCACTCATCGCGGCCTCTAACGAGCTGCCTACCGGGCAAGAAGAGCTGAATGCCCTGTACGACCGCTTTCTTGTCCGCTGCTATGTCGGCTATGTGCCGGAAGATAGTCTTTCACGCCTGTTTGAGGTGTCGGCCGGTGCTGACGTTCAGGGCCGGCTGAGCGCGGAGGATCTGGCCGCTATCAGGCATGCCGCCCAGGCCGTCACACTCCCCCTGGCCGTGCGTGAATGCATCGAAAGTATCTGGCTTCAACTGCGGGAGATGTTCAAGGAAGACCGGCGCGAGCAGTTGTCCGACCGGCGGTTGATAAAAATACTGTCTCTGCTGCGGGTCTCTGCAGCCACCAACGAGCGGACGGAAGTCGATCTGTCAGATCTGCTACTGCTGAAAGATTGCCTGTGGAGCCACCCGGACAATGCTGGCAAGGTTGTGGATCTGTTGCGCAATACACTGCAGCGCAAGAGCCTGACTTTGCCGCAGGTGGTGCCGGATGCAGACTCACCGCTAGCCACGCCAAGTACACACTCGACCACACGCAACATCCTTACGACATACCTCGGAAGTGGCACACCCAAAGACCCAGTATTGATCAGAAATATCAATGACTTGCTTTGGCTAGGCCAACCCGATATCGGGTTGAAAGGGTACTATTTTCAGCAGACTGCGGATATTGACATCTCCGCACTCAAGACTTGGCACGCCATGCCGTTCAAGGGGCACTACAATGGCGGCAGCTTTACCATTAAAGGGCACACAGATAACAAAACGCTATTTGACAGCTTACAGCCTGGCTCCAGCATCCAGCTTGTTCAATTAGCTGATCTCTCTTTGGCTGCAACGGCCGAGAAGTGCGAGATTTTGGCGTGTAGTTCCAATCAACCCCTTTTTGACAAAAAAATAACTGCTTGCGACATCACTGACTGTCAGTCTGCCGGCATTGCTCCGTCGGCCGAGGATTGCACTATCCAGGCCTGCCGCAGCAGTGCCATTCTTATCCCGGATATTGCATCGAATTGCACAATTACGAATTGTCAGGTTGTGATTAATTACAAAGGTGATGCAAATCTTCTTGCCGGAGGGATCACCAGAATGCTGACAGCCGGTAGCAGCGTCACATCCTGTACGGTTTCGGGGAAATTACTTTATGCTAATGCCAGAAACAATCCGTTGCAATTTTCAGGCATTGCGGCTCAGATTTCTGACAGTTCAATCAGCAACTGTCTGGTTGGGCCACTTTGGGTTAGCGGCACGAACGTTCGTATCGATGGCATCTGCAAAGATTCAACCTCCTCCACTCTAATATCAAATTACGTACTTGACTCAGTGAAAAAGAGCATTCACCCATATCAAGGTCTAGCGAAATTATTCTTAATGCAAGCAAACCTTGAAGCGCATCTTGAGGATACACAGAATGATCCATCAGGCGGCGGCCTTTCCGAAGCAAATTGCAACCAGCATTTTCTTGAGCACACATTGCAGTGGGACTTCACGAACACCTGGGAATGGGATGCCGTAAGGAGTTCACCAAATTTACGCAAGCCCAACCACTCATCTCACCCTATTACGTTGCTAGAGAAACCGAGCAACGCAAGCAATCCTGATCTGTTTAACCAGCAAATAAGTCGCAACATCTGGCTGTAAGCGAATCATAATGCTGAACGCCCTTAATAAAAAAATTACGCTCACCACTAAAGTGGGGGTAAAATTTTTGAAGTACTTTGTCGACAGCACCTTCCGCGACAAGGTGAGCCCCGTTCCCGGCAGTGTTCTGTATTGCGACCTGTTTTTTGCAGTGGAGCATTCCGGCATTTATGTCGGCGATGGCAAGATATCCAATATTGTGGTCGATGGCATTGCGCAAAGTACGGTACGGCTCAGCAGCCCTCGCTCGTTTACCTCGAAAAGCCTGCTTGGCCGCAAGATTTATGTATCCTGCGACGCCTCGGGGGCTGTTGGCCACCATGCCGTGGCGGATGGTGCGGATAAGCACGTCGGTGAAAAGTCTTTCTACGGGCTAGTGTTCAAGAATTGCCATCAATTTTCCAGCAAGTGTGTGCACTATGCCGGTGATGCTGTGCAGCCTCAATCCTGGTTTAGTCGTGTCTTTGACACCGACACGGAAAGCTGGGAGCCGACAATTGCTTCCCTGAAACGGGCTGCACGCACCAAACTGGGGGCCCGCAAGTGGAAACTGTGGGACTGGGATAATGATATTCGTGACAACCCACCGCCAGAGCCCGACTGGCAGGCCTATGAGGATCACTTTCGGCACCTGCAGCTGAATGCAGAATCTGTCGAGTACATCCGCGCCGAGCTGGCCGCCACGAACGAGTACGAGACGGAAATCGCTGACGAGAATATCCCCGCACCGATCAAGGCGCGTATCAGCAGCTTCCGGCACACACTAGACACGGTGGTGCAAACATACGAGGGCGTGAAGGCTTTTCTGGCACGCTGCCCCGGCGCGCAGCTTTCCTATGCCGACATAAAGGCATGCCGTGATGACTTCAAGGCATTGGCACAGCTGCTGGAAGAGAATGCCGCCATCAAGGCACTAGCGCACAAGATGGGGCGTGCTTATATCTCGGAAGAGAAAAAACGCCAAACCCGCATCCCTGTTGCCAGCAAGAGTGAAGTGCATGGCACCCACCACAGCGCAGATTTGCAGCGCCTGCTACCGAGTGAACTCACCAAGCTGGAAGATGAGGAACTGGAAATGTTGTTCTACGCAGGCTTGCTGGAACACAACCTGCAAACGTATGAACTGTCTGGCATTGACTACCAGAACGGCGAAGAAACGGAAGCCAATCGCAAGCGTACTGGCCCGATAGTAGCTTGCCTGGACACCTCCGGCAGTATGGATGGCAAGCCACTACTGAAGGCCAAAGCACTACTGCTGGCCATTGCCAATATCCTGCAGAAAGAAGGCCGGTCGCTGCATGTATTGCTGTTTGGCTCAACGGGTGAGATCCGGGAGTATTCCATGCTCGACGCCCGCAATGCTTCTGGTTTGCTTCTATTTCTGCAGCAGGGCTTTGGTGGTGGTACGGACTTTGAGACACCGCTAAAACATGCACTGGCATTAATATCCCATCAAGAAGCTTACCTGAAGGCCGATGTGCTGATGATTTCCGATGGTGACTGTGCGTTAAGCAGCAAATGCGCCCAATTTATCAAGCAGGAAAAATCCCGACTGGATTGCTCGGTGTATTCAGTGCTATGCAATGGCAAGCGGGTTGACGATAACTTCAGCGATGAAGTGGTGGTTTTATGATCCTGACTGCCCAGCTGGCTGCAAGATGCCCGCGGTGAAAATGCATGCGCCCCGCAGGCAGCTTAACGCGACGCGGGCGCTGTCATGCCCCGGCTATTGCCCGCTCTTGTGGGCCTCGCCATAGAAGTAAGACGTCACCGCACTGGCTTCGTTGAACAGGTAGCCAATCACCACCCCGGCCAGGGTGTTGTCCAGGCGCAGGCCGCCAAACAGCAGGCCGGCACCGGTGCCCAGCACCAGAGCAGAAAGGGCTGGGTCATTACACATCTGCATCCGGCCATCACCGCCCACGGCCGGCACTGCTATGATCACCGCCATGTGTGTGAACTACCTCCCCGCCAACCGCCAGCAGCTGCGCGAGCACTTTGGCGTTACCCCGCCAGACAATGACTGGCCAGACGAATGCTGGCAAGACCATGCCGCGCCCATCTTGCTACTGGACAACAACGGCCAGCTGCAAGCCTATGCGGCCAACTATGGCTTCATCCCGCGCCGCCACCAGCGCGACGGCATGCGGCTGACCACGCTCAACGCCCGTGACGACACCGTCGCGCTACGCCCCACCTGGCGCGAAGCGTGGCAGCGCGGCCAACTGTGCCTGGTGCCGATGCAGGCGTTTTTCGAGCCGTGTTACGAAACGGGCCGCGCAGTGCGGCACCGCATTGCGCTGGCCGACGGCCAGCCGTTTGCCGTGGCCGGGCTGTGGCGCCGCTGGCAGGAGGCCGACGGCAGTAGCAGCCTGGCCTTTGCCCAGCTCACCATCAATGCGGACGACCACCCGCTGATGCGCCGCATGCACCGCCCCGGCGACGAAAAGCGCAGCCTGGTGATCGTGCCGCGTGGCCAGTATGGCCGCTGGCTGGGCTGCCGGCAGCCCGCCAGCGCCGCGCGTCTGCTACTGCCCTACCCCGCCGGGCTGATGGCCGATTGCCCGGCGCCATTACGGCCAGCGCCTGCCGCCCAGCCGTTTACACCCGACCTGTTTGGCGCAGACCCGCCGCCAGCCTAGGCCGTGGGCTGAGTTTCCAGCCATGCCTTCAACACCGCCAGCGTCTGCACAAAGCCTGGCCATTCGGTATCAATGGTCGCCAGTTCACCGGCCTTGCCGGCTTTTTCCAGCAGTTCGGCCGCATCGCCCAGCATCAGCGCACCCACCATGCGGCTGGCGCCCTTGATGCGGTGTGCACTCCAGGCCACCCGCTCGGCATCGCGCTCGCTGACAGCCTTTTGCAACACCGCCACATCGTCGTCGTTAGCCAGCAGGAATTCGTCCAGGATGGCGCGCTCCATCATCCAGTCGCCGCCGCTGTACACCTCCAGCACGCTGCGATCGATCGGCATGGCACTGGCAAACTGCTGCTGCGCACCATCGTCAGCGGCAGCGGGCAGGTTGTGCGTTTCCTGCGCCTGCAGCGCCTCTTCGTTGGCCTGGGTCATCCATTTTTCCAGCATCGCCTTCAGCGTGCCTAGGCTCAGTGGCTTGGTCATGAAGTCGTCCATGCCGGCAGCGCTGGTTTTTTCCACCTCCTCGCGCGAGGCATTGGCCGTGCAGGCGATGATGGGGATACGGCGCGCATCGAACACGGTGCTCTCGTAGTAGCGGATGGTACGCGCCAGTTCGTAGCCGTCCATTTCCGGCATGTGGCAATCGGTGAGGATCAGCGAGTACTCGCCCTTCTGCCATTTGTTGACCGCTTCCACCCCGTTTTCAGCCGCCTCTACCGGGTAGCCCAGCAGTTCGAACTGCTTCAGCGTCAGCTTGCGGTTGGTGGGGTTGTCTTCTACAAACAGCACCGGCAGCAGGTTGGCCGCTATCTGCTGCCGGCTGCTTGCCAGCGCAACCGGTGTAATTTCAAGCGGCGCGGTGCGGATATCTGCCTGATCTGCCTTGGGCAAATCCAGCTCCAGCGAGGCGAGCGTACCTTCACCCTCCTTGCTGCTCATGCCTACCTCGCCCTGCATCAGCACGGCCAGGCGGCGACAGATGACCAGGCCCAGGCCAGTACCGCCAAAGCGGCGCGCGGTAGAGTTTTCAGCCTGGGTAAACGGCTGGAACAAACGGGTAAGGTTCTCGCGCGAAATGCCGATGCCGGTATCCTGCACCTCAAAGCGCAGCTGCTGATGCGTTGGCAGGTCGGCCAGACAGCGCACCCGCAGTACCACTTCACCCTGATGGGTGAATTTCAACGCATTGCTGCAGAAGTTCTGCAGGATCTGGCGCAGCCGCAGCGGGTCCACCAGCAATGCTGGCGCAACCTGCGGGTCGATATCCAGCCGGAACGACAGTTGCTTGTTGGCCGCCATTTCGGCGTATAGCTGGTGCACTTTGTGCATCACGTCGGGGATCGCAGCGGGTTCCGGCGTGATATCCAGCTTGCCGGCCTCGATTTTGGAAAAATCCAGGATATCGTCGATCAGACGCAACAGGGTACGGGCCGAATCCTGGATGGCTTCTACCGTTTCCTGCTGCTCGGCCTCCAGCCGCGTCAGCGACAGCAGTTCCAGCATGCCCAGCACACCGTTCATCGGGGTGCGGATTTCGTGGCTCATGGTGGCCAGGAACGCGCTCTTGGCACGGTTGGCCTGCTCGGCCAGGTCGCGGGCCAACAGCAGGTCGCCCTCCTGCCGCTTCAGGCTGGTGATATCAGCGTGAATGCATACCGAGCCGCCGCCCGGCGTGGCGTGGTCGCTTACCTGGAACCAACGCTCGCCAACGCGTAGCTGGAAGGCCGCGCTGCCGCTGGCATGGCGGCGCAGGCGCTCGGCCACCCATTCCGGATGACTGAAACCAGCCTCTGGGTGCTCGCCCTCGTCCAGTGCACCCCGCACCAGCGCCTCGAAGGTACGCCCCCGCAGCTGCTCGGGCTGGTAACCGTGGCCCACTAAGTCGGCAAAGCGCTGGTTGCACTGCACCAGCTTGTCGTGCACGTCGAAGAAGGCAAACGCTTCCTCCAGCGATTCGATGGCCACTACCAGCTGGCTACGCGCCTCGGCCGCTTCGTCGCGGGCACGCAGCAGGCCTTCTTCGGCAGCACGGCGGTCAGACACGTCCATACACGCCAGGATCATGTCGTGATTAACCATGCCCGGAAACAGTAACTGACCGGTGAACATTACCCACACCGGCCGGCCGCCTACCTGCAGGCACTCGATCTCGGCGTGCAGCGGGCGGTCGTGCTGACGGGCCTCGTCCAGTTGTCGCATCAGCGCCAGCCATTCGCCTTCAGTGGCCAGTACCTCTTGCAGATGCAAACCTTGCAGACTGTCCGGGCCAGCGCCGAACAGGCGCTCGGCGGTACGGTTGGCGCGTACGATGGCGTAGTCGCAAGTCACGCGCAACAGGCCGACCGGGGACGCGCTGTAAATGGCTTCTTCTTGCTGCAGTACTTCCCGCAAGTGGCGTTCCGAATTGCGGCGCCGGTCTTCCTCGGCATAGAAGCCGACAATGCTGCCGCAGGTGCCTAGCAGTGGCTGCAAGGCCAGGTATTGGTCTTCATCCAGGTGGCAGTCTTGCAAACCGGCAACCAGTACGGTGCGAGCGTCAATTTCCACCGGAATGTATACCCAGCCGTCTTCGCGCACGATGTGTTGCTGCGCACCCAGCTGCATTGCCTGTGCTTGCGGCTGACGACGGAAAGCCTCTACCCAGGCCGGTGCGCTGGCAATGCCGCGACTGGCCTGCACGTGAAATGATGCGGTCTTGTCGCGACCGGTTTCCAGTGCCAGTATCAGGCCACTATCCAGCCGGAAGTAATCGAGCAAGATACGCAAGATTTCGGCATACACGCTATGGCGCGGGCTACGGGCAAACAGCAGCCCTTCCACGCGGTGAATGCCGGACAGCAGTTGCAGGCTGCGCGCCAGCGACGCCTCCGCCACACGACGTTCCTGTTCGTTGCGCACGATCAACAGATAGTGGTCGCTACCGCCTTCCTTGTCGCTCAACGGGCTGATGGCAACACCAGCGTAGAAGATGCTGCCATCAGCATGCATGCCGCGCCCGGGCAAGGAGTGGTCCAGACCGTCACGGCTTTCCATCCAGTCGCTGTCTTGAGAGTCGATGATCAGCAACTCACCGATGGGCAGTTGGCCCAGTTCTTCCTTGCTACGGCCGAACATGCGCTCGGCACCGTGATTGGCCACCACGACACGCCGTTGCTCGTCTACGGTTAGAATGGCGTCGGCCGCGGCGTCCAGCAGGCGCTGTAGCCGACGCAGCGGGTGCAGGATCTGTTTGCGCATGCGCAGCAGCAAAAACAAGTACAGGCACATCGACAGCAGGGCAAAGCTGCCGTTGAACAACAGGCCCAGTTGGTAGCTGCGCATGTAGTCTTGCACCGTTTGGTGCGTCAAATCGCTGAGCGTGGCGAAATAATCGTCCAGCTGGGTGCCAAGGCGGCCCCACAGTGTCAGATGATCGCCGGTTACCAGCTGCGCGCCCTTACCACTTTCCAGCAGCGCAAGTTGCAGATCCGTCTGGCGGTTAAGGCTGAGAATGCTGCTGTTGAGCTGACGCAAACGCTGCTCCAGCTTGCTGTGATCGAGGTATTGCACCGACTCCCGCAAGCGCTCCATGATCAGCTGGGTGCGCTCACGGTCACGCATCAGCTGGTATTCGTCGGTACTGTTGAGTTTGCGCTGGAACCTGGCACGCAGGCTCAGCGCGTGTGCCTCTTCGTTCAGTACCCTGCTCAGGCTCCAGATATCAAACTTGACCTCGGCCATGCGGTTGAGCCGCGGGTCAGACTCATCGCCCAGGTTAAAGGAATCACGGCGCAAGGCTTTGTCGAGCGAGCCGTACAGCGACGCCACAAACAGACGCCAGCCATAGCTGGCGTTTTCATCCAGCTGAAACGGTTGCCGCCGCAGCACGCTGTCGATGTCTTTGCGGTGTTGCTTGAGGCTGTCACGTTTGGCACCCACTTCGGCCAGCAAGGCGGCCGTTGTGGCATCTTCGCGCGGCGTGGCCAGTGCGCGGGCCAGCAGCAGGTCGGTCTCGCGACGCAAGGGTTGCAAGCGTTCCAGCTCTACCGCTGCCGGGGCCCGCACCCCGGACAACAAGGTCATGGTCTGGTTGCTTTCGCGCGCCAGCGCCTGCGCCGCCATGAACAAACCCTGGTTATCGCGATTCAGCATCTCGTGCTCGCTGGCACTACGGTAGCCATCAATCCCGGAGTGGATCAACATGGCGGAGGCGATCAGCTGAATGCCACCCAACAGCACGACGATATAGATGGCTGCGCGGCCGATAGCCGATGTCTGGCCGTTACTGCGCGGTGTCTTGTTCATTGCCTTCCCCCGTTACCAGGCCGGCTTATCAGGCTTCTATGCTCGCCTGGGGGCTGCCTTGCTGCCGCAACACCAGCTGGCTGACGCCAAAGCGGTCAGGGAAATTACGCAGCACGCGCAGCTGGGTCAGCGTCAGCTCGCTACCACGCTGCAACAGCAGCTGACCGGTCTTGTTGTACAGGTCTTCTGCCAGCACTCGCCCTGCTTGCACGTCCTTCAAAGCCAGTGTTTCTACCGGCTGGCCAGCTTCGTCCAGCTGGCGTGCGGCCTCGGCCATTTTTTCGCCGAATACCACCCGGTCGTGGGCGGTACCAGTGGCAATGAGGTAATAGGCGAACGGGTCCATCTCTGGCCGCGTGCGGCTCATTGCGGCCACGATGTTTTTTTCGAGTTCGGCGGGTTTGGGGGGTTTGATCACGAAACCGTCAGCATGCAGCTGTGCCGCCAGCAGGATGTTCTGTTTTTCGGCATGGCCGGACAGGAACACAAAAGGCATATTGGGCGGGTTCATGGTGCGGCCACAGCGGATTTCCTTCAGCAAATCCATGCCGTTCATCGGCTCCATCTGCAGGTCGCACAACACTAAGTCTACCGGCTTGCCGTCCAGCGCGCGCTTGGCTGTAGCACCGTCGATAGCTTGATAAATGTTATCGGGGCTGACGCCCATGGCTTTGAGCGACTGCACCAGTAGCGAACGTACCAGTAGCTGATCGTCAACAACCAGAATCCTCAGCTTGGCCAGATCTAGCGCCATGATGTCCTCCTTCCATCACGTCTTCTCTCTTACATGATGGTGTGTGCTACAAAATGGCGCAAGAATCAATAACGGTATTCTTTAAATAAGCCGCAAAGGCAAGGCGCGGATAGCCTCGGCGTTGGACGGCGAAAACACCCGTTCGGCGGCCTGCTCCCACGGCAGCCATTGCCAGGCCAGGTGCTCGCCGGGCGCCAGGGTTGGCCGCAGGGTGTCCGGCAGCTGCAGGCTGAACACGTGCTCGGTATTGTGGGTAACGCCCTCGCCATAACGGTGACGCCAGTGGGGATAAATTTCGTAGACGTTCTGCTGCTGCCAGTCTTGCCACTGGCCGGCATCGGCGGCAAAGCCGGTTTCCTCGGCCACTTCGCGGTGCGCGGTGTCGGCCATCGCTTCGTCACCCTCGCGGCTGCCGGTGACCGATTGCCAGTAGCCGGGCTTGTCAGCCCGTTCGATCAGCAACACTTGCAAGTCGGCGGTGTGGATGACGACCAGCACCGACTGCGGTTGTTTCAATGCTTTCATGCCTTGCTGCCTGCCTCGTCCAGTACCGCCATCACCCCGGCCAGCTCCACTGCCGACTTGACGCCCATCTTGTCGAATACGCGGGCACGGTGCACTTCCACCGTCTTCATGCTGATGCTCAGCACCTCGGCGATCTGCTTGTTCAGCAACCCTTGCAGGATGTGCTGCATCACCTCGCGCTCGCGCTCGGTCAGCGTAGCCAGCGCCTCGCCCACGCGGACACGGCGCTGGAAGCGTTCGCGCTCTTGTGCATCTCTGGCCAGGCAAGCGTCCACCAGCGCCAACAGGCGGGCATCGTCAAACGGCTTTTCCAGAAAGTCGGCCACGCCCAGCTTGAAGGCGGCTACGGCGTGCGGCACGTCGCCGTGCGCAGTAAGCATGATCACCGGCGGGCAGTAGGGCCACTGCGCCAGTTTTTCCAGCAGCATGATGCCGCTGATGCCGGACATGCGCAGGTCCACGATCAGGCAGTTGAAGTTGGCCGCGGCCTCACCCAGCGCTAGAAAGCGCTCGCCGCTGTCAAAACCGCTGACAACCAGACTGGGGCTCTCCAGCAACCACAGCAGCGATTGCCGTACGGCCAGATCGTCGTCAATGACGGCCAAGGTTTGTTGGCTCATGTCGTCTCCTCAGGCGCCGGCAGCGACATCGCCCAGCACGCGCACCTCGCGTTGCGGGTAAGGAATCTGGATGCCATGCTCGGCAAACAGCTTCCAGATGCGCAAATTGACGTCGGAACGCAGCGACAGCATACCGTTCTCCGGGTCTTTCACCCAGATGCCCAGCTCCAGATTGATGCCGGAATCGGCAAAGCCGGTAACAAAAGCCGCTGGCCCCGGGTCGGTTTTTACCCGCGGGTGGTTAGCGGCCTGACGCAGCAGTGCCAACGCCTGCTCCAGATCGGTGTCATAGCTCACCTGTACTGGCAGGCTGATCCACAGCGCATTGTCGGTGTAAGACTGGTTGATGACGGTATTGGCGATCAGCGCCTCGTTCGGCACCAGTATCTCGGAACCGTCTGCACTTTTAAGCACCACAAAACGGCTGGTGATCTTGCTGACATAGCCGACACGGTTATCCACCATCAGGCGGTCACCGATACGGATCGAGCGATCGAGCAGGATGATGAAACCGGACACGTAATTGCTGGCAATTTTCTGCAGGCCGAAACCCAGGCCCACACCCAGCGCGCCGCCGAATACCGACAGCACGGTCAGATCAATGCCGACGATGGGCAGCGCCACCATCACGCCCACCACCATCAGCAGCGTGCGGGCCAGCTTGGTAAACACGATACGCAGGCTGAGGTCCACGTCGGACAGCTTCATCACCCGCTTTTCGATCAGCTTGCTCAGCCACATCGCGCCGACCATGATCACCGACACCCACACCAGCGCCGACAGGATCATCAGCAGGTCGATCTGGGTTTTGCCGACACGGAAGCTGATCGACTCCAGCCAGTCCAGCACCACGATATCAAAGCCCACCGCCCAGCTGGCAAATGCCAGCCACAGCAACATGGACAGAAAATGCTCGGTACTGCGCTCCAGCTTGCCATCCGGCAGCGCATGGCGCAGTACGGCCGCCAGGATACGGATGATGGACATCCACAACAGCAGCGTTGCCGACACCACCAGCAGGTCTGACTTGACCCCGACAGCCAACTGCCAGATTACCGCTGCCACCTGGGTCCACAATTGCGCTGACAACGGCAGCACCAGCCGGTACAGCAGGTATTTGCCAAAGCCCCAGTCGCTGCTGTCGCTGGCGAAATAGCGCGCGTGGATAACGCGCGACAGCCAGAAAGCCAAACCAACGCCAATGGCGGCCACCAGTAGTTCCATCCAGCCGGTAGGGCCTTCGATAGCGGCGATCAGGCGGTCGAAAGTGAGGGTGGAAGTGTGTTCCAGCATGCGTGTCCTTACGGGTAAATCGGATTTTACTCAGCCAACGGCTGCAGGCCGGCAGGGCCTAGCAGCAGCACGCGGTCGGCACGGGCGGCCAGCTCGCGATCATGCGTGACCATCACCATGCCGGTGCCCAGCGTACGGTTCAGTTCGCGCAGTAGCGCGAACACGGCTTCGGCATTGCCACGGTCCAGATTGCCGGTGGGCTCGTCCGCCAGCAGGCAATCCGGCTGCATCACCAGCGCGCGTGCAATAGCCACGCGCTGGCGCTCGCCACCAGACAGTTCGCCCGGCTTGTGGCTGGCGCGTGCGGCCAACCCTACCTGCTCCAACAAGGCAGCGGCACGGCTGGCGGCCTCGGCCCGCGGCTGACGGGCGATCAGCAGCGGCATCATCACGTTTTCCAGCGCGGTGAACTCCGGCAGCAGGTGGTGAAACTGGTAGACAAAACCCAGGTGGCGGTTACGGAAGCGGCCGAGCTCGGCTTCGTTCATACCGCCCAGCGCCTGGCCCAGCACGCTGACACTGCCACTGGTCGGCGTATCCAGCCCGCCCAAGAGGTGCAGCAAGGTGCTCTTGCCAGAGCCGGAAGCGCCAACGATGGCGACAAACTCGCCTCGCGCCACGGCAAGATCGACGCCGGCCAGCACGTCCAGCGCCTGCGGCCCTTCGGTAAAGCGCTTGCCTAGGCCCTGGCAGTGCAGGATGGTTTGCTTGTCACTCATAACGCAGTGCCTCCGCCGGGCGCACGCGCGCGGCGCGCCAGCTGGGGTAAATGGTAGCCAGCAACGCCAGCGCCAGCGAAATCAGGCCGATGGTAGCCACGTCGCCCAGCTGCACGTCGGTGGGCAGGTAGTCGATCATGTACACGTCGCTGGACAGCAGCTTGGCGCCGATAAGGTGTTCGACCGTGCTCAGCACCGCGCCCAGGTTGTAAGCCAGCAGCAGGCCGCCGGCCACGCCGGCGACGGTACCCAGCACACCGGCAACCGAGCCCTGGATCATGAATACTTTCATGATGCTGCCCGGGCTGGCGCCCAGCGTGCGCAGGATGGCGATGTCGGCCTGCTTGTCGGTAACCACCATCACCAGCGTGGACACCAGGTTGAACGCGGCCACTGCCACGATCAGCGTCAGGATGATGAACATCATGCGTTTTTCGATCTGCACCGCGCGGAAGTAGTTGGCGTTCATGTCGGTCCAGTCGGTGGCCACCTGGTTGGCCGCCAGCTGCGGCTGCAGCGCGGCTTTCACCTGCGGCGCCAGCATGGCGTCGTCCAGTTTCAGACGAATGCCGGACACGTCCTGCCCCAGCCGGAACAGCACCTGCGCGTCACGCAACGAGATCATGGCCAGCGACGAGTCGTACTCGAACATGCCGGCCTTAAATACGCCAGCCACGGTGAACTGCTTCAGGCGCGGCATCATGCCGGCTGGCGTCACATTGCCCTGCGGCGTGATCAGCGTGACCTTGTCGCCCACTTCCACGCCCAGCTGGCGCGCCAGTTCCACGCCCAGCACGATGCGGAAGCTACCGCCTTCCAGATCAGCCAGCTTGCCGCGCAGCATTTCATTGCCCAGATTGACTACCGTCTGCTCGGCGGCGGGATCGATGCCGCGCACCAGCGCGCCGCGCACATTGCCTCGGCTGGATAGCAAGCCCTGTGCATTCACATACGGCGCGGCAGCTACCACGTGCGGCTGTTGCCGCAGTTGCGACAGCAACGGTTGCCAGCCGGCGATCTGGCCATCATAGCTGCCGACTTCCAGGTGCGACACCACCGACAGCATGCGGCCACGGATTTCCTGCTGAAAACCGTTCATCACCGACAGCACCACGATCAACGCGGCCACGCCCAAGGCAATGCCCAGTACCGACATCAGCGAAATGAACGAGATAAAACCGTTGCGACGGCGCGCGCGCAGATAGCGCAGGCCGATAAAGACCTCGTAGGGTAGCGACATCGGGCTCAGGCCTGGTAGGGGTTGTCCAGCTGCTGCATCAGGCTGACCAGGAAGGCCCGCACCTGGTGCTCGTCGCAGCCCATCAGAATGGCGTCTTCAAACGCGTCTTGCGCCATTTGCGCCAGTTCTTCCATATTTTCGGTCATCACCTTCACCTTCTCGGTGCAGGACACCACACTGCCATCAGGGCCGTGCCAGACCGGCAAATCCAGCTTCATTGCTTACCTTTCACGTCAATCGGGGTTGGCCGCAGCGCGGCCAGGCTGCAGTAACGGGCACTGCCTGTAAACAGAGAGTCCCGGCAGCGCCGGGACCAGGAGCAAACCAGTACCAGCAAAGCCGGCATCAATCTTTCTGCTTGGGCTTGCTGGTTTTTTTCTTTTCAGCGGCTTTCTTGCTGCTCTTCTTGGCAGCCTGCTCGCTGCGCGAAGACTTCTTGCGACCCTGCTCGGCCTGTCTGGCCTTGCGGCTCTTGACTGCCGACTCGCGACTGGCTTTGCGCTTTTTGCCTTTCGCTTCACGCGTCTCGCGGGCAGCGGCTTCGGCTTTACGGCTCTTGCTGCTGCGCTTTTCAGCTAGCGCACTGCTCACCGGTTTGTCGGCCTCGGCAGCTGCCACCGGCAAGCCGGTACGCGATACACGGCGGGCGCCGTTATAGCGGCCGGTCCAGTAACTCTGGCTCATATTGGCCACTTCGATGTTCTTGCCGGTACGCGGGGCGTGGATGAACTTGTTGTTGCCCAGATAAATGCCTACGTGGGAATAACGAAAGCCACGGGTATTGAAAAAGACCAAGTCGCCGGCTTTCAGTTCATCGCGTTCGATCTCGCGGCCCACTTGGGCCATGCCAGCCGAGGTACGCGGTAGCGTCACCCGCAACGACTTTTTGAACACGTACTGAATGAAGCCGGAGCAATCGAGGCCGGTTTCGGGGCTATTACCGCCAAAGCGGTACGCCACGCCAATCAGGCTCATGGCCTGCAGCAGCAGGTCGCCTGCTGCTTCTTCGCCTGGCGAGGCAAAGCGGGCGATCGGGTCGGCCTCGCCGTCGGGCATGGTTTCCGGCGCCGCGTGGGCAAATGCCATGAAACCTGCCAGAAACAAGGCCAGCAGTTGTCGGTGAAATGTCATAAATGCAAGCGGTGTTCTGCCCGGGCCGGTGCGCAGCTGGCGCCGACGGTCTGTCCTGTGGCTGGTTTTGAACAAAATTGTGCTGAACGATACCATCGTTCCCCCCGGTAACCAAGCAGCAATGCATACTGCGGCCAACCCTGCCGGCTATTGTCGATGCAGGGTAAATATTGCGATACTGGCCGCGCCACGCCGGCCGGCGTGCGCCATCAACGGCCCTGCCCCCTTTCTGCAAGACGACTGCCATGCTCAGAGAAACCCTGATCGCCATGCGCGACCTGCCCCGTCTGAAACAGATCAGCGGCATTTTGTTCCGCCACGGCCTGGGCGAATTTGCGCAGCGCTTGCGCCTGCCACGAGCGGTGGAAAAAGCCGGCGAGTGGCTGAACATCACCCTGCCCGATCCGGCCAACGCTATCCCCGCCCCCATTCGCGTGCGCCGCGCCTTTGAAGAGCTGGGCCCCACCTTCATCAAGCTGGGCCAGATCCTGTCCACCCGCGTCGACGTATTCGGCCCGGAGTGGATTACCGAGTTCGAAAAGCTGCAAAGCACGGTGCCACCCATCGGCGATGGCTTTCTCGATGCGCTGCTGACGCAAGCGCTGGGCTGCGCGCCTGACGAGGTGTTTGCCGAGTTCGACCGCCAGCCCATCGGCTCGGCCTCCATCGCCCAGGTGCACCGCGCGGTGTTGAAGAACGGCGTCGAAGTGGCGGTTAAGCTGCGCCGCCCCGGCATTGTGGAAAAAGTAGAAGCCGATCTGCGCATCCTGGAACATCTTGCGCACCTGATCGAGCTGGAATTCGCAGACGCACGTCGCTTCCAGCCATCTGAAATCGTGGCGCAGTTTTCGCGCTCGCTACGGCGCGAACTGGACCTGGCGGTAGAAGCACGCAATATGGAGCGCTTCGGCAAAGACTTTGCCGACGACCCGCATATCCGTGTGCCGGCGGTGTACTGGGACTACACCCGTCCCGGCATCAACGTGCAGGACTATATTGCCGGCTGGATGGCCAACCCGGTTGCGGCCCTGCCGGCGGCAGGCCTGTCGCCGCCGCTGCTGGCCAAGCGTGGCGCCGACGCGGTGCTGAAGATGATCCTGATCAACGGCTTTTTCCACGCAGACCCACACCCCGGCAACGTGATTTTCCTGGCCGACAACCGCATCGCCTTCATCGACTTCGGCATGGTGGGCCGGCTATCGCACAAGCGCCGTGACGAGATCGTGGACATGTTGGCCGCGCTGGCCGAGCGCAACGAGCGCGGCATCATGAACGTGCTGCTGGAGTGGACCGGCAGCACGCCGGTAGACGAGGACCAGTTTGCCGAAGACATCGGCGAGATCCTGTTCCAGTACGACCATGTACCGCTGAAAAACCTGAACATCACCCAGCTGATCAACGACATCATGGCGCTGATCCGCGACCACGGCATCCTGCTGCCGCCGGACATGGCCATGCTGTTCAAGGCGCTGATCACGCTGGAAGGCCTGGGGCGCCAGCTGGACCCGGATTTCCAGCTGGTGGAACACCTGGCACCCTTCGTCAAGCAGCTGATCCTGGCGCGCTACGACCCGCGCAACCTGTTCAAACGCGGCAAAACCACGGTCACCGAAGGCCTGGGCATGCTGGCCAACCTGCCCGGCGACGTGATACGGCTGGCCAAGGACGTGCGTCATGGCCGCTTCCGCATCAATCTCGACCTCAAACGGCTGGAGCAGTTTGGTCAGCAGTTGGACAAGAGCGTGAACCGCCTGACCATGGGCATCGTCACCGGCTGCCTGATCATCGGCTCGTCCATCGTGATGACGGTCAAGGGCGGGCCCACGCTGTTCGGGTTGCCGATGTTCGGTTTTCTGGGCTTCATGGTGGCGTTTTTCAACAGCCTGTGGCTGATCTGGTCGATCTGGCGCGCCGGCAAGCATCTGTAAACACGGCGCACCAGATTGTTGTAATCGACTGATAGCACTGGCTTTTCAGCTTTAGCTACCTGCTTCGCCCGCCTACCCTGGGCTGCTTGCTTTTGTTAGCACTTGCTATCAAAAAAAGCTAAGCCCTGCCGTTATGCTGCCGATATAACAATATCGGAGCGTCTGTTGGCCAGCTAGCACTGGTTGCGGATAAGCGGGAGCATCGCCATGAGAATCGACAGCCTGTCGCTGGACCTCAGTAGCCAGCATTACCTGGAACAAACCCACAGCACGCAACAGCGCGTGACCTTCTGGCAACAGAACCCGCGTGACACCGCACCACAAGACCAGGTGGACATCAGCGAGCGTGGCCGTGCCGCCAGTGCGCTGTCCGCCGCCAGCCAGAACGTTGCCGACAGCAACGCCGCCCAGGCGGGTAACAGCGTGCAGGCCAGCGACAGCCCGCTGGAAGCCGACCTGAGCCCGACGCTGTCCTTGCTGCGCAATATCCTGGAGTCCACCTTCGGCATCCGCATCGACCTGTCCGACGTCTACCCGATGGACAAAGCGCACCTGCAGGCGGCCGCCCAGGAACAGGCCATGCTGGGCGAGACGCGCGGCAACGATGACCAGGCCGCGTCGCGCCGCGAACAGGGCGACGAAGACTGGGGGCTGCGCATCGAGCGCGAAACGCGTTACAGCGAGCAGGAAGCGCTGCAGTTTTCCGCCAGCGGCAACATCACCACCCGCGACGGCCGCAGCCTCAGCTTCCAGCTGGACGTCAGCCTGCAGCGCAGTTTTTCGGTGAGCAGCAAGGAAACACTGAACTTCGGCGCTGCCGCACGCGACCCGCTGATGATCAGCCTGGGCAGCGACGCTGGCACGCTGTCGGGGGCGACCGTGCAGTTCGACATCGACAACGACGGCAAGAAAAATACGCTACCAGTACCGAAGCACGGCGGCTGGCTGGCGCTGGACCGCAACGGCAACGGCAAGATCGACCAGCAGAACGAGCTGTTCGGCCCGCAAAGCGGTAACGGCTTTGGCGAGCTGGCCGCGCTGGACAGCGACGGCAACGGTGCCATCGACGAGGGCGACCCGCTGTTTGCCCGCCTGCAACTGTGGCAGGGCCAGCAAGACGGCCAGGACCAGCTGACCAGCCTGCTGGACGTGGGCATCGGCGCGCTGCTGCTGCCGCACGTGGACGCCGAGTTCCGCCACACCGATGCGGCCAACCACACCGTGGCCCAGATGCGCAAAGCCGGCGTCTACCTGACCGAAAGCGGCCAGGCCGGCCTGATCTCGCAGCTAGACCTTACCGCCTGAGCCAGGCGCTATACCAACAACAAGGGCGGCCTGCATGCGCAGGCCGCCCTTGGTGCTTGTTCCCCCGCTCCAGCTTTAATCGCCAGCGGTTTGCGGTGCGTAACCAGCCAGAAACACGTCCACCGCCGCCACTACCGCCTCGCTGACCGCCTCGTCGGACGGCATGTCACGCGCGCCGACGATAGACCACTCCATGAACTCGGCCTCCAGCAGCGCCAGCAGGTGCACCGCCGCCGTCCACGGCTTGGCTTGGCGCAGCCGACCGGCCTGCATCTGCCCTTCCAGAAATGCGGCCAGTTTGCCCCAGCCGATGGCCGGGCCGTTATCGAAGAACAGCTGGCCCACGCCAGAACGCCGCCCCTCGCCCAGCACGATACCGCGTAAGGCGGCGATTTCCGGGCTGAGCAGATTGCGCAGCATCTGCTCGCCAAAACGCAACAGGGCTGCGCGCAAGTCACCATCGGCCGTCAGCCGCGCGTGGGCCTGGCTCATGCGCTCTTCCGCCAGCGTTTTCATCACCATCAGGAACAGCTCTTCCTTCGACGGAAAGTAGCTGTACAGCGTGGCCTTGGAACCGCCGGCGCGGCTGGCAATTTCTGCCATCGACGCCGCTTCGTAGCCCTTCTCCATGAATACCTCGGCCGCAGCATCCACGATGCTCTGGCGCTTTGCTTCGGTCTTGACGCGCATGCTCACCCCTCAATACTGAACCGGTTAGTTCAATTTTCTATTGACAGCCATTGTACACCACGATTATAACCGTACCGTACAGTTTAATTATTGAGCGAGATCATGAACCAGACCCTTCCCGCTTCTCATGCGCGTACTCGGCTAGCCCTGCTGCTGGGTGCCGGCAGCCTGCTGGCCGGTTGTGCCAGCGTTCCCGACCTGCCCGCCAGCCCCGCCCTGCTGCCGCCCAGCCAGTTGCAAAGCCAGCAGACGCTGCCGGACAGCCACGGCGAGTGGGCGGGCGCGCACTGGTGGCAGCGCTATCAGGACCCGCAGCTGGACCAGCTGATGCAGGAAGCGCTGGCGCAGTCGCCGTCGCTGGACAGTGCCCGCGCCCGTCTGCTGCAAGCCGAAGGCCTGGCACAACAGGCCGGCGCCACCCAGCAGCCCAACGTCAGCGCCAACGGCGACTTCACCCGCCTGCGCCAGAGCCTGAACAACGGCATGCCAGCCGCCTTCGTGCCGCCGGGTTTCAACACCAGCAGCCGCGTGGCGCTGGACGTCAGCTACGAGCTGGACTTCTGGGGCAAGAACCGCAGCGCCATCGCCGCCGCCAGCAGCGAACAGGCCGCCGCCCAGGCCGAACTGGCGCAAAGCCGGCTGCTGCTCACCACCGCCGTGGCCAGCCAGTACGCCGAGCTGGCGCGCCTGTTTGCCGACCGTGACGCCTGCCAGCAGGCGCTGAAAGTACGCAGCCAGAGCGAAGGCCTGATGCGCGAACGCGAAAGCCAGGGCCTGGAAAACCGTGCCAGCGTGGCCCAGGCCGCCTCGCGCCGCGCCGCCGCCGAAGCCGATCTGCAGGCTGCCGAAGAAGCCATCACCCTGCAACGCCAGGCCCTGGCCGCCCTGCTGGGCGCCGGCCCCGACCGCGGCCTGGCACTGCAACGCCCGGCACTGAATGTCAGCCAGGCGCAAGCGCTGCCGGCTACGCTTGCGGCCAACCTGATCGGCCACCGCCCCGACCTCGCCGCCGCCCGCCTGCGTGCTGAAGCCGCCGCCAGCCGTATTCAGGTCGCCCGTGCCGGCTTCTACCCCAACGTCAACCTCAGCGCCTACGTCGGCACCCAGAGCCTGGGGCTGGACGCGCTGACCCGTGGCGGCTCCGGCATTGCCGGCTTCGGCCCGGCCATCAGCCTGCCGCTGTTCCGCCAGGACGCACTGCAAGGCAGCTACCGCAGCGCACGCGGCGAATACGACAGCGCCGTCGCCAGCTACAACCAGACCCTGCTGCAAGCGCTGCAAGACATCGCCCAGGCCTACACCCGTCAACAAGGGTTGGCCGCACAGCTGGCGCAGCGCCAGCAGGCCACCGAGGCGGCCGAACGGGCGTGGGAGCTGACTCACGACCGCTACCAGGGCGGCCTGGCCAGCTACCTGGACGTACTGAACGCCGAAGACAGCGTGATTGCCGCCCGCCGCACGCTGACCCAGCTGCAAAGCCAGCAAGCGCAACTGGATATCGCCCTGACCAAGGCGCTGGGTGGCAACCACCAGCCCGCCTGACCCGACAAAACCGATTGAGAGAAAACACATCATGAGCGAACACACCCAAACCCTTCCGCCACAAGACATGCCCGCCGACGCGGCCAACCCGGCAGCACGCCGCAAAACCCTGTTTGCCCTGCTGGGCGGCGTGGTCGCCGTCGGCGCGCTGGCCTACGGCAGCTACTGGTATCTGGTGGCGTCCCACCACGTCAGCACCGACAACGCCTACGTGGCGGCCGAAATGGCGCAGCTGACCCCCGAAGTGGGCGGCACCGTGCGTCAGGTGACCGTGGTGGATACACAGGCCGTCAAGCGCGGTGACGTACTGGTGGTGCTGGACGATACCGACGCCCGCCTGGCGCTGGCGCAAGCCGAAGCCGAACTGGCACGCGCCCAACGCCGCGTACAAGGCTATCTGGCCAGCGATGAAGGCCTCAGCGCCCAGGTACAGGCCCGCGCCGCCGAGCAGGTACGCAGCCAGGCACAGCTGGAATCGGCCCGTGCCGAACTGGAACGCGCGCGGCTCGATTACAACCGCCGCCAGGCGCTGGCCAAAAACGGCTCGGTGTCCGGCGAGGAAGTCAGCAACGCCCGCAGTACGCTGAACGTGGCCGAAGCGGCGTACCAGGCCGCCGAAGCGGCCGCCAAACAGAGTGCGGCCAACCTGCGTGCCGCCGAAGGCAGCCTGAAAGCCAACCAGACCCTCACCCGCGACAGCAGCGTGGACACCAACCCGGAAGTGACGCTGGCCCGTGCCAAACGTGACCAGGCCCGCGTGGACCTGGCGCGCACCGTGATCCGCGCCCCGGTAGACGGCGTGGTGGCGAAACGCCAGGTGCAGCTGGGCCAGCGCGTACAAGCTGGCAACCCGCTGCTGTCGGTGGTACCGCTGCAGGCCGTACACGTGGATGCCAACTTCAAGGAAGGCCAGCTACGCACCGTGCGCATTGGCCAGCCGGTCACGCTGAAGGCCGACCTGTACGGTAGCGAGGTGGAATACCACGGCAAGGTAGCCGGCCTGTCCGGCGGCTCTGGCGCCGCCTTTGCCACCATCCCGGCGCAGAACGCCACCGGCAACTGGATCAAGGTGGTACAGCGCGTACCGGTGCGCATTACGCTGGACCCGGCCGAGCTGCAGCGTCACCCGTTGCAGGTGGGCCTGTCGATGACCGCCACCATCGACACCCGTAGCGAATAAGGAGGCCGCATGTCCGCGCCCAACTCCCCCCCCATCACCCCGCTGCAAGGCGGCCAGCTGTGGCTGGCGGCCCTGCTGCTGGCGGCGGCCAACTTCGTGGCCGTGCTGGACACCACCATCGCCAACGTGTCGGTACCCAATATCGCCGGCAGCCTGGGGGTGTCGTCCAGCCAGGGCACTTACGTCATTACCTCGTACGCGGTGGCCGAAGCCATCACTGTGCCCCTGACCGGCTGGCTGGCGGCACGTGTTGGCACAGTGCGGCTGTTTGCCGGTGCGATGGTGCTGTTCGGTGTGTTCTCGCTGCTGTGCGGCATGGCCACCTCGCTGGAAATGCTGATCCTGTTCCGCGTACTGCAAGGCCTGGCCGGCGGCCCGCTGATGCCGATGTCGCAGACGCTGCTGCTGCAGATCTTCCCCAAAGAAAAAGCCGGCGCCGCCATCGGCCTGTGGAGCATGACCACGCTGGTGGCACCGATCATGGGCCCCATTCTGGGTGGCTGGTTGTGTGACGAGGCCAGCTGGCCGTGGATTTTCTATATCAACGTGCCGATTGCCATTGCCTGCGGTTACTTTGGCTGGGGCCTGCTCAAACGCTACCAAAGCCCCATCGTGAAGATGCGCTTTGACACCATTGGCCTGGCGCTGCTGGTGCTGTGGGTGGGCGCATTCCAGATCATGATCGACGAAGGCAAGAACCTGGACTGGTTCGGCTCGCCCATCATCGTGGGCCTAGCGGTGGTAAGCGCCATCGGCTTTGCCGCCTTCATGATCTGGGAGCTGACCGAGCGCAACCCGGTAGTGAACCTGCGCGTGTTCCGCCACCGCGGCTACTGGGTGAGCGTAGCCACCATCTCGCTGGCGTTCGGCTCGTTCTTTGGCGCCACGGTGCTGACGCCGCAGTGGCTGCAGGCCTATATGGGCTACACCGCCACCGAGGCCGGCCACGCCACGGCGATGAGCGGCATCCTGGCGGTACTGGTAGCGCCGTTGGCCGCGCAGCTGTCGCAGAAGATGGACCCACGCCCGCTGGTGTTTGCCGGCGTGATGTGGCTGGGGGCAGTCACCCTGTACCGCAGCTTTGCCACCACCGACATGGACTTCTGGCAAGTGGCGCTGCCGCTGTTGTTCCAGGGCGTGGGCATGCCGTTCTTCTTTGTGCCGCTCACCGGTCTGGCCATGGCCAGCGTGGAGCCGGAAGAAATGGCGTCGGCCGCCGGCCTGATGAGCTTCATGCGTACACTGTCCGGTGCCTTTGCCACCTCCATCGTCACTACCGCGTGGGACGACAAGGCCAGCCACTACCATGCCGAACTAACGGCACTGGTAGACAGCAGCCCGCAGGCACTGCAGCAGCTGGGCGGCGGCAGTATCGATGCCGGTCGCCAGCAGCTGTCGCAACTGATCCAGTCGCAAAGCATCATGCTGTCCACCAACGAGTTGTTCTGGCTGTCCGGCCTGTCGTTCGTGCTGGCCGCCTGCATGATCTGGCTGGCACCGCGCCCCACCCGCGTGGCCGACACCAGCCAGGCGCACTAGGGCCTGTTAACGCCTGACGCAAGGTTGGCCGCTGCATCCGCGCACAAGGCCCCGCCAGGCGGGGCCTTGGCACATCTAGCTGCCGGCTATTCGCTGATCACTTCGCGCCAGCTCACCCGCTTCACCACCCGAGCGATGGCCTCGTCCAGCGCCCCGCCGGTACCGCCGCCGGTCAGTGACAGCAAGGTGGAGTAGCGCGCGCCGTTTTTCACCTTGGTACGGCCCAACGAGCCAGAAACCTGTTTGCCGACAATACTGCTAGCGCTGCTGTTGCCACTGCTGATGGCGCTAGTGATGGTGTCGTCGACAAAACGCGGTTTGCTGAAGGTGCCGCCATTCTGGTAATTCAGCCGCAGGATATAGCTGACATCGTCACCGGTGACGCACGGGTCGCTAGATACGCTGGCCGGGATGAAGGTTTGCACTTCCAGGCGCTTCTTGTAGTAATCCAGATAAGACACCACGCGCTCGTCGGCCACTGGCAGGTCGATGCGCCACCCCAGCCAGTAGCTGGACTGTGCCGCGCGCTCGCTGTCGCTCAGCGTCAGCGCCGGGAAGGCATAACGGGTATCAATGGAGATGCCGTCGGCTTTCAGGGTGTACATCTCGCTGCGTGCGGTGTTGTTGCTGCTGCAGGCCGTCGCGGCAATGCCGCTGGGCGGGTACGCCAGGGTGTGGTTGGTGATGGTGCGGTAGGTGGTGCCGTCCAGCGTCAGCGTGCTGAGCGTCTGGTTCAGCAGCTCCAGCCGGCTGCAGATCTGGCCGCCATAGTCCCATAGGCCATAGATGGAATCGGTGGTGTCTTCCCCGCTGCAGCTGCCACCGGCCTTGTCACAGCTGGCCAGGTAGCGGCCGGTGCCCACGTACACCATCAGCCCGGTCTGGCCGGCGCTGGGCGAGGTGGCGCCATTGCTGGGATGGGTCGCCACCACCGGCGCCGATATCACCGGCTGCGGCTTGCCGTTGGGTCCGTAGGCCTGGAACAGCGGCGCGCCGCCAATGCCCACCTTCCAGCTGGACGGCGTACTGCCGCTCAGGTCAAACTTCCACACTTGGCCTTTGAGGTCGCCAGCGTACACCAGGTCGATGGTGCCATTGCCGTCCATATCGTACGGAGTAATCGCCGACAGGCCGTTATCCGGCCCGGCCTGGGCCTGCAGCCGGTAGTAGTTACCCGACCAGCTGCTGAGGCCGCGACGCACCGGCAGGATGAACAGCGAAGCACTGCCGGTACTGCTGTTGTAGCCATTAGGCGCCAGCACGTAGTCCTTGCCGTCGTTCAGCCGTACCACCGCCGGCGCCGACTGGTGCAGGATGCCCATATTGCTGTCGTGTTTCTTGGTGAACTCCCAGGCCACAAGGCTGCGGGCGCTGGCGTCGCTGTCGGCCACGCTGTCGGGCTGGGTGACGTTCAGCAGGAACAATCCCTCGCCACCGCGCCCCAGGCTACCCGCCAGATACGTCCCCCAACCGCTGCCGGCTTGGTCCTCGGCCTCTGCCACCGACAGCAAGCCATCCACGTAGTACTGGTGGTTTTCTTTGTAATCCTGGGCGCTGAGGCTGGACAGCTTGGACAGCAACAAGGACGGGATGTAGGCAAACGCCTCCTTGCCACTGCTGGCGTAGAAGGCGTGCAGCATGCCGTCGTTGGCGCCGACGTACACCATGGCGCTACGGCTGCTGGCACTGGACAGCGTCGAGGACGGCGCGCCCACGTACAGCGGCGAAGAGCCGATGATGTCGCCCAGCCGCGTGGTGCGGATACGGTATTTGGTACTGGTAGTGCCTTCGTTGCTGCCGCTGCCGCGCACGTAGTTCACCAGCGCTTCGCTGAGGCCGGCGCTGCTGAGCGTGGACTGGCCGCTCCCCCCCCAGACAAAGCGGTAGCCGGCATTGCCCACCGTGCCATCGCCAAACAGGATCTTGCGGTTACTGTCGCTGCTCAGCTGGGCGGCCGCCTGCCAGCTGGCAGTTGCAGATGGCACCACCGAGCCGCTGCTGAGCGTCAGCGGGTAAGCCATCAGTTCGCCGGTCCAGTTGGCCGAATCGAACGAAGCCTGGAAATACAGGCTGTCGTCGGCATACACCTCGGTACTGCCCTCGCCTGCCGACTGCGAACCGGCCTGCTGGCTGATCTGGCTGAGGGCGCTGGCCAGGCCTTCGCGGAACTCCTCGGGGTTGGCCGCAGCCACAAAGCTGCCATGGCCGTTGACCGCCGCGTGCCACAAATCGTCGATCTTGGCCGCATTGCTGGCGGTGGGGTTCGGCCAACTGGTGGTACCGGCCTCCAGCCCGGGCAGATCACTGGCCGGGTCCAGCGAGCCCTTGGTACCCAGCGACAAGCCGAAGGTGCTCATGTGCTGCCAGGTGGCCGTATCTTTCGAGGTAGCAAACACGGTATTGCCCAGCGTGGACAGGTCGGTTTTCCAGTAATGCATCGCCACGTCGGCCAGCGTATTGCTGTAACTGTCCTTGTACGGCAGGCCCTGGTCGCTGTCGGCGTTGCCCACGCCGCTATAGCTGTCGTTCCAGTAACCGTCGGTGGTCAGGATGGTAAAGGCGCGACGGCAGCTGATGGTGTCTTTCCAGTAGTTGCTTTTGTAATTGCTGCCGGCCCAGGCCAGCGCAGTACGCAGCGGGGTGCCGCTGTTGTCGATTTGCAGCTGTAACAAGGCGTCAAAGAAATTGCTGCGCGCGGTAGACGAAAAATCACCGCTGCTGGGCACGCTGATGTAGCTGCTGTCGCTGCCGCGACCGTTAATGGTAGCGAAGCCGACCCGGTAGCTGGTGCCCAGGTCGGCAAACGCGAGCGAGGTGCTGGCCTTGGCCGCCAGCAGCCGCGAGCGGTAGTACTGGAACCAGGTGGCAAAGTTGCGCGCCTCTTCCTGTACCGTGCGGCCGGAAGGAAAGATGGTGATCTCGGTTTCGCTACCGCTGGACAGGTCTTTGCTGTAGCCCACCAGCTGCGACGACACGGTACGGATCTGGTAGCGGTAATAGCTGCCCACCACCAGCTTGCTGCCACTGCCCTTGTACACGTGCCACGTCATGGGCCAGTAACTGTGGCTTTGCGTCCTGGAGGTCTGCGACACATCGGTACTACAGCTGGTATTGCTGCAATAGCGCATGGTAGCCGGGAAGGTGCCGGTACCCTGGAACCAGTACTGTTTGCTGGTTTGCTGCGCGGTCAGATCGATGCTGCCCTTGCTGGTGAGGCCCGGGTTCCAGTATGCCGCCGTCGGGTCGGCATACGCCTTGCCGCCGGAAGCATAGTAATCACCGTTGGCATCTTTCCACGGCAAGTAGGTAATGGACGGGTCGTAATAGACGGTGTTGTTGCCGGACGAGCGCAAGAACACATTGTAAATGTTGTCTTCGCGGAACGACGGCAAGCGGTACAGCGCGCTGCCGCTACCCTCGCCGTAACCGGTACCGCCGTACAGCTGGGCCGCCGGTGGCGGAAACAGGTGGTAACTGTACAGGTAGTCTTCCGGCATGATCTCCCACTGCATGGAGCCGGAATCATCCAGCAGGAACAGGATATTCGGATAGACGCTTTGCGTGGCTTTCAGCGGCGTGGCGGGAATATCCAGCGCCGGCAACAAGGCCGGCGCGAACAGGCAACGTTGGCCGACGGTGCGCAAGACAGGCTTGGCGGATGGCAAAGGCATGGCAGGCTCCAGCATAGACGCCCTCCTGCCGCACGACAGGCGACAACACCGAGGGTCCACGCTCGATGCTAGCCACGCCGCAAGTAGCCACTTTTCCCAGTTTGTATCTGGCAGCACACATTCATGCTGCGATCTGCTGCTGACAGCCGCCAGCGGCAAATGCACAAGGCCTGCCGGCATTGCCGGCAGGCCTTGTGCGTTAACGGGGCACTACACCACTCAGAAGCGGTAACGCGTGCTCAGCTGGAACTGGCGCGGGTTGCCCGGCATGATCTGCGCGCTGGAGGTGGCGCTGACGAAGTAGCGGCGATCGGCCAGGTTTTCCACCGCCAAGGTGGCGTCCCAGGCTTTCTGGCGGTAGCCGGCGCGGGCGTCCCAGCGCTGGTAGCCCGGCAGCACGGTGGTGTTGGCACTGTCGGCAAAGCGCTTGCCTACCGCGGTAACGCCCACCTCGCCAAACCAGCCCTGGCTGGCGTCCACGCCCACGAACAGGCTGCCGTTATGCTTGGACACGTTGGCCGGGCGCTTGCCCTGGTTGGCCGGCTCGGCACGGACCAGGCTGGCATCCTGCACCGCCACACCGCCACGCAGATAGGCCTGGCCCGACAGGCGGGCCTGGGCGCTCAGCTCCACGCCTTCGCTACGCTGCAGACCGGTCAGGATGGTGCGGCTGGGGTCGGCCGGGTCGGTGGTACGGCGGTTGTACAGCTCCAGACGGTACAGCGACAGCGTGGTGGCCACGCGGTTGCCCAGCCAGTCGCTCTTGATGCCGGTTTCGTACAGGCGGGTGTATTCCGGGTCCAGCGTGTTGCCCTGGCTGCCCGGCGTCAGGCCGATCAGGCTACCGCCCACCGGGGCAAAGGTCTTGCTGTAGCTGGCGTAGAGCGCGTGCGCCGGCAGGCCGTTCCACACCACGCCCAGGCGCGGGCTGAGGCTGCTGCTGTTGCGCGACTCGCTGGCGCCGGTGTCCAGCCGGCGGCTGCTGACGTGGAACACGTCGTGGCGCAGGCCGGCCAGCAATTGCCAATCGCCCAGCGTCAGCTGGTCTTGCGCGTACACGCCGCGGCTGCGCACGCGGTGCTGGGCGTCGCTGTTGACGCGCATGGCACCGTTGTACTGCGCCAGCGCTTCCGGCCGGTACAGGTTGGCCGCCGCAATGGTGGTGGCGTTGTTGTACAGCTTGGGGTTGCGTTCCTGCCAGCCCTGGTCCAGGCCCAGCAGCAGCTGGTGCTTGACGTTGCCGCTGTAGACTTCGCCTTCCAGCTCGGTCTGGCTGATCAGGTTGTCTGCCGTCAGGTCTTGCTGCCAGCGCTGGCGGTTGACGTTACTGCCGCTGACGCCGGTGACGTAGGTATTGTCAAACTGGCTGTCCAGGCGGATCAGGCCCAGCAGGTGACGCAGCTGCCACTGCGCATTGAGGTCGTAACTCAGGCGCGAGCGCAGCGACTGCGACACATCGCGGATATTGTCGCGGCGGGTATCGCTATACACGCTTTCCAGCGGCACGTTGGCCGGCGCGCCGCTCACGCCGGGAATGCCGCGATCCGGCGTGCGGCTGTGTTCGTTGTACTCATACTGCAGCAGCCAGTTCAGGTCTGGCGCCAGGCGCCAGTTCAGCGACGGGGCAAACAGCTTGCGGGTGCCGTTCACACCGTTGCGGAAGCTGCCGTATTCCTCTTGCGCGGCGTTCAGGCGTACGCGGATATCGTCGCGCCATTCGCCGTTCAGGTCGGCCTGCAGGCGGTAACGGTCATGGCTGCCCACCTCGGCGCTAACGGTCGACGGCAAGCCCTTTTGCGGGCGCTTGCTGATGCGGTTGACGATGCCACCGCTGCTGCCACGGCCGTACAGCACCGCTGCCGGACCCTTCAGCACCTCTACCCGTTCGATATTGCCCAGGTCACGGGTGTACTGCATGTCGTCGCGAAAACCATCCAGGTACATATCGGTACCGGCGCTGAAGCCACGGATGGTAACGCCATCGAAACGGGTATCGCCGCTGGCGTCCACGCCCGGCACGCCAACCAGCGCCTGGCTGAGGCTACGCTGGCCGTAGGCGGTGATCTGTTCAGTTTTCACGCTATCGATGGTTTGCGGCACCAGTTTGGCCGGGGTACGGGTACGGGTGGCGGTAGTCACCTCTGGCAGGCGCACGCTGTTTTCAGCGGCGGCCTCGTCGGCGGAAACGGTCACTGTCGGCAGCGTAACGTCGGCCAGCGCCGGGCCGGCCAGTGCCGCCAGCACCAGCAGCGGCAAGGTACGGGGAGTAAGTGTGTGCATCATGCGTTCGGGTCCGGAGAGGGTTGGCTGCCGTGGCGGCTAGTCGCAGCCCGGCGATATTATTTAGGGCGCGAATAATACTGATTGTTATTTGCTGTATCAACCACGATACCAGCACGGACAAAACCGCTACACGCCACACCGGGCCTGGCAATGACAAATAAAAACCACAGTCACAAACTTTTAATGAGAATTATTCTTGATATCAAGAATGAGAATGGATATCATCACCGCATCCAATCAACCAATGCAGGAGTAAGCGAGATGAATGCCATGCTGGTAGGCGCAGATACTTTGGGCAATATCCCGGGCGTGCTGGACGAATACGGCATCAGCATCCACAAGCACCTGAGCGGCCGCAACAGCTCACACCAGCGCAAGCTGGACCGCCTGCCGGCCGGCACCGACCTGCTGATCCTGTTTACCGACTTCCTAGGCCACAACGTGATGAAGCACTTCCGCGAACTGGCCAACGAAGAAAAAGTGCGCTTCATTGCCTGCCGCCGCTCGGTGTGCTCGCTGAAACAGCAACTGGACTGTGTCGGCATTGCCGAAAAAGCGCACTGTGCCAGCTGCCCGAATGCCTGGCAGAAAACCAGCCACGGCGGCAAAGCGCGCAAGCACTAAGCCGTCTATCAGATACTAACGAGTCCGTACGCGGACGATCGCTTCCTCTTCATGTGATACGGCCAGCGGCGGGTAGCACGCTGGCCGTCTTTTTCGGGGCATCGTCTGCGGCCAACCCTGCCGCCGCCCGGCACTTATTCTTCTCGCCCCCGGCGTATACCCTGGCGCAACTGCTGCATCTGCTGGCGGAAGTGGCGGCAGTTGCGACACATCAACAGGTGAAACGACAAGCGCACCTGTTCGCTACGTGTCAGCGGGCGGTCCATGCCATCCGAAATCAGGCGGCTGGCCTGCTGGCAATTCATCATCATCGGGCTACCTCCTGCTGAAACCAGCGCGTCTCCAGGCATTCGCGCAGGCTCATGCGTGCGCGGTACAACATGACCGAACAGTTAGTCGCCGTAATCGATAAATTCTGACAAATCTCGGCGATGTCCATGTCCATGACCTCGCGCATGGCAAACACCATCGCCGTGCGTTTGGGCATCGCCTGCGCGCACTGCTGGTATACCTGCCAGAACTGCTTGGCCAGCAAGCCTTCCTCCGGCACGCCCCAGGCGCGCACCGCCTGCTGCCAGGCGCCATGGCCGTCGAACAGGCCGTCCAGGTCGGACAAGTCGGTGTCTTCGCTCAGGTCGGTAGCCAACTCGCGCCCCTGGCGGCGAATGACATCCACCAGTTTGAAACGCAGGATGGACGTGAGCCAGGTGCGCACGCTGGACTGGCCGGCAAAGCGCGCCTGCCCTTCCAGCGCCGCCAGCAGCGCGTCCTGCACCGCGTCCTCGGCAGCGGCCTGGTCTTGCAGCTGCGCCCGCGCATAGCGCAGCAGGTAGGCGCGTTCGGCTTCGATTTGTTGCGGGGTAACGGTCATCAGGCTTCCTTAACGGCGCACACAATAATCAACAGCTTCGGCCAGCCGCTCGACGGCAATCACTTCCAGGCCTTCGATGTCCTGCCGCGGCTTGTTGGCCGCCGGCACGATGGCGCGGGTAAAGCCCAGCTTGGCCGCCTCTTTCAGGCGTTCCTGGCCACGCGTTACCGGCCGCACCTCGCCGGACAGGCCCACCTCGCCGAATACCACCAGTTTTTCCGGCAGCGGCTTGTTCCGCAGCGACGACACCATGGCCAGAATGACTGCCAGGTCGGCAGCCGGCTCGTTGATCTTCACCCCGCCTACCGCGTTCAGGAACACGTCCTGGTCGAAGCAGGCAATGCTGGCGTGGCGGTTCAACACCGCCATCAACATGGCCAGCCGGTTTTGTTCCAGGCCCACGCTCAGGCGCTTGGGCTGAAAACCATGCGCGTCATCCACCAGCGCCTGGATTTCCACCAGCAGCGGCCGGCTGCCCTCTTGCGTCACCAGCACGCAGGAGCCGGACACGTCGTCGCGGTAGCTGGACAAAAAGATGGCCGACGGGTTGGACACGCCGCGCAGGCCACGGTCGGTCATGGCGAACACGCCCAGCTCGTTGGCCGCGCCAAAGCGGTTCTTGATGGCGCGGATCATGCGGTAGCTGGAGTGGCTGTCGCCCTCGAAGTACAGCACGGTATCCACAATGTGCTCCAGCACGCGCGGCCCGGCCAGCGAGCCTTCTTTGGTGACGTGGCCCACCAGGATGATGGTGATGCCGCTCTGCTTGGCAATGCGCGTCAGCTGCGCCGCGCACTCGCGCACCTGCGACACCGAGCCTGGCGCCGACGTTACTTGGTCGGAATACAGCGTCTGGATGGAGTCGATCACCGCCACTTCCGGCATTTCGGCCTGCAGCGTGGGGATGATGGCCTCCAGCCGGATCTCGGACAGCAGCCGCACGCGGCTGGCGTCCACCGCCAGGCGGGTGGCGCGCAGCGCGATTTGCTGCGGCGATTCCTCGCCCGACACGTACAGCACCTTGCGCGTGCTGCCGATGGTGGCCAGCGCCTGCAACAGCAGCGTGGACTTGCCGATGCCGGGGTCGCCCCCCAGCAGCACCACGGCGCCCTTGACGATGCCGCCGCCCAGCACGCGGTCCAGCTCTTCGATGCCGCACGATTCGCGCGGCACTTCAGCCGCCTGCACTTGCGACAGCTGTTGCACCGGCTGCGTCTGCGCCGTCCAGCTCTGAAAGCGGGCGTTGGCCGCAGCAGCCGGCGGCGCGGCCACGGTCTCGCTCAGGCTGTTCCAGGCGCCGCAATGCGGACACTGGCCCTGCCACTTGGGCGAGGTGCCACCGCACTCGCCACACTGGTACTGCGTCTTGATTTTTGCCATGTGGGGAATCAGTTGCCAGCCGCCGGCTTGGGTGCCGGGGTAGCCGGTTTGGCGGGGGCGGCCGGCGCGTTTTTGTCGGCCTCCAGCTCGTTCAGGATGTTCAGCAGGCGGTTGTCTTTGGCACTGGGCGCGCCTTTGTCAGCCTTGTCTTCCCTCTCGGCACCACGCACGGTAGACAGGATGGAATCGATCAGCGGGTCGTTCTTGGCCAACGCTTCGGCTTCTTCGTTGGTCAGCACGCGGCGCCCTTGCGGCACCACAGCCGCAGCGGCCGGCGGCGCGGCTTTCGCACCATGAACGGCCGCCGGTGCGGCAGCGGCTACGGGCTCACTTTTTTTTTGAGCCGTATCAGCAGAGGACGCATGCGGCGCCTCGCTGGTTTCTGCCACCTCGGGCGGTGGCGGCACTGGCTCCGGTGGCGGCGCCACCGTTTCCAGCTTGTTCTTGGTCATGTACTCGTGCATCTCGCGCCAGCCGGCAAAAATCTGCGCCTTGTCTGCATCCGGGTTGCGGTTATAGCACTCTTCGAGCGAACGGCCGGTCTGGCGGCAGGACGCACCAATCGCCTTGTTCGACTCGGCGGCCAGGCCGCTGACGTTCATCACCCAGTTGCAGCCCGTCAGCAATGCCAACGCCGGCAGTAACAGATAAGCCCGCATCCCTTGTCCTTATGCAAGTTTCTTGCGCAGATCCAGCACCGTGGTTTCACCGCTGCGGCCACGGCTGGCAGCACCCAGCCAGTACAGCATGTGCGGCATCAGGTCGGCCAGCTCGCCGCGCTCGTTTTTGGCCTCGCCCGGATGGGTGCGGGTACGCTGCGGAGAATTGACCGGGCCCGGCACCAGCTGGTTCACGCGCAGATTTGGGAACACGTCCCACTCCGCCGCGGCCACGCTGGTCAGGTAGCTGACGCCGGCCTTGGACGCACCAAACGCGCCCCAGAACGGCCCCGGCTGCAGGCCGTGGGTTTCACCCACAAACAGCACGCTGGCGTCAGGCGCCTCTACCAGCAAGGGCAGGCAGGCGCGGGTAAGCGCAAACGGCGCCACCGTGTTGATGCGGTACTGGTTCATCCATTCATCGATACGCTGGTCACGCAGCGGCGACAGCGCATAGAAATGCGCGGCACAGTGCACGATGCCGTCCAGGCGGCCCACGGCCTGCTTGATCTGGTAGGCCAGCGTGTTGAAGTCGTCGTCGCTGGCGGTAAGCAAATCCAGCGGAATGGCCACCGGCTCCGGGCCACCGGCCTCGACGATGGCGTCGTACACTTTTTCCAGGCCCTTCACGCTGCGCGCCAGCAATACCACAGTAGCACCATGCGCCGCAGCGGCCAGCGCGGTTTCGCGGCCAATGCCCTGGGTGGCGCCGGTCACCAACAGCACGCGGCCGGCCAGGTAATCTTTATCGAAGGTTTCCATCATTCTTTTTAGTCCAGTCCTGCATGAGGGTTCGGGCAGCCACGATGCCGCTGCGTACGGCACCTTCCAGCGTGGCCGGGTAGTCGGCACACAGCCAGTCGCCCGCAAGATAAGCGGATTCTACGCCAAGACGCACGTCCGGGCGCGGCAAGCCCACGTTGGCCGCAAAGGTGGCGCGCTGCTCGGTGATCTGCCAGCTGGCTTTCAGCGGCGGCAAATCCGGCACATGGCGACGCATTTCCGCCAGCAGCTGCTCGCGCAGCGCGTCGCGCGTCAGCGTATCGTGCGCCCCTTGCGCACTGATCACCACCGACACCAGCCCCGGCTCGCCGCTAAGCGCCTGGCGGTCGAACCACCACTGGCCGCAGCCGTAAGCCTGGCCGGTCATCACCGCCGGCAAACGCACCCTGCCCTCGAATTGCAGGTATACGGTGCTTATCGGCTGGTATTGCCAGCCCTTGAGCAAGGCCTGCAACGGCGCGTGGTCCAGCAGCGCAGTGGCGTGGTACGGCGCCACCGCCACCACCACGGCGTCGAAGGCTTCGCCGTCCACCAGCCAGCGGCCATCGGGCTGCGGTGCCAGCGCCGCCACGCGGCGGCCCAGGCGGATGTCGGCGCCGCGTGCGGCCAACCATTGCAGCGCCGGGTCCACCAGCAGGCGGCCCAGATCGCAGCGCGGCAGCAGCAGGCGGCTGGCGTCGGCGGCCGGCGCGCCCAGGCTGTCGCGCAGCACATTGGCCAGCAACTGCATGGAAGCTTGCACCGGCGGGGTGTTGAGCGTGGCCAGGATCAGCGGCGTCCAGAAGCGCTGCAGCAGCGCCTCGCTCTGGCCGTGGGCGGCTAGCCAGGCCAAAGCCGGCGCATCTTGCCCGATTTTCCAGCCTTGCCACCTGAGCCAAGTCAACAGCCGCAGCATGGCCAGTTTGTCGCGCCAGCGCAGGCCACGCGCGCTCAGCAGCCCGGCCAGCAGGTGCAGCGGCGCCGGCCAGTCCGGGCAACGCATGGCCATGCCGTCTACCTGCAGCCAGGCCAGCGGCTGTGCGGCCAACTGCGCCGCCGGGTCCGCGCCGACGGTACGCATCAGCTGCAGGGTGTCGCGGTAGGCGCCAATCAGGATGTGCTGGCCGTTGTCCAGCGCCATGCCGTCCAGCTCGACGCGGCGGGCGCGGCCACCGGCCACCTTGCCGGCTTCAAACAATACAAGGTTGGCCGCAGGCGCCAGCGCGACCGCCGCCGACAAGCCGGCCCAGCCGGCACCGATGATGGCAACGCGCGGGGTCAAGGCTTGTAGCCGAAGGTGGCGGTCTTCCACGCCAGCCACAGCTTGCGACCCGGCGACAGCGACAGGCGCTGGTTCAGCACCTTGCGCGGGCCGTCCAGCTCGATTTCGTCCAGCGTGGCGCGGTAGATGGCCGCCATCACCAGACCGATGCGCTGCGCCTTGCGGTCGGCCGCCGGCAGCAGCTGCCAGGCGCGCTGGTAGCACTCGCGGGCGCGTTCGATCTGGAAGCGCATCAGCGCGTCGAACGCGTCCGACTCCTTGTACGCCATGATGTCGGCCGCCGGCACGCCAAAGCGCTGCAGGTCTTCCACCGGCAGGTACAGCCGGCCACGGCGCGCATCTTCGCCCACGTCGCGGATGATGTTGGTGAGCTGGAACGCCAGCCCCAGCTCGTGCGCGTATTTCAGCGTAGCGCGGTCGGTGTAGCCGAAAATCTGCGCCGACAGCTGGCCCACCACGCCCGCCACGCGGTGGCAGTACAGCTGCAGGTCGCTGTAGCGGCTGTAGCGCGGCACGTCCAGGTCCATCTGCATGCCGTCGATGATCTCGGCCAGCCAGGCCTGCGGCAGGTCGAACGCCGCCACGTGCGGCTTCAGCGCCTGCATTACCGGGTGGCTGGGGGTGCCTTCGTACAGCGCGGCCAGCTCGGTGCGCCACCACGCCAGCGTGGTACGCGCCACGTTGTCGTCGTGAATCTCGTCCACCACGTCGTCCACCTCGCGGCAAAACGCGTACAGCGCCACCATGGCGTCGCGCTTGTCGGCCGGCAGGTAGCGGAAACTGCTATAGAAGCTGGAACCGCTTTTCGCCGCTTTGTCTTCGCAATATTGTTGGGGGGTCACGCCCGCCTCCTCTTGGTGGCGTACGGTACGGTCAGTGCCTTCCATACCATGTACAGCCAGTCTTTCCACACCAGCACCGGGCGCTGCGTCAGCACATCGCCACGGGCATCGTGAATCTTTTTCAGTATGCGCTCGCCGCCCAGGATAATCAGCCGCAGCTCCAGCCCCAGGCGGCCCTTCAGTTTCAGCCCCAGTGGCGAGCCCGCCTCCAGCATGGCCAGCGCGCGCTTCACTTCTTTGTCCATCAGCATCGGCCAAACGCCGCCGGCGTCGCGGGCCGCAATCTGCGCCTCGCTAATGCGAAACCGCGCCAGGTCGTCCTGCGGAATGTAGACGCGGCCTTTGCTCCAGTCCACCGCCACGTCCTGCCAGAAGTTGATCAGCTGCAGCGCGGTGCAGATGCCGTCCGACATCGCCACGCTTTTCGGGTCGTGCTCGCCGTACAAGTGCAGCATCAGCCGCCCCACCGGGTTGGCCGAACGGCGGCAGTAGTCCACCAGCTCGGCAAAGTTCTGGTAGCGGGTTTTCTCCACGTCTTGGCTGAACGCCGACAGCAGATCGTAAAACGGCGCCAGCGGCAGCCGGTACTCGGCAATCACCGCCGCCAGCCGCTGCATCAGCGCGGTTTGCGGCGCCTGCCCGGCCTCGATGCGGCCCAGCTCGTCGCGCAGTGCCTGCAGTGCGGCCAACCTTGCTGCCGGCTGCGCATCGCCCTCGTCGGCAATATCGTCGGCGTAGCGGGCAAAATGGTAGATAGCGTGCACCGCCCGGCGCATGCGCCGCGGCAACAGGATGGACCCTACCGGAAAGTTTTCGTAATGCCCTACCGACATGACAGCACCCTGCGCGAAACAAAGCCTGCATTATAAAGGCAAGTGGCCGCCAAACCGCAGCCGGGCACCATCTGGCAAAAAAATGCAGGCCAATGCTTGACACGCCCAAAACGGGCGTCTATTATGCGCCCCACGTTGTGACTGACGCACAACGTAACGCCTCAGTGGGGGTATAGCTCAGTTGGGAGAGCGCTTGCATGGCATGCAAGAGGTCAGCGGTTCGATCCCGCTTACCTCCACCACTAAGACACTGAAAACTGTCGCCAGACTGTTTTCCACAATATGTCCCCATCGTCTAGAGGCCTAGGACACCGCCCTTTCACGGCGATAACCGGGGTTCGAATCCCCGTGGGGACGCCAAGACAAAAGCCCGCTGCTACCGCAGCGGGCTTTTTGCATTCGCATTGGCACTAGCAGACAAGCCCGATACAAACTCGCCGCAATATTTACACAAAAGCTAGAATATCAGTAACAAGCTATCGCGATGGACAAGCCCTACCCGCCATGAAAGCAATCGCCTCGCTACTAACCGAAGCCAGACAACGCTTGCCACTCCTGCTGCAAGGGGATGAGTCTTTCGCGGAAGCCAAATTTGCCGAACATCGACAGTTCGTTTCATTTGCGCTGATCATAGTCGCACTCAGCATTCCCAGCCTCTGGCTTTGGGACCTGACCACCGACCCCACCCATGCACAACTCACCCTGCAGTATCGTGCCTATTACTTGCTAGGACTGCCACTGGGGCTGGCATTCCTGTCATCCGCATTCAGCCGCCGCACGCTGGTGACATTAATGGCGCTCTTCTTGCTCGTGGGCATCATCGTATTCCTGGAAATCCTCAAACTGCTCAACGATGGCTTTATCCACGGCATGCCCGGCTTCATGTACGGCATGATCATCTCAATACTGACATCGCAATGCCTGCCAGTACTGCAAGGCTTCCTGTTTACCCTGCTGGCTGTACTACTACCCCACTTGTACGCCGCCACCGGACTGATAGAACACTTTCCACACCTGCGCTACGGCGTGCTGATGTGGCACGCCCTGTCACTGACTTTGCTAGCGCAATACGCAATTGCAGACAATTACCTGAAACGCCATCTGAGCGAGATGCAGCTGAAGCACGCCTCGGAGCACGACCCGCTTTCAGGGCTGGGCAACCGGCGCCTGCTGCAGCAACGACTGCACGCTATCAACAACACATCAGCCGCACCCAAATGCACCAGCCTGCTGATTATCGATATCGATCACTTCAAGTCGATCAACGACCGCTTTGGCCACGACAACGGCGATCTGGTCATCACCCATCTTGGCCGCATGTTGCAACAAATCGAAAGCAAAGACTCAAGCAGCTATCGCATAGGCGGCGAGGAGTTTGCCATTCTGACCCACCTACCAACCCACGATGCCGAAGCGCTCGCGGAACACATCAGAACCCAGGCCGCCAGCGCGCAAATTATCAGCCGGCAAGGCGATGCCATACCCTTTACGATCAGCATCGGACTGACGTGCACACCCACCCCGAACGAAGCATTCGACATACTGTTTTCGCGTGCCGACCAAGCGCTGTACCAAGCCAAACATCAGGGACGCAATCAGACAGTTCGCCTCTAAACCATCATTGCCGCAGCCGCGCTTCTACCGCTAAGCTGCAGCCCTGTCCTTTCATTTCGATAAGCCACCACCATGCAGGGCGTGCCGCAGCAGTTTGAGTTTGCCAGCGACCGCGCGGAGTTCTTCCACCCGCCGGCGCGGCCGGGTATCGAGCTGTACCGGGCGCACATCGTGCGCCATGCCTTCGAGCCGCACACCCACGCCGCCTACGGCTTTGGCGCGGTGGCCAGCGGCGTGGAGCGCTTTCGCTACCGTGGCAGCGAGTACCTGGCGGCGCCGGGCGGCATCGTCACCATGAACCCGGACGTGCTGCACACCGGCCGCGCCGAAAGCGACGGCGGCTGGCAGTACCGCATGATCTACATCGAGCCGCAGGTGCTGGACGACATTGCCGGCCAGCGCGGCTGGTGGTTTGCCGACGCAGTACAGCAGCAGCCGGCGCGGGCGCAGCAGCTGTCGCAGCTGTTGGCCGCGCTATGGCAGGCCGACGACGCGCTGGCGTTCGATTGCCTGCTGGCGCAGCTGGTGGCCCTGCTGGCGCCGCTGGCCGGCAGCCGCCCGCCCCACACTGCCACGCAGCGCTTCGATGCGGTGATCGATTACATGCAGGCCCATCTGGCGCAGCGCATTTCACTGGAGCAACTGGCCGCCGTGGCTGGACTGAGCCCGTTCCACTTTTTGCGCCAGTTCCAGGCGCAGCACCACGCCACGCCGCAGCAGATGCTGATGGCGCTGCGGCTGCACCGCGCCAAACAGCTGCTCACCGCCGGGCTGGCACCAGCGCAGGTGGCCGCCGACTGCGGCCTGAGCGACCAGTCGCACCTGAACCGCTGCTTCGTCAAACGTTACGGCACCACGCCGGCGCGCTACCAGAAGGCGGTGTGCGGCTAGCCTCTTGCCCAATACGCCCTCCCCTACGACCCAATCCGATTCAGTTAAGCAAATGTACTTGGCCATCAATTGGTAGAGCGTGAGCGAAGCGCCCCATCCCGTTGGCGCGAGCCGGTCAAAATGGTTCGCCCCAGGTTTTAAGACGCCGATTTGTTTGAGCCCCGAGCCGTTAGCGAGGGGCGAGTTCGGCGGCGCCTGGGGCGTGCCATTTTGAACGGGGTTTCGAGCAGCCCCGGGTTGCGGGGGAATGAAAAGGGGGCGGCAATCCGCCCCCTTTCCCGCCTGCCGGGCGGAACCGGCATGCAAACATTGTCCGCATCGCGGACACCCAAGCCTCTTAAATCCCTAAGCCAGCATTAACTGACCGGCATTCCCCTGCGGCCAACCTTGCCGCACCGCAAGCTGGTACAAGACGCCGCCTGCACGGCACCGCATACTGGCCGGTCACCCTATGGAGACACCCATGCTGACCGGTATTGCCTTTGCCCTGGCCGCTGGCACGCTGTGGGGGCTGGTTTTCATCGCCCCGCTGCTGCTGCCCGACTACCCCGCCGCCCTGCTCAGCGTTGGCCGCTATCTGGCGTTTGGCCTGATTGCGCTGCCGCTGGCCTGGCTGGACCGCCGCGAGCTGGCCCACCTGACCCGTGCCGACTGGCGCGAGGCGCTGCAGCTGTCGCTGGTGGGCAATGTGCTGTACTACCTGTTTCTGGCCAGCGCCATCCAGCGCACCGGCGGGCCGCTGCCCACCATGCTGATCGGCACGCTGCCGGTGGTGATTGCCATCAGCGCCAACCTGTTCAACCACCAGCGCGACGGCCGCCTGCCGTGGGGCCAGCTGCTGCCGCCGCTGCTGGTGATGCTGGCCGGCATTGCCTGCGTCAACCAGGCCGAGCTGGCCAGCCTGGCACAGCAGCCGGGGCGCGACATGGCGCGCTACGCCAGCGGCGCGTTGATGGCACTGCTGGCAGTGGCATGCTGGACCTGGTACCCGATCCGCAACGGCAACTGGCTGCGCGCCCACCCGCAGCGCAAGCCGCGCGCCTGGGCCACGGCGCAGGGCCTGGCCACGCTGCCGCTGGCGGTGCTGGGCTACGCGCTGTTCTGGGCCTGGCAACACTACCAAGCACCGGCGTTTGCCATGCCGCTGGGCCCGCGCCCGCAAACCTTCATGCTGATGATGCTGGCGGTGGCGGTGCTGGCGTCGTGGCTGGGCACGCTGTGCTGGAACGAGGCCAGCCAGCGCCTGCCCACCAGCCTGGCCGGGCAGTTGATCGTGTTCGAAACCCTGGCCGCGCTGACTTTTGCCTACCTGCTGCGCGGGCAATGGCCGGACGGGCTGACGCTACTGGGCATCGGCCTGCTGTTGGCCGGCGTACTGCGCGCCATGCGCATTCGCCCGGTACACGCTGGCGACGAAAAAAAGTTGGCCGAGGCGTAAGCAGCGCTTCTATAAAAATCAGTCACTTGCAAAAAAGGTGCATTTTTCTTTGCAAAAAGTGCTGCAAAGCGCTTGACGCTCCCAGGGTGGCTTGTTAAAGTGCGCACCTCTTCAGCGCTGCAGCGATGCAGCAAACGAAGAAACCTGTGGGGGTATAGCTCAGTTGGGAGAGCGCTTGCATGGCATGCAAGAGGTCAGCGGTTCGATCCCGCTTACCTCCACCAGGACTAGGTCCCCATCGTCTAGAGGCCTAGGACACCGCCCTTTCACGGCGATAACCGGGGTTCGAATCCCCGTGGGGACGCCACCACAGCGTGGGGGTATAGCTCAGTTGGGAGAGCGCTTGCATGGCATGCAAGAGGTCAGCGGTTCGATCCCGCTTACCTCCACCACCGATCAGAAAAAACCGGCCTTTTGGCCGGTTTTTTCGTTTCTGCCGCCAGCCAAGCGTAGCCGCGCTACCAGCCTCCCGGTCGGCTACCCTACCCCGCATTGCCGCATCTACGGCACACCCCACTCAATGAAAAACTGCTCTCGCGGCCTACAGCGGCAGCAGCAGCGCCGCCTCGTGCTCGGCCCATAGCCGGCTTTGCGCCTGCCAGTCCACCGGCTCGGCGCTATGCGCCAGTACGCGCAGCAGGAAGTGCACGGTGCCGAACAGCAGCCGCAGGCGGTCGCCGGCCTGGCGGCACACCTCGGGCATTTCCTGATGCAGCCGTTGCCACAGGTGGCGCAGCCGCGCTACCACGTCGCTGATTTGCACCAGTTCGTTGAACAGACCGTGCGAAGGTTGGCCGCCGGCCATCAGCGCGCGCTCGCGCATGTCGGCCAGCCGCTCTTCCAGCAAGGCCAGCAGTTGCCACAGCGCTTGCGCCAGCTGCTGCGGCGTGGCTTTGTCGCCGGCGTCGCCGTCCGGGTCCAGCTGCAGCGCGTGCTGGCTGAGCAGGCTGGCGCTGAAAGTGGTGCCGGGGTCGGCGGCCGCATGGCCGTGCGGGTGGCCGTGGCCGGGCAGTTGCTGCGGCAGGTGCTGGCTGATGGCATCCGGGCCGCCTACCGGCGCAATCTTGATCATGGCGGGGTCCTTGTGGCGGGCGATCGTGCCCTTACCCGTCTTATCGCCCGCCATGGCGGCGGGCTTGAGGGCTGCGGGCTAGAAACCGAACAGGTGGCCCAGCTTGGCGCGCTTGGTGTTCAGGTAGTGGTCGTTGAACTCGTTGCGGCCAACCTGCAGCGGCACGCGCTCGGCCACGCGGATGCCGGCCTGTTCCAGGGTGGCGATCTTGCGCGGGTTGTTGGTCATGATGCGCACCGCGTCCACCCCCAGCAGCGCCAGCATTTCGCGGGCGATGCGGAAGTCGCGCATGTCGGCGGGGAAACCCAGCTGTTCGTTGGCTTCCACGGTGTCGGCGCCGCCGTCCTGCAGCTTGTAGGCGCGGATCTTGTTGATCAGGCCAATGCCGCGGCCTTCCTGGCGCAGGTACAGCAGCACGCCACGGCCTTCGCGGGAGATGGCTTCCAGCGCGGCTTCCAGCTGAAAGCCGCAGTCGCAACGCAGCGAAAACAGCGCGTCGCCGGTGAGGCATTCGGAATGCACGCGCGCCAGCGGCGCGTCGCCGTCTGCGACCTCGCCCAGCGTCAGCGCCACGTGCTCGCGGCCGCCGTGTTCTTCAAAGCCATGCATCTGGAACACACCCCAGGGCGTGGGCAGCTTGCAGCTGGCGACCAGGTCTACGCGGGGTTGGGTGTCGGCTTGACTCAAAATAAACTCCGATTCAGTTAGCAGGGCGTGGCCAGCTTAGCCGGCCATGCCCGCAGGGAAAAGTGCAAAGCGGCGAACAGCTTGCTCAGTTTTTTTCAACAACACCCGACAGCGCGCTGAACGGCGCCGACAGCGCCAGCGCCAGTGCGGCCAACGTGGCTTGCTCGGCAGCGCCAAAGAAACCGGGGCGCGCGTCTTCGGCGTCCAGAATACCCACCACGCGGCCGTCGGCGGCCAGCACCGGCAGGCACACCTCGCTTTGTACCTTGGGGTCGCACTCGTAGTAGGCGCCGCCGGCAGCCTGCCAGGCGGCCACGTCGGCCACGATGGCGGCACGGCCGCTAAGGCCGACGCGGCTGTTATTGCTGAACAGCGCAAAGTCTTCGGTCAGCGGGAATTCCGCGCGGCTGGGCAGGCCCCGGTAGGCCAGTTTCACCAGCCGCGGCAGGCCGTCTTGTTCAAAGCGGCAGTACACCCCCAACCAGTCGGCCGGCACCGTCTGCAGCGTGGCCTCCACCAGCGCGTTGAGCTGGCGCAGCGCCGCGTCGGCAGCCGGGCTTTTGCCACCCAGCCACGGCGACACGTCGTACGGCTGCTCTTCCAGCTCGTCCACCAGCGAACAACTGCCGCCCTCGCCCAGCTTGGGCACGCGGTAGCGGTACAGGTCGTCGGGGGCGGCCTTGGGCAGGCCGGGCAGGTTGGCGTGCAGCACGGCGCTGGCGGCGGCGACGGCAGTGGCGGGCAGGTCTAGGCCGGTGGCAGCCAGATAGGCCTGAGGCATGGGGCAAACTCCGGGGTAGTTAATAAAGTAATTTAGTCGGGTATTATTACCCTTTTATTCCGGACACTCCAGCCATGACAGCCATTATCGTGCGCCACGGCCCGTTGCTGACGCTGCGTGCCGGCGCCGGTGCCCGCCACCACTTGCAGCAGCACGGCCTACACGCCCGCGACATCACCGCCCTGCCCGGCGCCGCCGGCGGGCCAAAGGCGCTGGGCCTGGCCGGGCTGGACCAGGCCGTGTTCCAGTGGCTGGCCGGCAGCCCGCAAGTGCGCGATCTGGTGGGCGCGTCGATCGGCGGCTGGCGCTTTGCCTGCGCCATGCAGCCCGACCCGGTGGCCACGCTGCAGCGCTTTGCGGCCAACTACGTGGCGCAGGATTACAGCCGGCAGACCACGCGTCAGCTGATCTGGCAAAACTGGCAGGCGCTGCTGCACGACACGCTGGGGCCGCGCGGCCAGCAGGCCATCCTGCAGCACCCGCACTACCGGCTGAGCCTGATCCTGGTACGCAGCCGCGGCCTGCTGCGCCGCGAACAGCGCGCGCCACTGCTGGCGGGGCTGGGGCTGGCGGCGGCCTGCAACGCCGCCGGGCGGCGCCAGCTGCGCCACGTGTTCGAGCGGCTGGTGTGCCACGACGCACGCAGCGCGCTGGCGTTTGTGCCGCAGGATGGCCTGCCCACGCAGCGGGTAGTGCTGGATGCGGCCAACCTGGAAGCGGCATTGCTGGGCACCACCGGGGTGCCGGGGCTGTTTGACGGCGTGGCGATACCGGGCGCCACCCCCGGCGTATACCGCGACGGCGGGCTGCTGGACTACCACCTGGACTACCCGTGGCAGCGCCAGCCGGGCATCACGCTATTCCTGCATTACCAGCCGCGCATCGTGCCGGGCTGGTTCGACAAGCTGCTGCCGTGGCGGCAGGCGCAGGCCGGCCACCACCACAACACGCTGCTGGTCACGCCCAGCCCCGCCTACCTGGCCACGCTGGGGCTGGGCCGGCTACCCGACCGTGGCGACCCGAAACGCTTTGCCGGCCGCGATGCAGAACGGCGCCGGCTGTGGGCCGACGCCGTAGCGGCCAGCCAACGGCTGGGCGACGAATGGCACGAGCGGCTGCTGCGCCAGCAGTGGCACGACGTCGCAGCGCTATAGTTTTAGCGGCTGGCTGGCTTCCAATGCCTTTAACAAGGCTTTCATGCTGGCCTCCACGTCTACGCCCTGCTCGCTCAGCTGGGTAAACTCCTCACCGGCCCCGGTAACCAGCCTGGCAATCATGCCCTCCTGACCTTCCGTCAGCCCCAGCGACACAAAAGCGCGGTCTATGCTTTCGCGCAATCGCAGCATGATGTCGCCGCTGGCCCACTGCTGGTAGCGGAAGCGTTCGTCCACCACGCGCAGCGCCTCTCGGGTGCAAGCCACCAGCTCGGCCAAGGTGGCAGCTTGCTGCCGCTGCTGCCAGGCCGTATCGAGTGCGGCCAACCTGGCGGCGGCACCTTCCGCCATGAAGGCCAGGTTGTCGCGCAGGCGGCCGTTGCGCTCCTCATCCTCACGCGGCATGTTCTTCACCGCCAGCGATAGCTGGCCGTAGCTGAACACCGTTACCCGGCCGGCGTCCACAATGTGGCCACGCCGGGCCAGCGTTTCGATCAGGCCGATCTCCAGTTGGCCGCACGGGCCTTCGGCATTGATGGTGCTGACCCCGCGCAGCGAGCGCAGCTGGATGCTGGCGTCCAGCCCCAGCTCCTGCAAAGCCTGCAACATGCTTTGTTGCAAAGCGGTGTTATCTTGTAGCGCAAAGCTGCCTTTCATGAACTGCAACACCACGCCGATTTCGCTGGCGCTGGTCATGGCAGTAAACGCTGCCTGCATGGCGTGGTTAACCTGGCCTTGCAGTTCGTGGCTGGCCTGACGGCTCTGCCCGTTGCGCAGTGCTACACCAATCTTGCTGAGCAGTTCGGCGTTGATATAGGGCTTGGCGATGTAGTCTTCCGCCCCCGCTTCGTAACCGGCCATGCGGTCTTCCAGCTCTACGCGGCCCGACAGGAAGATCACCGGCACATGCTGCAGGCGGCTGTCCTGCCGCAGGTGACGACAGATGGCGTAGCCTTCCATATCGGGCAAGCCCACGTCCAGCAACACCAGCTGCGGGCGTAGTTCTGCCTCCGCCGCCAGCACCGCCAGCCTGTGCAGGGCGCTGGCACCGTCAGCAGCCTCCTCCACCGCATAACCTTCCAGTTCCAGCAACTGGCGCAGGTTACTGCGCAGCGTGGGCTGGTCTTCCACGATGAAGATACGGGTAGCTGCCACCGCATCGGGCACGGATACTGACGGCATGGCGATGATGGTGTCTTCGTCAAACAACATGGTGATCCCCTTTGCAGGCAGCCTGCCAGCCGCCGATTTGCTGTACCACTTCCAGCGCGCTCAACGGCGGGCTGAACAGATATCCCTGATAGGCGTCGCAACCCATTTGCTGCAGCAGCTGCTTTTGCGCTTCGGTTTCCACGCCTTCCGCAATCACCGCCATGCCAAAGCTGCGCGCCAGGGAGATGACGGCCTGGGTAATGGCGCGGTCGCCATCGGAACTCAGAATATTGCGCACGAACGACTGGTCGATCTTCAGCACATCCAGCGGAAAACGCTTCAGGTAAGACAGGCTGGAATAGCCGGTACCAAAGTCGTCCAGCGCCAGCTTGATGCCCAGGTCTTTCAGCCGTCGCAGCGTGTCTACCGTGCGCTCGGCGTCGATCATCGCGGTGCCTTCGGTGATTTCTACTTCCAGTTGTGCCGGCGACAGGCCACTGAAATCCAGCGCCGCCTCGATACTGTGCAGCAACGCAGGCGAAGCAAACTGCCGTGCCGACAGGTTCACCGCCACGCGCAGGCCTGGCGCCATGCGCTGCCACTCGGCCAGACGCTGGCAGGCTTCAGCCAGCACCCAGCAGCCTATCGAGATGATTTGGCCGTTTTCTTCGGCCAAGGGGATGAAACGCAGCGGGGATACCCGTCCCAAACGTGGATGATTCCAGCGCAGCAGGGCCTCGAAGCCAGCCACCCGGCCGTCTGCCAGACTGACCTGGGGCTGGTAATACACTTCGAATTCGTGCCGTTCCAGCGCACGGAACAGGTCGTTGTTCAGACGCAGGCGCTCGCCGGCTTCGGCATTCATTTGCGCGCTATAGGCCAGCACCTGGCTACCACCCAGGCCTTGCGCCTGGTGCAGCGCCACTTCGGCACGGCCCAGCAGTTGTTGCGCGTCGTCGGCATCGGCCGGGTACAGGCAGTAACCGATACTGAGCGGAATGAACATTTCTTCGCCCAGCACCCCCATCGGCTGCAGCCAGGCCTCGTGCAGCTGTTGCGCCAGTGCCTGCGCCTGCTCGCGGCCCGACACCTGCGCCAGCACGGCAAAATTGGGGCCGATCAGACGATAAGCCCTGCCCTGCTCGCCCAGCACCTGCTCCAGACGTTGGCCGCACTCGCGCAGCGCCGCGTCGCCGGCCTGGTAGCCCAGCGAATCATTGATGCGTGAAAAGTGGTCTACGCCCAGCACCAGCAACACCAGCGGGCCCACGGCAGGGTCGCCCAGCCCGCCTTGCCCCGACAATGCCTCCAGCAGCGCCATGCGGCTACCCAGGCCGGTGAGCTGGTCGAGGTAACGCAGGCGATGCGCCTCACCCTGCAGGCGTTGTGCTTCGGCCTGCTGCTGTGCCAGCCGCCCCAGCCGGGCTTCGATGGCCTTGAACAGCTCCTCGCGCTGAAAGGGCTTGGTAAGGTAATCGTCCGCCCCCAGGTTCATGCCGTGGCGCTGATCGTTTTTCTCGGCCAGCGCGGTCAGCAGAATGACAGGCAGCTGCTCCGTGGCTGCCTGGCTGCGCAGTTGCCGCAATAGCTGGTGGCCGTCCATGCGCGGCATCATCACGTCGCTGATGACCAAGGAATAATTGCCGGCACGCAGGTAAGCCAGCGCCTCTACGCCATCGCCAGCGGCATCAGCGTCGTAACCTTCCAGCCGCAACAGCGCCATGATGTTGTTACGGATGGCCAGATCGTCTTCCACCACCAGGATGCGTCTCACGTCGCTCCCCCTTTGCGCTCGTCCTGCAGCGGCAGGCGCACGCTGAAATGGGTACCGTGCCCCGGCTCGCTGCTGACTGAAATCTCGCCATGGTGCAGCTCGACCGACTTGCGCACGATGCACAGGCCCAGACCGGTGCCGGGAATGGTGCCGACATTCTGGGCGCGATGAAAAGCGTCAAACAGTTGCGGCAGGTCTTCCGGCGGAATGCCGATGCCCTGGTCCTGCACGTCGAACACCACCTGCTGGCCCTGCTGGCGCACGCCAAAGCGGATCTGCCCGCCGTCGGGCGAATACTTGAAGGCGTTACTCAGCAGGTTGCCCAGAATCTCGCGCAGCAGCTTTTCATCCAGCGCCAGCACCGGTTCGGGCAGCTGGATATCCAGCTCTACCTCGGCCAGCACCACGTCACCGCGGGCTTGCGAGGCGCGGCGCACTTCCTGTACCAGGTTGTGACAAAACCGGGGTAGATCCAGCTGCCGCGGTACAAACGCTACCCGCTCGGCTTCGACGCGCCCGATCAGCAGAATGTTATCCAGCATGTCGGTCATGCGTTGTACTGAAAGCTGGATGGTCTGCAGCAGTTCGTCGCGGCGCTCCGGGGTCAAGCGCTGCTCGTAGTGGCGCAGCAGTTCGGCCGACGACAGCACGGTGGCTAACGGGGTACGGAACTCGTGTGAAGTCATCGATACAAAACGTGACTTCAACACGTTCAGCTCTTGCTGGCGGGATAGTGCGTCGCGGATTTCCTGCTCGGCAGCGTGGCGCTCCGACACGTCCACCAAGGTCCAGATGGTGCCTTTTTCCGGCTGGCTCTTCACGATGCTGGTGCCATTCATCTGCACCCAGATCTGCTTGCCGCTCTTGGTTTGCAGCTGGCGCTCGGTAGTGAAAATATGGCCGGCAGCCAGGCTGCCGTAGGCGTCACGGCCGAAACTGTCGAAGTCTTCATCGCTGCGAAAGTAAATGCGGCTGCTTTTGCCGATGAGTTCTTCTTCGCTGTAGCCCAGCAGGTTAGAGAAAGTACGGTTGATCCACAGCAGGCGGCGGTTGGTAACAAAAGCCATGCCCACCAGCGCCGACTGCAGGATGGCCTCGCGTTCGGTATGGGTGCGCAGCAGCTCGAACTCCAGCTCTTTGCGCCGGCTGATGTCCATCATCACCCACACCGTACCTTGGCCAGGCTGCTCCGGGTTGATCGGTTTGCCCGACAGCTGTACCCACAACAGTTGGCCGCAGGCGGTGCGCATGCGCATCTCGCTAACGTAGGCACGCCCGCCAGCAAAAGCCTGCCGCGCTTCGCGGCTGGTACGCAAGAAGTCGGGCTGGTTGTCGTAGTAACGCTCCAGGCTGCCACCCTGCATGCGCTCGGGCGTGGTCTGGAACAGCTCGGCCGCCGTACGGTTGACCCAGCGCACAAAACCCTGACCATCCACAAAGGCCATGCCGGCAATGCTGTTGTCCAGGATGGACTCTCGCTCGCGCAGGGTGCTGGTCAGGTCTTCTTCCAGCCCTTTGCGACGGGTAATATCGGTGAAAAACACCAGTGCTGCCGGGCTGCCGTGCCACTCGATCATCACCACGCCGCTGTCTACCCAGCGCACATTGCCCTCTTTGGTAACCACGCGCAGATCGTCGCGGGCGTCTACCTGCTGCCCTTGCGTGCGGCGCTGGTGCGCACCCAGTACCCGTTCGCGGTCGTCGGGGTGAATGAGGGTGGCAAAATCCAGTGCGGCCAACTCGTCGGCACAGTAACCGCTGATGTCGCAGGCACGCGGGTTGGCCAGCACGATACGCATGCCCTGCACTACGACGATGCCGTCGCGTACGTTATCGATCACCAACCGGTAGTGTTCTTCCGACTGCCGCAGCGCGTTGACAGCGGCCTTGCGGGCACTGACGTCGCGCAGAAAGGCCCCGATGAAGCCCTGCTGGCTGGACGAAAACGGCCAGAACGAGGCTTCGATATGCTGTGGCCCTTCCGGACGCTGGCGTATGAACTCCAGCGAGGTCTCGCCAGCCAGTTACAGACCTTCATCGCTCAGGCGCAAGCCGCTGGGTAGCTGGTCCGGCCCCAGCTGCAGCACGTCCAGCAAGGGCTGGCCTACCGCGTGTTCACCGCGCAGGCCGAAAATGCGCTCGCAGTGGATGTTCCAGTCGATGATGGTACCGGTATGGTCCAGCACCACCATGGCAATGCTGGCAAATTCGAACAGTTTGCGCGCGCGCTCCATGTGCTCGTACAGCACCTGCTCGGCCACGTGCTGGCGTGTCATGTCGCGCAGCGTAATGCCACGGTACGGCAGGCCGGACAGGACGAACTGCCAGCCGGACAGCTCCAGCGGCACGCGGCTGCCGTTGGCATGCAGTGCCGGCAGCTCCAGCGGCCGCATGGTATGCGCCAGAGCCTGCTGGCTATCGGCAAACAACCAGTCATGAAAACGCTTTTGCAGCTGCGGCGGCACGATCAGCGCCGATAGCGGCCGCCCCAGCGTGGCACTGTCGTGCCAACCCAGCAGCCGCTCGGCTTCGGCGTTCCATTCGCAGACAAAACCTTCTGCGTCCAGCACTACTACGGCAATAGCGGAATGGGCAAACAACTGACGCAGATTGTCGTCATTGGTAATGCTGCGCTGGTACAGCTCGGCCAGTTCGTCCACGATATGCTCCCGACCGGCCAGCCAGTCTTGCGCGGGGTCGGCAGCGCAGGCGGGCAGCTCGAATACCACGCCGGCCAGACGTGGCTCGCCGCCAAAGGGCGAGATCATGGTAAAGGTGCATTCGCCCAGTAAACGAAAGCTGCCGTCGGGCTGCCGCACACGAAACTGGCGCTGCTGGCGGCCGCTGACCGTGGCCTGGCCCAGACCGAAGCGCGCCAGATCGTCGGGATGAATGGCGTGCAGATAGCAGGCCGGGTCTTGGTGCAGTTGTGCTAGCGGGCACCCCCACAGCGCCTCGAAACCGGCAGACATGTACAGAAACCGGCTACGGGCCATATCGGCCAGCCAATAGGCGGTATCGGCGCCCAGGCTTTGATTCGCCGACGCGATGGCTGGTAACGACGACTGAAGCGGCATGAAAAACTCCTAGCGCATGGACTTGCCGCCTTCATTTTTTCGCCATGATTTACCAGTTTACAAGTACAGATTTATTAATATGTCGTAACTTTAAAAAGCCTTATTTATCAACTTAAGACATTACTACCGCCCGTGTACTGCCATACGCAACACGGTTACGACCATCGGCCTTGGCCTGGTACATGCGCTCGTCAGCCAGCGCCAGCAACTGCCGCCAATCGTGCACGCCATCCTGCTGCCACTCGGCCACACCCATGCTGGCTGTCAGCGGCTGGCCATCCGGGCGCAGGCCAAGACCCAGCCGGCGCAAGCGGCGCAGCAGCACGCGTGCCTGCAACAGGCTGGTATTGGGCAATAGCAGCAAAAACTCTTCGCCCCCCCAGCGGCACAGGATGTCACTCTGCCGCAGCAAGCCGTCCAGATGGCTGGCCAAGCGTTTCAGTGTCTGGTCTCCTGCGGCGTGGCCGAAACGGTCGTTGATGGATTTGAAATGGTCGAGGTCGATAAACACCACGGTCAGCGGCATGGCGTTGCGCACTGCCTGGCCGGCCAGCAATTCCAGCATTTCCTCGCCGCTGCGGCGCGAAAACACGCCGGTCAACGGGTCGCGTACGGCTTGATGCACCAGCGCCAGCATGAAAGTAAGCTGGGTGGTACAGGCCAGCGCCGATACTGCAGCAATCAACACCTGCAGCCAGAATGCGCCCCAGAACAAATGCGTGTCCTGAGCAGCCCACTGCACATATCCGGACAATAGCTGCGCCAGCAAAACCGGCAGTGCAAACAGCGCGCACTCCAGCAGGGTAAGCGGAAAAATGGCCAGCCCGGCCAACAGTACGAAAGGCAAGAAACCGTAACCGGCGCTGATGATGCCGGGAACGCCATGCAAGGTCTGCTGTGTCAACAACACGTGCGACAGCAGGTAGAACAAAGATGGTATGGCAAACAGCAGCGCCATGCCGCGCCACGCTTGCTGCAGGGTGCCATCTGGGCGCAAATGACGGGTAAGGGCAAAGAATGCGGCCGACGTCAGCAGCCGCAGCACCGCCAGTTTCCAGCTTAGCGGCGACGGTAGCGTATAGAGGTCGACTACGATCCATAACGGCGTAAGGATGGCAAACAGGCAAGCAAACAGCCGCACCCGGTTTACCAGCATATGGGCGCGCCGGCTGCAAAGCAGGGACATGTGCGATGCCGGGGACAGCAGGTGACTGGCGTGGGCATGATGCCCCTCACCCGGCAGCAGACCCAGCACTTTTACCCAGAACAGCGCAGACAGACGGCTCATTGTTTCCCTGGCTTCATCGATGAGGTGGCTATTATCGGCATGCCGACGCCATGCTTGTTTGTTAAAAATCAAGCTCCTTTTCTATTGTTCCATAAAAAAAGCGGTAAGCCTGCGCTTACCGCTTTATGCCATTAAAATTTCTGCTTACACGTAGCGGAAATGCGCCCGCTTGACGTTGCACAGCACCTCGTAACCGATGGTGCCGGCGTGGGCGGCCACCTCGTTGACGCTGATAGTGTCGCCCCACAGCTCGACGGTACTGCCTACGCCAGCCTGCGGGATATCGGTGAGGTCTACTGTCATCATGTCCATCGACACGCGGCCGATGACGCGGCTCTTGACGCCGTCGATCAGCACCGGGCTGCCGGTAGACGCCAGCCGCGGGTAGCCGTCGGCGTAGCCACACGCCATCAGGCCGACGCGGGTGGGGCGCTCGGTATGGAACGACGCGCCGTAGCCTACCGGCTCGCCCACGCCCAGCTCGCGCACGCCAAAAATGCGCGTGGTCAGCTGCATCACCGCTTTGAGGCCAACGTTGGCCGCATGGTCGGCCGGTAGCGGCGTGGCGCCGTACAGCATGATGCCTGGGCGGCCCCAGTCGCGGCGGGCGTCGGCGTGGATCATGATGCCGGCCGAGTTGGCCAGGCTGGTGTCGCCGCCCAGGCCGGCGGTGGCGGCATCGAACGCAGCAATCTGCGCGTCGGTGGCCGGGCAACCCGGCTCGTCGGCACGGGCAAAGTGCGTCATCTTGACGATGGCGTCCACTTTGCCGCTGGCTGCCAGCTCGCGGTAGGCTGCGGCGTAATCGGCCGGGAAGAAGCCGGCGCGGTGCATGCCGGAATCCATCTTCAGCCACACACGGAACGGCTTGGCGGCCGGTGCGGCCAACAGCATGGCCAGCTGCTCGCGGTTCTGCACCACCAGCCACAGGTCGTGCGCCTGCACCTCGGCCAGCTCGGCCGGCTCGAACACGCCTTCCAGCAGCAGGATGGGCAGGCTGATGCCGGCAGCACGCAGCTGCAGCGCCTCTTCCAGGCAGGCCACGGCGTAACCGTCGGCCACGTCGGCCACCGCCTGGGCGCAGCGCACCGCGCCGTGGCCGTAGGCGTTGGCCTTCACCACGGCCAGCGCACGGCCGCCGTGCTGCTGGCGCGCCAGCAGGTAGTTATGTCGGAAGTGATCCAGGCGGATCGAAGCAATCAATGGGCGCATGGCAATCTCAGGCTTTGGCCGCAGCGGGCTGGAACATCGGCACCACCAGGGTTTCGCCTTGCTTGGCGTAACGCTGCATCGACAGGCCGTCTACCAGGATTTCCGGCTGCGTACCGGTGATCAGGTCGGCCAGCACCTTGCCGGAACCGGCGCACATCGTCCAGCCCAGCGTGCCGTGGCCGGTGTTCAGCGACAGGTTGGCAAAGCGGGTGCCACCGATGATCGGCGTGCCGTCCGGGGTCATCGGGCGCAGGCCGGTCCAGAACTCGGCACGCGACACGTCGCCACCGTCCGGGTACAGGTCGGTCACTACCATTTCCAGCGTAGCACGGCGTTTCGGGTTCAGGCTGAGGTCGAAACCGGCCAGCTCGGCCATGCCGCCAACACGGATGCGGTTATCGAAACGGGTAATGGCAATCTTGTAGGTCTCGTCCAGTACAGTAGACACCGGCGCGCCCTTGGCGTTGGTGATCGGTACCGTCAGCGAGTAACCTTTTACCGGGTACACCGGGATGTCGATACCGATGGCCTTCACCATTTCGCGCGAGTAGCTACCGGTGGCAACCACATAGTGGTCGGCGCTCAGCAGCTCGCCTTCCACCACCACGCCGGTCACTTTGTCGCCGTAGGTCTGGATGCTGTCGATGCTCTTGCCCCACAGGAACTTCACGCCCAGGCCGGCGCACATTTCGGCCAGGCGGGTGGTGAACATCTGGCAATCGCCGGTATCGTCGTTGGGCAGGCGCAGGCCGCCTTTCAGCTTGTGCTTGGTCTTTTTCAGTGCCGGCTCGATGCGGGCGCAACCGTCGGCGTCCAGCACTTCGTAGGCCACGCCGCACTCTTTCAGCACCTCGATGTCCTTGCCCATGGCGTCCACTTGCTGCTGGCTGCGGAACAGCTGCAGCGTGCCGCCTTCGCGGCCTTCAAAGCCGAGGCCGGTTTCGGCTTTCAGCTCGCGGATCTTGTCGCGGCTGTACTCGGCCAGGCGCATCATGCGGCCCTTGTTGACGTTGTAGGCCTGCGGGTTGCAGTTGGCGAACATGCGCGCCATCCATTCCCACTGGTAGGTGCTGCCGTCCACGCGAATCGCCAGCGGGGCGTGCTTCTGGAACAGCCACTTCACCGCCTTGGCCGGGATGCCGGGCGCCGCCCACGGCGCCGCGTAACCCGGGGAGATCTGGCCGGCATTGGCAAAGCTGGTTTCCAGCGCCGGGCCGGGCTGACGTTCCACCACGGTAACGTCGACGCCGGCTTTGGCCAGATACCATGCAGTGGAAATACCGATGACCCCACCACCAAGAACGATGACTTTCATGTTTACCTCCAGGCTACCCTGTTGAAACAGGACAGCGCGGGCTGTCCTGTCGTGTGTGCAATCGGCGGCTGTTACCGCTCAGTGAATTTGCGTAGTATATTGATTAAAACACAGTTTTTTTCACTTATATTTAATAACAGCGCAGTGCATATCGCTGCAAAAATAGGATAAAACAGTGAAACCGCAACGCACAATGGACAGAAGCCGCCAGCTGGACAAAGTGGACATCAAGATCCTGCAGCAACTGCAGGCCAACGCCCGCATCGCCATGACCGAACTGGCCGAAAAAGTGGGCCTGTCCACCACCCCCTGCACCGAGCGCGTACGCCGGCTGGAACGCGAGGGCGTGATCGAGGGCTACCACGCCCGCCTGAACCCGCAGGCGCTGGGCGCCAGCCTGCTGGTATTCGTGGAAATCAAACTGTCGGCCAAATCCGGCGATATCTTCGACGCCTTCCGCCGTGAGGTGCAGAAGCTGCCCGACGTGCAGGAGTGCCACCTGGTATCCGGCGAGTACGACTACTTACTAAAGGTGCGGCTGCCGGACATGTCGATGTACCGCAAGATCCTCGGCGACATCCTGCTGAAACTGCCGCAGGCCAACGAGTCGCGCAGCTATGTGGTGATGGAAGAAGTAAAAGAAACGCTGCTGCTGAATCTGGACAGCCCCGGTCGTGAACGGGCGTGACTTCAAAGTCATTCCTGACTAAGCTGCCGTCATGACTACTGCCATCGATAAAACGCCATGAATACGCTGATTCTGCTGGACCGTTTGCCGGACACCGCCGCACAAGACAGCCTGGCGCGACGCCAGGCACTGACAGCCCTGGGCCAGCAACTGGCACTGCAAGCCGCATCACAATTAATGGCGCTGCCGGTTCGTCACTTTGCCATCGATAGCGACAAACCGGCCTGCCTGCTGCTGGAAGGCGCGCCGGCACCGCTAGGCCTCTCCATCAGCCACAGCGGGCCGTGGGTAGCCGCTGCAGTGTCGGCCTGCCGGCCACTGGGGCTTGACATGGAACAAACCGCCCACGCGGGCGATGCAGATGAACTGGCCGAACTGCTAACGCCCGATGAGGCCGCATGGTTGGCCGCACAGCCAGACGGCAGCCTGCCTGGCGACCCGTTCTGGACGGTGTGGACGCTGAAAGAAGCGCTGGGCAAGTACCACGGCCGGCGCTGGGAAACCCCGCAACAGACTCGCAGCATCCACCAGCTGGACCACTACGCCGCCCACCTGGTGCTGCCAGACTGCGGCCTGCTGTTAGCCATTACCGCCCCGGCGCCGCTGGAGGCCAAACTGCAATGCGGCTCCGGCAAGGCTGCCCATGTCAGCCTGATGCCATGGCTGACTACGAGCAAATGAAGAGATAATCACAACTTGTGAAAGCCTCGTTCTGACGCCGCTTGCGAAAGCGATGCCAGAACAAGGCTGTCAAATAGGCACTAGCGATACTGGCGAATAAGCTGGCTAACCGACTTACGCAACTCATCATGCCAAGCCCGGGTACCATCGGTCACGCCCCAACTGGTCCACTCACTGACAGTCATCCAACCTTTCTTGTTACCATCCTTCACCTGCTTCTCTATGGTTACGCGAAAGGTATACGGCAATACTGGGCTATCCGGCCCAGAAAGGCCGCGATGATAGAAACATCTCAACGTACCGGCAATATGGTATTCGGGTCTCAAGCTCAACCCTTCAGCAATACCTACTTCATTGATAAGATCATAAACTTGTCGTTTGCTCATCAACTGGCATTCGCTGCTGTAAGAAACTTGAAACTCACCTGCCATCGCCAAAGAGCTGATAGCTGCCATTAGCACTGCAAGAATTTTATTCTTCATGATGCTCTCCATGTAAAAGCATGATTTTATTTGCCAGACACATTCAAGCAAACAAGCTTCCAGACTTTGCTGTCTGCCATATAGCGATATCAGCGCCCTTCTGGCGAGTAATAAAGTGTTTTACCGCACTGTGTGCAAAAATGCTCACGAGTATAAGTATGGTTAAATAACGCACGCACATGAATTCGCCGTGCGCCACATGTGCAGCAGGCCACACTATCGCGATAGATACTGTCAGGATGATTTGAACGATACCAGTCATAGTTTTGCGTCTGGTACTTTGTCATGCGCAAGTAATGCCAACAATTACCGCAAAAAAACACTCCTGCAATCAGCAGCATGACGGGCGCAGAATGATCGTAAAACCCATAAAGCCACCAGCGCCACAAGCCCGTTACCACATAAAAAAAACTTGCCATTGCAAACGCAAACGACACCAGCCTCGCTATGATGTAGCGCATACTTTCACCTCAGCCATATTGGCAAAATCAAGACTCTGCGCGACTTTTTGACACCACAGCGACTGCAGACACCAAATAAGAAACCACCATCACAACAGCACCCACACCTACCGATGGCTTGGCTATGTTCATATTGATTGCACCAGCCATATTGTTGAATAGTGCTCCGGCGTTACCAAAAAAGGCGATGTAATCCATCGCGGCATTCGCCCCCATCAGTGCCAGCACAAGGCCCGGCACTGCCACCATGACTACCGGCCAAAGCAGGCTGGGCATGGCACCCGCCTGATGCATTAGCGCAAACGCAATCAGTATCAAAGGCAGCAGATAAAGCAGGAAATACACACCCCCTGCGTGACTAACGGAAACATACAGATCACCTGCATTAGCCAGAGGCATCAGCGCACCCATAAAAGCAGACAGGCCACCAAGGCCAAGCACGACACTAGGCATTTTCATGGTATTTACTCCACTCATTTACTTACTGCATTTCGCAACCGGCACGGCTGCACTCAGGCTAACACCACAAAATCACCACACAAATTGACCGTAGCGGCCGACCATTTAGCGCCTTGCACCTCGTAGGTAGCCGCTGTTACCTTGAAATTGATCAGTGCATGCGCCCCAGACTTTTTGCCTTCCTCTTCGATGGCGGCCATTGCCTGGCGAAACTGGGCACCATAGTTGTCTTCACCGATGTGACGGAACATCTGGCAGTACATGCCTTTACTTTCTTTGATGTCCCAGCCTGGCAGCGCAGGCAAAGTACTGATCATGAAGTTTTCGGGCGGCTTTTTGGCAGTTACCGGCGCCGTAGCGCTCTTGTCCTGCGGCAGACACGCCGTAAGGTTGGCCACCAACAAGATGGCAGGAATAAGCGTGGTTACTTGCATGGCTGTCTCCATTCAGTTCTTGATGACATAGACGATGCTATAGCAATGCCAAAAACCAAAAATCATCCAAATGGATGATTTTGCAGACACGGGGTGCATCACCCAGCAAACGTTTACCGGGCAAGGTGGGGCCGAGCCTGGCCATACAGGCCATGAATGGCGGTATGGCATGGTGATAGCCGGGCGCATACACCTTGTTCTGGGAGGTGGCAGATGGCATGCAGTATCAGCGCAATAGCATGCACTTAACTGGTGCCATGCACTGAAAAGCAACCGGCAAATGCACCATTAGTTCGCTAAATTCATACCAATGCAGGGCAAAGTGCATTGCTCTTGCTGCGGCCAACTTGAATGGGCACCGAAAACGACCATCTGGCACTGTTATTGCTCACCCTGCACCAGAATATTAATCAGGGAGCAAGCCATGCCTGCCACTACCCCCAACGACGTACTGTTTCTACTGCTTGGCGCCGTGATGATCCTGGCCATGCACGCCGGCTTTGCCTTTCTGGAGCTGGGCACCGTGCGCAAGAAAAACCAGGTCAATGCGCTGGTGAAGATCCTGACCGACTTTGCCGTCTCTACCATCGCCTACTTTTTCATTGGCTACAGCATCGCCTACGGCGTCAACTTTCTGGCCGATGTACAGCACATCAGCCAGGACAACGGCTACCAACTGGTGAAATTCTTCTTCCTGCTCACCTTCGCCGCCGCCATTCCGGCCATTGTGTCCGGCGGCATTGCCGAGCGCGCCAAGTTCCACCCGCAGACAGCTGCTACTTTCTTGCTGGTGGGCCTGGTGTACCCGTTCTTTGAAGGCATTGCCTGGAACGGCCACTTCGGCGTGCAGGACTGGCTGGCGGCCAACCTGGGCGCGCCGTTCCACGACTTTGCCGGCTCGGTAGTGGTACACGCAGTGGGCGGCTGGATCGGCCTGGCCGCCGTGCTGCATCTTGGGGCACGCCGCGGCCGCTACAGCAAGGAAGGCCGCATCGCCGCGCACCCGCCGTCGTCCATCCCCTTCCTGGCGCTGGGGGCGTGGATCCTGATCGTGGGCTGGTTCGGCTTTAACGTAATGAGCGCACAGAAAGTGGCCGGCATCTCCGGCCTGGTGGCGATGAACTCGCTGATGGCGATGGTGGGCGGCACGCTCACCGCCATGTGGCTGGGCAAGAACGACCCGGGCTTCATCCATAACGGCCCGCTGGCCGGCCTGGTGGCAGTGTGTGCCGGCTCCGACATCATGCACCCGGTGGGTGCGCTGGTAGTCGGTGGCGTGGCCGGTGCCATGTTCGTGTGGCTGTTCACCCTCACCCAAAACCGCTGGAAGATCGACGACGTGCTGGGTGTGTGGCCGTTGCACGGCCTGTGTGGCGCCTGGGGCGGCATTGCGGCCGGCATCTTCGGGCTGGAAGCGCTGGGCGGCGCCGGCGGCGTGACGCTGCTGTCGCAACTGGCCGGCACGGTGGCCGGTGTGGTGGTGGGTTTTGGCGGCGGCTATATCGTGTACGGCGTGCTGAAGAAAACCGTGGGCATCCGCCTGAGTGACGAAGAGGAATTCAACGGCGCCGACCTGTCCATCCATCAGATTACCGCCACGCCGGAACGCGAGAGCAACTGGTAAGGTTGGCCGCAAGCAAAAGCGCCCGGCATGTTGATGACACGCCGGGCGCTTTATTCATACCACAGCTTACAGACTGGCAAGATGCTGCTTGGTGGTGGCAATCTGCGGCGGCAGGGTTTCCAGCTTGTCCATCGCCGTATCGTTACCGATAACCCATTTACCCGCAAAGTCGGTAGCGTCCAGCACTTGGGCCACAATCTCGCGCGATTGCGCCTCGCGCACGGCCAGCGTTACAGGCTTATCAAACGACAAAAAGCCCACCATGCTGCCGGTAATGGTGGCCTCTTGCCCCGGGCGCAAACCATTCTGGAACTCGGCGAGCGGTTCAAAGGTATACAGCACCTCCGGCTGGCCATTAATGCCCAGCGTGGCGTGCAGCTTCACCTTGGAAAGCGGAATACTGGAGCCATTGCGCACTTTCATGGTGTAGCGCACGTCCCATTTGTCAAAAAAGCTGTCGTGCGTGATCTCGCTGGACAGTACCGAGACCTGCACGCGGGCAAAATCAGCCTTGGTTTTCAGCAGCTGGGGCTTCTGTTTTTCTACCGCTTGCCATTGTGCCTCCAGCCCTGCCAGATGCGCCTGCAACTCGCGGCTGGCAATATCACGGTAGCTGCTGCCTTTGTACTTGGCCTTCAGGGTGTCAAAGTCCAGGCCGGACACCGCGTAGTTGAACGCCGCCACCTGCTCGGGGGTAGCCTCGGCAAAATCCTGCTCGATACGCACCTTGTATACATCCAGGCTGCTGGTATCCGGCGTTTTATCAATGCCCTTGCTGCAGGCAGTCAGCAACAGCAGCAATAGCGAAGCATAGAGGGTCTTTTTCATCATCAACTCCTGGCGTAGTGGTCTGTGGCGGGCTCAGCAGCCCCCAGCATCCCAGGTAGGCTGGTTGGTAAACGGGTCAAACTTGAGCTTGGCGCGAAAGCGCACCTTCTTGCCGGAATCGTAGGTACGGTAGCAGTCGGCGTTGTGGCACACCGTATTGCAGGTAGTGCGGCCCGCCACCCGCGCCGGGCGGGCCGGAAACGGATCGGCTGCCGCCTGTGGGCGTGCCGGAGCGGGCTTGGCAGCCTTGGGGGCAGGCAGGGTTTTCTGGAAACGGTCCAGTGCCGCCAGTAGCTGCCCCGGCTGCGACATCTGGCGTGACAGCTGCTGCGCGGTGGCTATCTCGCGGCTGGACATGTCTTGCTCCAGCTCACGCAGATTGTCGGCAGCCTTTTCATTACCCGCCGCTTGCGCCAGGTTGTACAGTGCATAGGCGATCACGCTACTGGCAGGTACGCCCTGGCCATAATGATATATGACAGCAAGATTGTTCTGGGCTAGTTCATCTCCCTGAGCAGCAGCCTTGCGATACCAGGCCACCGCCAGCGCCGCGTCTTTCGGCACGCCTTGGCCATTGGCATACATCAAGCCAAGGTTGAACTGCGCTGGGCTATAGCCCTGCTCAGCCGCCTTGCGGTACCAGACCAACGCTTGGGCAGCGTCTTTCGGCACACCACTACCATTGTCATACATCCACCCAAGGTTCTTCTGCGCTTCGGCGAAGCCCTGCTCCGCCGCTTTGCGGTACCAGGCCACCGCCTGTGTGGCGTCTTTTTGTACACCTTGGCCGTGTTCATACATCACACCAAGGTTGTGCTGGGCCTCCACAACACCCTGCTCTGCCGCTTTGCGGTACCATGCCAACGCTTGTGCGGCGTCTTTCGGCACACCTTCGCCTTTGTCGTACAAAAGGCCAAGATTGAACTGCGCTGGGGCATAACCCTGCTCGGCTGCTTTGCGGTACCAGGCCACCGCCTGGGCGGCGTCTTTTTGTACACCTTCGCCGTGCTCATACATCAGACCAAGATTAAGCTGCGCATGGGCATAACCCTGCTCGGCCGCTTTGCGGTACCAGGCCACCGCCTGGGCGGCGTCTTTCGGCACACCTTCGCCTTTGTCGTACAAAAAGCCAAGATTGAACTGCGCTGGGGCATAACCCTGCTCGGCTGCTTTGCGGCTCCAACTGACGGCTTGGGCCAGATCCTTTTTCACGCCATAACCGTAGTAGTACATCACGGCAAGATAATCCTGCGCTTTGGCATTACCCTGCGCAGCTTCCGGCTGCAGAGCGGCCAGGGCAGCGGGGTAATCCTGGCGCTTATAAGCTGCTTCGCCGGTTTGAAAGTCGACCAAGGCCAGGGCCGGGCTGGTGGCCAGCAAGACGGCCAGCAAAAGTGATCGCATGCGCATGGGGGTTCTCCATCGGTAGTGACAGGACTTGGTCGCACCCTGCAAATGACATCGGCACGGCAAGCAATGCCAAAACTATAAGATGATCGGGTAAATTTTAAATCATCCATTTGGATGATTTTTACTAGAGCGCTGTGGTGAAGCCTTGCCTCAAGCCCTGGCGCTTGTGCCCTGCCACTCAGCAACGCGCCTGCGCATGGCGTGCTTGACACTTGCCCCGCATGTTAATAAGAATTATTATCATAAAAGGAGGTGACATCATGACGCCCACACCCGCAGCGCAAGCCAAGCCGGCCGCCGACAAGCAGCCGTACACGGTACTGGATACCCGCACGCTGTTCGTGCGCGACCGCCAGCTGCTGATCTGCCATCGCGGCGAGTACTACCGCCTGCAACTGACGCAGAACGACAAACTGATACTGGTGAAATAACACCGCACTGCAACCACCCCACCGAGCCAGCCATCGCCAGCCACGGTGCCACGCATACAGGAGAAGATCCGTGTCCAAGGATCGCATTACCCTGGCGGGCATCTGTCTGACGACAGCGGCCCTGCCCGTCTTTGCCGACAGCCCCACCGTGCTGGAAACCACCACGGTCACCGCCAACCGCATCAGCGAGCAGCTGGCCGATACCGCGCCCAATATCTCGGCCGTTGGCCGCAAACAGCTGGACCGCCAGCACGCCAGCGACCTCGACAGCCTGCTCGCGCAAGAACCCGGCGTATCGGTGTCCGGCGACCAGGGCCGCCGTGGCAACGCCGGCGTTACCATCCGCGGCATCGAAACCAACCGCATCCTGATGCAGGTAGACGGCACCCGCCTGCCCGAAGCGTACATGAGTGGCGGCGGTGCCATCTCCGGCCGTGACCTGGTAGAGCCGGATACCCTGCGCCAGATCGACATCATCAAGGGGCCGGCGTCGGCGCTGTTCGGCAGCGACGCCATCGGCGGCGTGATCAGCCAGCACACCTTCGAGCCCGGCAACTTTGTCGACCGCGACAAACCGCTGCACTTCGGCCTGAAGCAATCGTACGACGGCGCCCGCCACGGCAGCGCCACCACCGCCAGCGTGGCGGCTGCCGGCGACAATACCGCCGCACTACTGATGCTGACCCAGCGCCGCGCGCACGAACTGGACACCCCTGCCAGCCGCGACATCGAAGGCGGCCAGCGCACGGTGGCCGACCCGCAGCTGACCGACACCCGCAACGTGCTAGCCAAAGTGGCGCTGGGCCAGGACGGCCCGCACCAGCTGCTGCTGGGCGTGGAAAGCTTCGACCGCCAGCGCCAGACCGAGCTGCTTAGCGCCCGCGGCGCCGCCACCGGCTATACCGTGCGCGACCGCGACAGCGACGACGACACCCGTCGCCAGCGTTACAGCGCCGAGTACCGCTACCAGGGCGACGGCAGCCTGGCGGCGGCCAACCTCAAGCTGTACCAGCAAACGCTGCGCAACGAAGACAAGGCAGTAGAAGTGCGCAGCACCGGCACCCGCTACGAAAACCACCGTTTCGACCAGGACATCAGCGGGCTGGACGGCCAGCTGGAATGGCGCCTCGGCGAGCACCGCGTGCTGACCGGCGTTGAAGCCACCCGCACCGACACCAGCCGCCTGACGCGCACCACCAGCGGCAGCACCACCACCAGCAGCAAGACCTTCCCCGATAACCGCAGCGAGCGCCTGGGCCTGTTCGTGCAGGACCAGTTCCGCCTGGGCAGCCTCACCGTTACTCCGGCACTGCGCTACGACCGCTACACCATGACGCCGCAAAGCGACGCCATCTACCAGGCCAGCAGCGGCGGCGCGGTACCGGTCAGCCGCTTCCAGGACAGCGCGTGGTCGCCCCGGCTGGGCCTGAGCCTGCCGCTGGCCGACGGCATTACCGGCTTTGCCAACCTCAGCACCGGCTTCCGCGCACCGCCGTTCGACAGCTCGTTCATGACCTTCAACAACGCGCAGGCCGGCTACCGCATCATCCCCAACGCCAACCTGAAGTCGGAAACCTCGCGCGGCATCGAGCTGGGCAGCAAATACCAGCGCGGCAGCGTCAGCGGCCAACTCACCGCCTTCTACAACCGCTACAGCAACTTCATCGATACCGTCACCCTGGGCACCGACACCGCCTCGCCGCGCGGCATCTTCCAGTACCAGAACCTGGACAGCGTGCAAACCCATGGCGTGGAAGCCCGCGCCGGCTGGCAAGCCAGCGACGCGCTGCTACTGGACAGCAGCCTGGCCTGGGCGCACGGCAGCAACCGCAAAACCGGCACCCCGCTCAACAGCATCGACCCGCTGAAAGCCACGCTGGGCGCGCACTACCAGCAAGGGCAATGGGGTAGCGACGTGCTGATCACGCTGGTAGCCGCCAAAACCCGCGCCGCCAGCGCCAGCCAGTTCAAGGCCCCCGGCTACGGCACGCTGGACGTGGGCGGCTGGCTGAAGCTGGGCAAGCAGACCACGCTGCGCGCCACCGTGCACAACGTGGGCGACAAGAAATACTGGCAGTGGGCCGACGTGAAAAACATCACCGGCAGCGCTGTCGACTTCTACGCCCAGGCCGGCCGCAGCGTCAGCGCCAGCCTGGAAACCCGTTTCTGAAAGGACCGCCATGAACGCACCCGTTACCCTGCTGCAGCGCTACGAGGCGCTGAAGGCCGAACAGGCCCACCTGCGCCAGCGTGATGCGGCCACACAGCTGGGCGTCAGCGAAGCGCAGCTGCTGGCCTGCCTGCCGGGCAGTACCCGCCTGCGCTGCGACCTGCCGGCGCTGCTGCCGCGCCTGGCCGAGCTTGGCACGCTGAAAGCCATTACCCGCAACGAACTGGCGGTACACGAGAAGGACGGCCGCTACGACAACCTGACGCTATCCGACAAAGTGGGCCTGGTGCTCAACCCCGGCCAGCTCGACCTGCGCCTGTTCCCCGCGCACTGGGCGCACGCCTACGCCGCCGAGCAGGCCAGCCCGCGCGGCATGCTGCGCTCGCTGCAGTTCTACGACGCCGCCGGCCACGCCATCCACAAGCTGTACCTGAAAGAAGACAGCGCCGTGCCCGCCTGGCAAGCGCTGGTGGCCGAGTTTGCCGATGCGGCCACCACGCCGCTGTTCGACAGCAGCGATGTCGACGCCGCCCCGGCCAGCCAGCCGCTGCCGGCCGGCTTCGACGCCGCCGCCTTTGCCGACGCCTGGCTGGCGCTGCAGGACGTGCACCACTTCCACGGCCTGCTGCGCAAACACGGCCTCACCCGCCAGCAAGCCTTCCGCCACGCGCCGGCCGGCCACGCCTGGCAGCTGGCCGGCGACGCGGTAGACCGCCTGCTGCGCGGCGCCGCCGACAGCGCGCTGCCGATCATGGTGTTTGTCGGCAACCGCGGCATGGTGCAGATCCATACCGGCGCGCTGCAGCGCGTGCAACGCATCGGCGAGTGGCTGAACATCCTCGACGCCGGCTTCAACCTGCACCTGCAGGACAGCCGCCTGCACGAAACCTGGCTGGTGCGCCGCCCCACCCGCGACGGCATCATCACCGCCATCGAAGCGTTCGACGCCGACGGCCACAGCATTGTCAGCTTCTTCGGCCAGCGCATCGAGGGCGAGCCGGAACTGGCCGGCTGGCGCGAGCTGGCCGCCGCCCTGCCGCGCAAGGAGGCCGACCATGTGGCGTAAACGCCTGCCGCTATTGCTGGCACTGGCGATAGCCCCCGCCCTGGCCGCCGCCCCGGCACAGTCGGCGGCCGGCCCGCGCGTGGTGGCGCTGACCGCCGACGTGGCCGAAATCGTGCTGGCGCTGGACGCGCAGCACCTGCTGGTTGGCCGCGACAAGCTGGCGCGCCAGCCGCAGCTGGCCCGGGTACCCGAGATCGGCAGCTCGCGCGCGCTGACCCCGCAGCCGGTACTGGCCAGCAAGCCCGACCTGGTGCTGGGCAGCGACCAGGCGCAACCGCCCGCCATCTACGACCAGTTGCAGGCGCTGGGGCTGAAGGTTGGCCGCATCCGCCACAGCGAAGACCCGGCGGCCTTTGCCGACGGCATTCGCCAGGTGGGGCAGGCGCTGGGGCAAGCCGGGCGCGCCGAACAGCTGGCCGCACGCTGGCTGAAGGCGCTGCAGCCGCAGGCCGGCAAGGGCAAGCGCGTGCTGTTCAGCTACGACGGCCGGCTGGTGGCCGGTAGTGGCACCGCCGGCGACGCCATCATCCGCGCCGCCGGTGCCGTGAACGCCGCCGCCGACGTGCAGGGCTTCTTGCCAATGACGCCAGAGGCGTGGCTGCGTGCGGCGCCGGACGTGGTGATCGTGGCCGCGCACAACGCGCCGGTGTTCGGCAGCCTGGCGGCGCTGAAGGCACGGCCGGAGCTGGCGGGCAGCCCGGCAGTGAAGGCAAACCGCGTGCTGGCCTGGCCGGCGGCCGACTTCCTGCGCCTGGGCGTGGCCAGCCCGGCCACGGTGCAGAAACTGCGGGCGCTGGCGTCATGAGCGGCAGCCGCACGCTGGCCGCCCTGCCCGCCTGGCCGCGCCTGCCGGGTATCGGTTTAGGGTTGGCCGCACTGGGCGGGCTGGCGCTGATCTGGCTGCTGGCCGGCTTTGGCGGCGGGCAGTGGCAGGCGCCGGACTGGCACGACCCCATCGTGCGCCAGCTGCGGCTGCCGCGCATCGTCAACGCGCTGCTGGTGGGCGCGGCACTGGCGATGAGCGGCGCGGCGCTGCAGGCGCTGTTCCGCAACCCGCTGGCCGACCCGGGGTTGATCGGCACGTCGTCCGGCGCCGCGCTGGGGGTGATCGGCGTCATCGCGCTGGGCATCGGCGGCCTCAGCGTGCCGCTGGCGGCGTTTGGCGGCGGCCTGGCCGTCACCGCGCTGATCCTGCTGCTGAACCGGCTGCTGCAAGGCGGCCAGGCCGGGTTGCTGATCATCGGCGTGGTGGTGGGGGCGTGCTGCGGCGCCATCGTCAGCCTGCTGCTGTTCCTGTCCGACGACCTGACGCTGCGCGGCGCCATGAGCTGGCTAGCCGGCAGCCTGGCCGAAGCCCGTTTTGCCGAGCACGGCTATGTGCTGCCGGTGATGGCGCTGGGCGCGGCCATCCTGCTGCTGGTGGCACGCGACCTGGACTGCCTGCTGCTGGGCGACGACACCGCCCGCTCGTTGGGGGTACAGGTTGGCCGCACCCGCACCCTTACCACTATTGGCGCGGCGCTGCTGGCCGGCGGCGCGGTGACGCTGTCCGGCATCATCGGCTTTGTCGGCATGATGGTGCCCAACGCCATCGCGCTGCTGGGCGGCGGCACCCGGCGCCAGCTGATGCTGTGGTCGGCCTGGGTCGGCGCCTTGTTTTTGCTGCTGATCGACACCCTGGGCCGCGAGCTGGCCTACCCGGTAGACCTGCCGGCCGGCGTGATGGCGGCCTTTGCCGGGCCGGTGTTCTTTTTATGGTTGTTCCGTCGCTTGCAAGGAGGCCGCCATGAACGCCCCGGCATTTGAGCTGGACCACATCGCGGTACACGCCGGTGGCCGCTGCCTGTTCAGCGCCCGCCAGCTGCACATCCCCGCTGGCAGCCTGTGCGCCATCATCGGCCCCAACGGCGCCGGCAAGACCACGCTGCTGCGCGCGCTGGCCGGTTTTCATGGCGACTGCCACGGCCACAGCCTGGGGCAGCCGCTGCGTGCCGGCCAGCCGCGCCCGCTGGCCTGGGTGGGCCAGCACGAAGGCGCCGACAGCCCGCTGAGCGTGGCCGACTATGTGATGCTGGGCCGCCGCCCGCAGCTGGGCTGGCTAGGGCGCAGCAGCGCGGCCGACCAGCAGGCGGTGGCGCGGGCGCTGGACAGCATGGCGCTGCAAGGCCTGGCCGGGCAACGGCTGGCCACGCTGTCCGGCGGCGAGCGCCAGCGTGCCGCCATTGCGCGGGCGCTGGCGCAGGACACGCCGCTGATGCTGCTGGACGAACCGTGCAACCATCTGGACATCCGCCACCAGCAGTTGCTGCTGCGCCAGCTACAACAACTGGCACGCCAGGGGCGTACGCTGGTCTGCGTGCTGCACGAGCTGCAACTGGCGGCCAACTTTGCCGACTGGCTGCTGCTGGTGGCCGACGGCGAGCTGGTGGCGCAAGGCCGGCCGGACGCGGTGCTGCACGGCGACCTGCTCAGCCAGGTATACCGCTGGCCGATCCGCGCCGAACGCCAGCCCGGCAACCAACACTGGCTGATCGATACGTTGGGGACAATAGCAGCGCCGGCCTGACATTCAGCGCATGGGGGTAACAAGCCACCATGCGCTGATTCCATACAATTTCTATAACTACCCCTTGTATCACCGCCACCACAGCTACCCGAGCACCTTTCGCCACGAGCAATAGATTTCTATAAAAAAGACGCTGACGGCGTGCTAAACCAAAGCCGGCACACACCACTGCCTTCACCCACCCACCAGGGAGATTGCCATGTTCGGTTTTACCAAGCGCGACGCTGCCCGCACGCTACAAGACGAAGAATTGCACCAACTCCGCCAGATGCTGGACTGTGTAGACAACCTGATCATGCTGGCCGACACCACGCCAGACAACAACATCATTTACATGAACAGGACTGCACGCGAGGTGCTGGCCAAATACCGCAGCGCGATGAACGAGAAATTTCGCCCCGGTGTCGATGTCGACAAAGCTTACCAGCACAGCATTCACCAGTTTCACCGCGACCCGGAGCGCATTCGTGCCATTTTGCGCGACCTGGGCAGCGGCCGGGTAGACGTGCACAAAGCCACCATTCCGGTGGGCAACGTGATCTTTGAAACCAAGGTGTTCCCGATCTGGAAAAAAGACGCGCCACGCGAACTGCTGTGTTTCATGGCCAGTTTCCGTGACATCAGTGCCCAGTACCTGGCCGACCAGCTAAGCCAGGAGGCAGCCCAACGCCATCAGCTGATGGAAAAAAGCGTGGGCGACATTTCGTTCAATATGCAGGCGATGAGCGCCACCATCGAAAACGTGGCGGTGCAAACCGCGTCGGCGTCGGCATCTGCCGACCTGATGCTGGGCGAAACCCGCCAAGGCGTCACCATCGTCGGGCAAACCAGCAAGAGCATGAAAGAAGTAGCCGATATGGTACGCAGTACCGCCGATAGCCTGACCTCGCTGGGCCAGCGTTCGGAAGCCATTGGCAAGATCGTCAACGTCATCAAGGACATTGCCGACCAGACCAACCTGCTGGCGCTGAATGCGGCCATCGAAGCGGCCCGCGCCGGGGAAATGGGCCGCGGCTTTGCCGTGGTGGCCGACGAGGTACGCAAACTGGCCGAACGTACCACGCAGGCCACCCAGGAAATCGGCAGCATGATCGGTGACATCCAGCGTGATGTGCAGCAGAACGTGGCGGCCATCGAGCAGGGGCGGCATCAGGTTGCCGCTACCGAGCAGGACTTCCAGCGCGCCGAAACCGCACTGCAGACCATTGCGCAGGAAATCCAGCAGGTACGCGACTTTGTGGTACAGATCGCCGAAGCCAGCGAACAGCAGGCCACCACCTCGCAGGACATCACCGAGCAGTTGTCGCGCATCGTGCAGCAAGGCCAGCAGCGGTGAGCACGTCGGCATTGGCAGGCCGGCGCGCAATATCGATAATGGCCTTTTTGCTGCAAGGGGACTGCAGATGAGCCTGCAATCGGTACGCGATTACCTGGCCTGCCACGCACCGGACATCGCCATCATCGAACTGGACACCAGCACCGCCACCGTGGCGTTGGCCGCAGAAGCCCACGGTGTGGTGCCGGGGCGCATTGCCAAAACGCTGGCGTTTCGCTTGGCCGACGACCGCAACGTGCTGCTGGTAGCGCGTGGCGACGCCCGCATCGACAACAAAAAGTTCAAGGCGGCATTCGGCAAGGGCCGCATGCTGCCGGCCGAGGACGTGCAACAGCTGACCGGCCACCCGGTAGGCGGCGTCTGCCCGTTCGGCTTGGCCACCGCGCTGCCGGTGTACCTGGACGTATCGCTGCGCGACTTCGACGAAGTGCTGCCGGCGGCAGGCGACGTGCACACTGCGGTGCGCATTACGCCGGCCAGGTTGGCCGCGCTGGTGGGCGGCCAATGGGTGGACTGCTGCCAGGCCCAGACTGCCGAAGCCTGATACCGCCGCCGCGCCCTGCACCAACAGCGGGTAGCCCGGCTTTGCCGGCCCCGCGCACCCACAAAACCAAAGCCCTGCCAACACTGCCGGCAGGGCTTTGTATTGAAGCCAGAAGGTTGGCAGCCGCGCTTACACTACCGCCACCGCCACCCCTACCGGCTGTACACCGTCGCCGCCACGGCTTTGCCCCGGCTGCGGCAGCGTAAAGAAGTCGATGCTGGCTTTCAGCTCGTGTGCCATCTGCTCCATCTGCTCGGCGGAGCTGGAAGTCTGCACCGCAGCGGTACTGGTTTCTTCCGACATCTGTGCTACTTGCTCTACATTGCTGGCCACCATGCCACTAGCCGATTGTTGCTCGGCCAGCGCCACCGAAATGGCAGCCACAGACTCGTTGATGCGCGTCATGTTGCTGGTAATGCCGCTTACCGCTTCGCGCGCCTGCAGGGTTTGCTGCAGGCCGGCGTCCATCTCGTCTACCGTGGCATGAATGGTTTGCACTACTTGCTGGCTGCTGCTAACCATCTCGGTAATGATGGTGCTGATCTCGGCGGTGGACTGCGCGGTGCGCTCCGACAGCTTGCGCACCTCGTCGGCCACCACGGCAAAACCCCTGCCCTGCTCGCCGGCGCGCGCCGCCTCGATGGCCGCGTTCAGCGCCAGCAGGTTGGTCTGCTCGGCCACGTCGCGGATCACCTGCACCACATTGGAAATCTGCAACGACTTGGCGCCCAGCAGGTCGGCCTGCTGCTGCGAGCCGCGCGCCATGTCGGCCACGGTGTTGATGGTGCCCAGCGTGCGGTCGATGATGCGTTCGCCGTCCAGCGCCAGCTGGCCGGACGCCTTGGCATCCACCGCCACCTCGCGGGCGTTGTCGCTGACCGAGCTGATGCTGACCGACAGCTGCTCTACCGACGCCGACATCGACGCCGCAGCACGGGTTTGCTCCTCGGTACTCACCGCCACCTGCTCTGACGCTGCGGCCAACTCGCTGGCGTTCACGCTCAGGCGCGAGATAATGCTTTCCAGGTTGCGCACCAGGCCGATCAGCCCGCTCTGCATGGCGCTCATCGACGCCACCACGCTGTCCTTGTCACCCGGTTTCACCTGCAACCGCTGGCTAAGATCGCCCTTGGCAATGCGCTGTGCCAGCGCCACCACATCACGCGGCTCACCGCCCAGCTGCGCCAGCAGGTTGCGGATGATCTGCCAGGCCAGCAACGCCCCCGCCAGCACGCCGACGACCATCAGCAGTATCGATAAACGTGCCGACAAGGTGGCACTGTCTTCCGCTTTCAAGTACTCCTCGGCCGCCACTTTCAGCTGCAGGTTGATCAGCGCCGAAATACTGCCCGATACCGGGTCCAGCGCCGGGTATAACTCGCTATCGTTAAAAGCTTGCAAAGCCGCCAGATCGCCAGCGTCCACCAGACTGCGCAAACGGTCTACGCCACTGTCGGCACGCTTCATCGCCGCTTCGGCTTCGGTAGCCAGTTTCAGCTCGTTATCGGTAAGGTAGGTAGCACGATAGGCTTGCCACTCGGTACCGATCACGGCACGGGCGCTATCCAATTCTTTCAGAAAAGCTGCTTTGTCCATGCTGCCGGCGCGCACCTTGTGCGCAGCATCCACAATGCTTACCGCGTAGCCATCGCTGACTTTCTTCAGCTGCTGCAGCGGCACCACACGATCATGATAAGCAGTTGAAAAATCATGCAATATTTGTGACTGTGTCAGCATGCCGTAACCACCCAGCGTCATGGCAATCAGCAGTAAGACGGAAACCAGCACCGTCAGACGCTGGCCAATGGTTAACGTGGACATAGTGCCTTGCCCCCATACTTTTTATAGGTTGTGTAGCAAAATACTACAGTGATTACTTACTGATAATTAGCGTTGCCGGGCTGAACAGTCAAGAAGCGCTATGCAAGACAAGTATTTATACGTAGGGCAGCATTGTAGGGAAATGGCAGCACAAACTGCGGCCAACCATGGCAAGCACACCATTTTGTGCCACGTAAATAAGCGGTGGCACCATTGGCAACCGTTAAATACCTTTTCAATACCAAATGCAAAGCCCCAGTGTAGGGAATGCTGGCGGAAAAAAATGCCAAGGGCGTAATCAAACAAAAAACCCGCCATCAAGGCGGGTGTGCAGGGCGACATGCAATAGTCAGGCGTAGTTCTGCGGGAACAGCGCGCGCTCTACCGATTCGATCAGGATGTGGATCACCTTGATGTGCAGCTCCTGTACGCGGTCGGCGTACTGGCCGCCCGGCGTACACACATCGATATCGGCCAGGCCGCCGATGACCGAACCGGGGCGGCCGGTAAGCGACACCACCACCATGCCGCGTTCCTTGGCGGCTTTCACCGCCGCCAGGATGTTCTTGCTGGTGCCGCTGGTGCTGATGGCCAGCAGTACGTCGCCGGCGCCGGCGTGCGCTTCCAGATAGCGCGAGAAGATGGCTTCGTAGCCGTAGTCGTTGCCGACGCAGCTGATGTGGCTGGGGTCGCTGATGCTGGCCGCCGGCAGCGCGCGGCGGTCGTTGCGGTAGCGGCCGGACAGCTCCTCGGCAAAGTGCATGGCGTCGCACATCGAGCCGCCATTGCCGCAGCTGAACACGCGCCGGCCGTTGTTGAACGCATTGACCAGCGCATCGCCGGCCGCCTCGATGGCAGACAGCGCCTGCGGGTTGGACAGCAGGGCGTCCAGCGCGCTGCGGGCTTCGGTGAGGGTGGCAACAATATGCGGTTTCATAGGTGGGGCGTGTTCTGTCTGGCTAATCGATGCCGCATTTTACCCGTGCTTTGCCGCGCCATCACCCATCATCTGCATACAAAATGGCAACGCGCCGGAAAAAGCTGCTGACAGTACGCTGGCAAGATCGTGGTGCATGCTGCCGGCACAGGCCGCCTGTTGCGGCCTTTTCCGGAGACTTGCCATGACCTACCCTACCCTGCCCTTTGCTGGCTGTGAATTTGCCACCTTCCGCGCCGCCGATGGCGTCACACCCGATCAATTACTGGCTGCAAGCCAACGCGTGCGTCAGCAGTTCCTGCTGCTGCAGCCCGGCTTTGTCGAGCACGCCTTGTTGCAAAGCGACGATGGCCTGTGGGCTGACGTGGTGCTGGCCGACAGCCGCGCCAGCGCTGAAGCCATCTGCCAGCGCTTCATGCAAAACGAGGCTTGCCTGGCTTACCTGGCGCTGATTGCACCGGACAGTGCCAAGCTGACTTTCTGGTCGCGCTACGACGCTACCAGTACAACACCTGGCGGCGGTCCAGCCCGATAGCCAGCTGCTGCCCCACGCTCGGTGCGCCCTGCCCGGCCAGCTCGCGTACGCCCAGCAGCAGCTGCCAGGGTTGGCCGCCGTCGCCCGCCACGGTCACACGCCAGCCGTCGGCCTGCGCTTCGGCAGCCACGATGGCGCGCCGCGGCTGGCCGGCGCCCAGCACAAAGGCCTGCGGCGGGATGGCGTGGTCGTCGAAGACGTTATCGAGCCCGACAAAGCGCGCCACCCAGGCGCTGGCTGGCGCCTGCAGGATGGCCTGCGGCGTACCGTGCTGCACGATGCGCCCGGCTTGCAGGATGGCCACGCGCTGCGCCAGCGCAAACGCCTCGTGACGGTCGTGCGTGACCAGCAGCGCCGGCACATGCAAGGCAGCCAGGTGGCGGCGTACGTCGGCCAGCAGCTGTTGCTTGAGGTGGGTATCGAGGCTGGAAAACGGCTCGTCCAGCAACAGCAGCCGTGGCTGGCACACCAGCGCCCGTGCCAGCGCCACACGCTGCCGCTCGCCACCAGACAGCGTATGCACTGCTGCCGCCTCGCGCCCGGCCAGCCCCACCGCCGCCAGCATCTGCACCGCCTGTTGGCGTGCGGCCAACTTGCCCGCGCCGCGCTCTATCAAACCGAATGCCACGTTGGCCGCCGCGTCCAGGTGCGGAAACAGCGCGTGGTCCTGGAACATCATGGCGATGTGGCGCTGCTCCGGCGGCAGCCGGGTGATGTCCTGCCCGCCCAGCCGCACCTGACCACCGGCCGGGCGCTGCAGGCCAGCCACCAGTGACAGCAGGCTGGACTTGCCCTCGCCCGACGGCCCCAGCAGGGCCAGCGTTTCGCCAGCGGCCACTTGCAGGCTGACGCCTTGCAGCACTGCGCGGCCGGCGTAGGACAGCGACAGGTCAATCAGCTCGAGCATGGTTTTTCTCCGGCCACTCGATGACCACGAAGGCCAGCAGGGCAAACAGCATCAACAAACAAGACAGCAGCAGCGCCAGCTGCAGGTTGGCCGCGCCGGGCCGCCCCAGGTGCTGGTAGATCAGCGTGGTGAGCGTGGCCCACTCCGGCCGCGACAGGAACAGGCTGACGGCAAACTCGCCCACCGCCGTGGCTGCAGCAAACGCCAGCCCGCGCCGCAGCGCCGGGCGCATTAGCGGCAGGCTGACGCGACAGAAGCTGCGCCACGGCGTGGCGCCCAGAGTGCGCGCTGCCTGCGGCAACTGCGGTGGCAGCGCGGCGGCGGCCGACAGCACGCCCTTGGCCACAAACGGGTACGCCAGCAAGGCGTAGGCGGCGATCAGCAGCCCCACGCTGGCGCTGTACTGCGGGTACAGCAGCAGCAGGCCAAAGGCCAGGCACACCGGCGACACCATGAACGGCAAAAACACCAGCGCGCGCAAGGCCAGCCAGCGCTGCGCCGCCCAGCCGTGGCACAGGCCCAGCAGCAGCGACAGCCCCAGCGCGGCGCCGGAAAAGCGCAGCGTATTGCCCAGCGCCGCCAGCACCTCGGGCTCGGCCAGCATCGCCCACACGGCGGCATCGGCCTGCAGCGCGCGCCATACAATGGCCAGCAACGGTAGCAGGCAACACAGGGCCAGCACCGTCAACGCACTCGCCAGTAGCAGACGTTGCGGCCAACCCTGCGCCGGGGTACGCAGCGTCGGCGCCAGCCGCTGCGGCCGCGCGAGGCCACGCTCCAGCGCAGCGTAAGCCAGCGCCACGGCAGCGCCGACGCCCAGCGCCAGCAGCGCCAGCACGCCGGCGTCGGCCAGGTTCAGCTCGTAGGCCACCAGCGTATAGATCTCGACTTCCACCGTGGCGTAGCGCTGGCCACCCAGCAGCAGCGCCAGGCCAAAGCCGGCAAAGCAGTACAGAAAAATCAGGCACAGCGCCGACGCCAGCCACGGCCGCACCACCGGCCACTCTACCCGCCAGAAGGTACGCCACGGCGAGGCGCCCAGCGTACGCGCCACCGCCAGCCGGCTGGCCGGCACCTGCTCCAGGCCGTCCACGCCGGCGCGCACCAGCAGCGGCAGGTTATAGAACAGGTTGCCGTACAGCAGCAGCCACGGCGTGTCCTGCAGATTCACGCCGGCCACGCCATGCGGGCCGAACAGCGCCAGCACCCCCATGCCGGCCACCAGCGTGGGCATGACAAAGGGCAGCATCAGCAGGCGCAACAGCAGGCGGCGGCCGGCAAAATCGAAACGCGCCAGCACCCAGGCCAGCGGCAGGCCGATCAGCAACGCCAGCGCGCAGGTAGCCAGCGCCTGGCCGGCCGACCACAGTAGCCGCCACTGGATATAGCTATCCTGCAGCAGGGCCAGGCTGAAACCGGCGTGCCCTTCCTGCAGCAGGCGCGCCAGCGGCGCAGCCACCATCAGCAGCAGGAAGGCCAGCGGCAACAGGGCTGGCAGGGCAAGGGAACGATTCATGTGCAAGACGGGTGCCGGTAAAAGGTGTCGGTCATTTAATGAGGCGTTGTGTCACAAAAGCGCAAGGGCGCCGCAGGCGCCCTTGCCACGCCGTGCTGCGGCCCACGTTGGCCGCAGCGGCGATCAGTTTGCCGGCGTCACCACCACACGGTTCCAGCGGCTGACCCAGCCGGCCGTCTTGCCGTTCATCGCAGCCAGGCTGGGGTTGCTGAACTTGACCGGCTTTTGCGCGTGGGCAAACACCGGGTCGATGGCGGTGCCGGCCACGGCCGGGTACATCCACATCTTGGTCTGCAAGCCGGTCTGCACGCCGTCGCTACGCAGGAAATCGACAAACGCCTGCGCCGCCTGCGGCTCCTTGCCGCCCTTCAGCAGCGCTACGCCTTCTACTTGAAGGAACACGCCGCCTTTCAGCAGCAGGTTGGCGGTGGGCGATTCGCTGATTTTTTCCTTGCTGTAGAACACTTCTGCCGCCGGGCTGGTGGCGTAGCTCACCACGATCGGGCGGCTGCCGCCGTTGCGGCTGAAATCGGTGTAATACGCCTCGCTCCAGCCCTTGCTCACTTTCAGGCCGTTGTCGCGCACTTTCTCCCACCATTTGAAGGCGCCGTCTTCACCACGGTCGGCGATGGTAGCCAGCAGGAAGGCCAGGCCGGTACTGGACGTAGCCGGGTTTTGTACCACCAGCAGGTCCTTGTAGGCCGGTTTGGCCAGGTCGTCCAGCGTGGCCGGCAGCGGCAGCTTGGCCTTGGCAAACCAGCTCTTGTCGTAGTTCAGCGTTACGTAGCCGTAGTCCACCGCTACCGCGCCCGGCAGCTGCGCGTCTTTTTCGGTGCGGCCAACCTTGCTGCTGGTGGGCGCCAGAATGCCGGCGGCCGTGGCCTTGGCGATCAGCGTGTTGTCGATGCCGTACACCACGTCGGCGATCGGGTTGGCGCGGGTCAGGATCAGCTTGTTCAGCATTTCGCCGGCGTCACCGCCCTTGACGATGGACAGCTTGACGCCGCTTTGCTTTTCGAACTCGGCAATGCGCTCTTTGGGCAGGCTGAACGAGCTGTGCGTCATCACGCGCAGCTCGGCTGCCAAGGCAGACAGGGACACGCCAGCCAGGGCCAGCAGCAATACAGACTTCTTCAACATTTCAGACATCCTCTTTTGGTGATGACGCTACCAAAAAAGAAAGCGGGACACGGGCAGACGCCCATCACGCTCCCTCCGCTGGCATTATCCAGATCAGGTTCTGGGGTATGTCTCAGCCCGCACGCGCAGGCACCCCCGGTGATCGAGCCGCGAGTATAGAGCTTTGTGTCACATTCGTTAACACCCGGCGCAGGATTGGCGCAGACAGCCGGGCACCCACATGGCCTTAGCCAGCCTGATCCAGCAGACCCCAACCACGCAGCAAGGGCAGCTCGTGATCAAGGAAACGCTGCGCCAGGTCTTGCAGGTACTGGCGCTGCGCGTCACGGCTGGCCAATGCCTGGCCCTGATGCGCCACGCGCTCGCCATTGGCTTGCAGCCGTGCATCCAGTGTGGCTGCCATGGTGTCGGCGTGGCACTCCCCTGCCAGATAGGCTTGCAAAAAGCACTGGCTGAAACGCGACACTGCCACGCCACCACCTAGCTCCGGGCTGGCCAGCGCCGCAAAACGGGACGAGTGCACGGCCTGTTGCAGAATGAAATTGTTGATACGCGCCGCCACGGTACGGCTTCCGGTAGCCTGCGGTGGTAGCGCTAACAGCATGCGCGCGCCCACCAGCACGCGGATTACCTCGCGGAACTGGCTGCCACGGCAGCTGCGCTGCACCTTGGCAGCCAGCTCGCTTAGCAAGTGCGGCTGACCGTCAGCCAGGCAATCGAGCACCGGGTCGTACACCGCCGGGGTCAGATTGATGGTGCCGCGCGGCAGTGCCAGCTTCATTTTCACCTCGCTACGCGGCAAGGCCAGGGCTACCCGTTGCTGGCCCCAGCGCGCGTCCTGCTCGGCCGGCTGCAGCCGGCGCGGGCCTTTGATCCAGTAATCGCGGCGGAACTGCTGGTTCAGGATGTAATCGCGCACCGTTTCGCGAAACAGCGGGTCGGCGGTGCCGTCCAGCAGCGCCTGCTGTTCCGGCGTGTAGTGCAATACCGGCACCTGCTCCAGCGTGCTGGCCTGGCAGGCGTAGCCCAGCTTGGCCGGCGCCAGCGCCGCCGCCATGTCGGCAAAGTACATCGGCGTCCAGTCGCGGTTGAAGTACTCGTGCGCCAGATAGTGCGGGTCTTGGCCGGCAATGCGCGTCAGCCGCTCGCGCAGCTTGTCGTCGGCCAGCGCACGCGGTGCCACCGCCAGCAACTGCTGGCTGAACGCCAGCGCATTCTTCACCTGCGCCTCTACCCCCAGGCCCGGTGCGCTCATGCGTTCGGCGTGCTGCACAAACAGCTGGCGCAGCGGCGCAAAGGCGGCCCAGCCGGGCAAGGTGTTGTAACTGATGTACAGCACGCCGCCGACACGCAGCTTGCGGCGCACGAAATCCACAATCAGCGCCTGGTTTTGCGGCGAGATCCAGCTCCAGATACCGTGCAGGCCGATGAAGTCGAACAGTGGCAGGTCGTCGCGGGCGCAGAATTCAGCAAACGATTCGTCACTGAGCTGCGCACCGTTGCCGCAATCGGCGGCCAACTGCCGGGCAAAGGCCGCGTGCTGCGGGTTGAAGTCGTTGCCGTACCACTGGGTACTGCCCGCCGCAGCGTGCAGGTTCACACTCATGCCCTGGCCAAAGCCCAGTTCGCAGGCGTGCTGCCACTGCGGCACGGCAAAGCCGGCGTCCAGCAGCACGAAGCCGGCGTAGTGCGGGTTGAGCTCGCTGTAATAACCGTAGGTGTAATCGAGTTCGGTGACGTAACCGGCAGACCAGGACATGGCAACTCCACAGTGAAAGTGAATGACGGTGCGGCTTTCACCTTAGCCCAGATCACCCCCCGCGCGCAGCTTGCACGCGGCATGGCGACAGGCACACAGCACGCGGTTGCGGCAATGTCACCACGCATAGCCGAATCAAAACTATTGGATAATAAATATCAATTTAACATTACTATCAAAAACCGCGATACTGCCAACATCAACCCACAAGGAGCCCGCCATGAAACACCTGCTGCAATACCGCGTCAGCCTGGAAGAAATGTGGTCGCACCTGGTGTGGCTGCAGTAAATCGCTGCCGGGCAGCCAGCCGCGGCACCCCGCTTGCAGATTTTTTGCAAGCAGGGCTTGCCAAAGCGCCATGCCTTGTCTAATATTCGCGTCCTACGCCGGTGTAGCTCAGTTGGTAGAGCAGCTGACTTGTAATCAGAAGGTCGAGGGTTCGACTCCTTTCTCCGGCACCAAGCATTTAGGCCCCTGTCGCAAGACAGGGGCCTTTTGCGTTTGCGGCCGGCCGCACAGCTGCAGCTGTCACATTGCCGTGCTATGGTGCGGCAAACCGTTGCTACCCCGTACCCGCATGAACAAACGCCTGAGCCGCCCTGCCGGCACCCCGTTGTGGCTGCAAATCGAAGCCACCCTCAGCCAGGAAATCCTCGCCCGTACCCTGCAAGGCCGCCTGCCCAACGAGCAGGCGCTGGCCGAACGCTTTGCCGTCAACCGCCACACCGTCCGCCAGGCCATCCAGCAACTGCTGGCCAAAGGCCTGGTACGCATCGAACGCGGCCGTGGCACCTTTGTGCAGGAAGAACTGATCGCCTACCGCCTGGGCAAGAGCAGCCGCTTTTCGCACAGCCTGAGCGAACAACACCTGGTCAGCGACGTGGACATCCAGTCCTGCCACTTCGAGCCGGCCAGCGACGCCGTGGCCCGCCTGCTGGGCGTGGCCGAAGGTGCGCCGCTGCTGCGCGTGGAAGCGCTGGACCTGGCCGACGGCAAGGTGGTCAGCGTCTGTACCCAGTACTTTCCGCTGCCGCGCTTTGAAGGCTTTATCGAACACTACCGCCACAGCCGCAGTACCAGCGAAGCGTTTGCCCGCGTCGGCATTACCCGCTTCAACCGCACGCTCAGCCGCATCAGCGCCCGCCTGCCGCGTCCGGAAGTGGCCGCCGCGCTGGGCCTGGGCAAGCAGCAGCCCATCCTGTACGTGGAAAGCGTGTACGCCGACAGCGACGGCCAGCCCATCGAATACGGCATTACCCGCTTTGGCGGCGACAGCGTGCAGATCGAGATCACGCCGGACAGCCTGTAGCGGCGTCGCCACAAAGTCATCTAGACATCTAGATGTAAATCGCGTGTAACCTTGAGTCGCTACAGTGGCGCCTGTCACCCAACCCGACTCAAGGCTCACGACATGCACTCCTCCCGCACCCTGCTGGCCGGCGCCCTGGCGCTGTGCAGCCTGGCCGCCCTGGCCGACACCACCCTCACCGTCTACACCGCACTGGAAGCCGACCAGCTGAAGGCCTACCAGCAGAAGTTCGAGCAGGAATACCCGGACATCAAGCTGCGCTGGGTGCGCGACTCCACCGGCATCATCACCGCCAAACTGCTGGCCGAAAAAGCCAACCCGAAGGCCGACGTGGTGATGGGCGTAGCCGCGTCGTCGCTGCTGGTACTGGAAAAAGAAGGCATGCTGCAGCCTTATGCGCCGAAAAACCTGGCCAAGCTCAGCAAGGCCTACGTGGATGACAGCAACCCGCCGGCCTGGGTAGGCATGGACGTATGGGGCGCGGCCATCTGCTTCAACACCGTGGAAGCGGCCAAGCTGGGCCTGAAAAAACCGGAAAGCTGGAAAGACCTGCTGAAGCCGGAATACAAGGGCAAGATCGTGATGCCCAACCCGGCGTCCAGCGGCACCGGCTACTTCGACGTCACCGCCTGGCTGACGCTGTTCGGCGACAAGGAAGGCTGGTCCTACATGGACAAGCTGCACCAGAACATTGCGCAGTACACCCACTCCGGCTCCAAGCCATGCAAGCAGGCCGCTGCCGGCGAGTTCCCGATCGGCATTTCGTTTGAATACCGCGCTGCCAAGCTGAAAGACGGTGGTGCGCCGATCGACGTGGTATTCCCCAAAGAAGGCCTGGGCTGGGACGTGGAAGCCACCGCCATCCTGAAAGGCACCCGCAACCTGGCCGCCGCCCGCAGCCTGGCTGACTGGTCGGCGTCGCAGTCGGCCAACGAGCTGTACGAGAAGAACTTCGCCATCGTGGCCATGCCGGGCATTGCCAAGCCCAACCCGCACATCCCGGCCGACTACGAAAAACGCCTGGTGAAGCAGGACCTGCGCTGGTCTGCGGCCAACCGTGACCGCATCCTGGCCGAGTGGACCCGCCGCTACGACGCCAAATCCGAACCCAAGTAAGCCCTTGCGCGCGGCGGGCCCGGCCCGCCGCCGGAGCCTGCCATGCACGCATCGCTGAACACCATGGACGAACTCGCCGCCGTGCTGGCCGATAGCGGCAACCGCCTGTACGGCGGCGAAGCCGTCAGCCAGCTGGCACACGCGCTACAAGGCGCCCAGGCCGCCGAACAGGACGGCGCCAGCCCGGCGCTGATCGTGGCCACCCTGCTGCACGACCTCGGCCACCTGGTGTGCGAGCAGGGCGACGACGACATCGCCAACGGCATCAACGATCACCACGAAGCCGTGGCCGTGCAGGTACTGCGACGGCTGTTCGGCGACGAGGTACTGCAGCCGATTGCGCTGCACGTGGCCGCCAAACGCTTTCTGTGCGCCACGGACCCGGCTTACCTGGCCGGCCTGTCGCCCGCCTCGCGCGCGTCGCTGGCACTGCAAGGCGGGGCGATGGACGCCGCCGCCTGCCAGCGCTTCTGCCGCCACCCGCACGCTGCCGACGCGCTGCGCCTGCGCCGCTACGACGACGCCGCCAAGACGCCAGGGCTGGCCACGCCACCGCTGGCGCACTACCTGGCCATCGCCGCCACCCTGCTGAAAGACACACCATGAAACACGACCCTGCCGCCCTGCTGCACCGCGCCCCGCCCGGCGCCACGCCGGCCACCGGCACCCCCTACCTGCGCCTGGCCGGCATCAGCAAACGCTTTGGCCAGCAGCAGGTGCTGCGCCAGCTGGACCTCGATATCGCCAAAGGCGAGTTTGTGTGCCTGCTGGGCCCGTCCGGCTGCGGCAAGACCACGCTGCTGCGCCAGATCGCCGGCCTGGACGCGGCCGACAGCGGCAGCATCGCGCTGGCCGGCCGCGACATCACCCGGCTGCCGCCGGCCGCGCGCGACTACGGCATCGTGTTCCAGAGTTACGCGCTGTTCCCCAACCTGACCGTGGCCGACAACATCGGCTACGGCCTGGGCGGCAGCCGCGCCGCCCGCCGCCAGCGGGTGCAAGACCTGCTGGCGCTGATCGGCCTGGACGGCATTGCCGAACGCTACCCGGCGCAGCTGTCCGGCGGCCAGCAACAGCGCGTGGCACTGGCGCGCGCGCTGGCCACCTCGCCCGGCCTGCTGCTGCTGGACGAACCGCTGTCTGCACTGGACGCCCGCGTGCGCGAGCACCTGCGCCGCGAGATCCGCGCCCTGCAGCAAAAACTGGGCATTACCACGCTGATGGTGACCCACGACCAGGAAGAAGCGCTGACCATGGCCGACCGCGTGGTGGTGATGAACGGCGGCCGCATCGAACAATGCGACAGCCCGTTTACCGTCTACCGCGAGCCGGCCAGCCGCTTCGTGGCAAGCTTTGTCGGCCAGGGCAACTGGCTGCCGGCACGCAGCTGCGGCGTGCAGCAGGTACAGCTGGGCGAGCAGCGCCTGCTGCTGCCCACCCCGCACGGCGTGGCCCACGGCGACACGCTGGACCTGTTCATCCGCCCGGAAGACATCGTGCTGCACCCGGCGTGGCCGGCCGCCGGCGATGCCACGCTGGCCGACGTGCTGAAGCTGGAACTGCTGGGGCCGGTGTACCGGCTGAGCCTGCTGGTGCCGGCCTGGGGCGGGCAGCGGGTACTGGCCGATGTTGGCCACGCGCAGTTGGCCGCACTGGGCCTGGACAATGCGCGGCGGGTGCCGGTGTCGCTGGACCTGGCGCGGCTGCGCGCCTTTGCCCGCGAGGAGGCCGCACCATGCGCCTGAGCCTCGCCCCCCGTTTGCAGGCCAGCGTCGACGAGCGGCTGGTGAAATGCCTGCTGTGGCTGCTGCTGGCGGTGCTGGTGGTCGCCATCCTGCTGCCACTGGGCGCCATGCTGGGCCAGGCCTTGCCCGCCGGTAGCCAGGGCCACACCACACTGGCGCCGCTGCTGGCCACCCTGGCGCAGCCGGGCCTGGCACGCGCCACGCTGGGCAGCATGCAGCTGGCCGGCCTCACCACGCTGCTGGTGGTGCCGCTGGCCTACGCCTACGCCACCGCCCTCACCCGGGTGGCGCTGCCGGGCGCCGGCCTGTTCCGCCTGCTGGCCCTGTTGCCGCTGCTGGCGCCGTCGCTGCTGCCGGGTATTTCGCTGGTTTACCTGTTCGGCAACCAGGGCCTGCTGCGCCACTGGCTGCCGGACGGCGCGCTGTACGGCCTGCCCGGCATGGTGATGGGCGAGGCGTTCTATACCTTTCCGCACGCGCTGATGATTCTGCTGACCGCGCTGAGCATCGGCGACGCACGCCTGTATGAGGCCGCGCGCACGCTGGGCGCCGGGCCGCTGCGCCGCTTTGTCACCATCACGCTGCCGGCCACGCGCTACGGCCTGGTCTCGGCAGCGATGGTGGTGTTCACGCTGGCGGCCACCGATTTTGGCGTGGCCAAAGTGGTAGGCGGCCAGTACCCGGTGCTGGCACTGGAGGCCTACAAGAAGGTGGTGGGGCAGCAGGACTTCGCCCACGGCGCCGTCATCGGCCTGCTATTGCTGCTGCCGGCGCTGCTGTCGTTTGGCGTCGACCGCTGGCTGCAGGTGCGCCAGCGCGGCCAGGCAGGCGCCCGCGCCGTGCCGCTGCAGCCCTTGCGCGGCTGGCTGCCGCGTACTGCCGGCCTGCTGCTGTGCACGCTGGTGGGCGCTGCGCTGCTCGCCCTGCTGGCCACCGCCATCGCCGCCGCCTTCATCAAACAGTGGCCGTACCAGTTGCAGTTCACGCTGCAGCATTTCGACTTCGACCTGGTGGACGGCGGCGGCTGGCTGGCGTTCGGCAACAGCGTGCAGATGGCGCTGTACACCGCGCTGGCCGGAACGGTGGTGGTGTTTGGCGGCGCCTGGGCCGCCACCCGCCTGCGCAGCGCCGGCGTGGCAGGCCAGTGGCTGCACGCGGTGGCCATGCTGCCGATGGCCGTACCCGGCCTGGTACTGGGCCTGGGCTACATCTTCTTCTTCAACCATACGGCCAACCCGCTGCACGGCCTGTACGGCACGCTGGCCATACTGGTGTTGTGTTCGGTGGCGCACTTTTACACCACCGCCCACCTCACCGCCTGCACCGCGCTGGCGCAGCTGGACGCCGACACCGAGGCGGTGGCTGCTTCGCTGAAAGTGCCGCTGTGGCGCACGCTGTGGCGCGTCACCCTGCCCGCCTGCCTGCCGGCGGTGCTGGAGATTGCCCGCTACTTTTTCGTGTCGGCGATGACCACGGTGTCGGCGGTGATCTTCCTGTACACCCCCGACAGCGTGCTGGCCGCCGTAGCCGTGCTGAACATGGACGACGCTGGCGATACCGCCGCCGCCGCGGCGATGGCCACGCTGATCGTGGCCACCTCCGGCGCCGCCTGCCTGCTGTTTGCCTTGCTGTCCCGCGTCTGGCTGGCACGCAGCCAGCGCTGGCGACAACCTCGTTAACGCTTGCCTGCCGGGCTGTGGCCCGGTTTTTCTGACCCCGCAAAGACATCTAGATATCAAGGAACATCATGCGCGAACCCATCCTGCTCACCCCCGGCCCGCTGACCACCAGCCTGGCCACCAAAATCGCCATGCTCACCGACTGGGGCTCGTGGGACAGCCGCTTCAAGGCGCTGACCGCCAGCGTCTGCCACGACCTGCTGGCCATTGCCGGCGGGCTGGACAGCCACGTGTGCGTGCCGCTGCAAGGCTCCGGCACCTTTGCCGTGGAAGCCGCGGTGGCCAATCTGGTGCCGCGCGACGGCAAGCTGCTGGTGCTGGCCGGCGGCGCCTACGGCCAGCGCATGGCCGACATCGCCCGCTACCTGGGCCGCCCGTACAGCATGTACGTCACCGCCGACGACAGCGCGCCGGACGCCGCCACGCTGGCGATGCTGCTGCACGACGACCCGGCCATCACCCACGTCGGCCTGGTGCACTGCGAAACCAGTACCGGCATGCTGAACCCGCTTCCCGAGCTGGCCGCCGCCGTGCACGCTGCCGGCCGCCGCCTGATCGTGGACGCGATGTCCAGCTTCGGCGCGCTGCCCATCGACGTGGCCGCGCTGCATATCGACGCGCTGGTGGCCAGCAGCAACAAGTGCCTGGAAGGCGTGCCCGGCATGGGCTTCGTCATCGTCAACCAGGCCAGCCTGGCACAGAGCGCCGGCAACAGCCATTCGCTGGCGCTGGACCTGCACGCGCAGCAGCAATACCTGCACGCCAGCGGCCAGTGGCGCTACACACCGCCCACCCACGTGGTAGCGGCGCTGCGTGCCGCGCTGGACCAATACCTGGCTGCAGGCGGCCAGCCGGCGCGGCTGGCGCGCTACGCGGCCAACGCCAGGCTGCTGGCCGACACGCTGCAGGCCGGCGGCCTGCGCCCGTTCCTGCCGCCGGCGCTACAGGCGCCGATCATCCTGACCTTCCACGCGCCGGCCCACCCCGACTACCGCTTTGCCACCTTCTACGAGGCGGTGCGCGAACAGGGCTTCGTGCTCTACCCCGGCAAGCTCACCACGCAGGAAACCTTCCGCGTCGGCTGCATCGGCGCCATCGACCATGCCGAAATCGGCCAGGCCGGCCACGTCATTGTTTCCACCCTGCGCCAGCTCGGCTGGCTGGCTTGAGGACTGACCCCATGCACCAGTACCAACACCTTGAAGCGCTGATCCTGGACTGGGCCGGCACCGTCGTCGATTTCGGCTCCTTCGCCCCCACCCGCGTACTGCTGGACGTGTTCGCCAGCGTCGGCGTGCCGGTCACCCTGGCCGAAGCGCGCGTGCCGATGGGCCTGGCCAAGTGGGACCACATCCAGGCGCTGGGCAGCCTGCCCGGCGTGGCGGAACGCTGGCTGGCGCGCTTTGGCCGGCCCATGCAGGACAGCGACGTCGACGCGCTGTACGCCCAGTTCATGCCACGGCAGGTGGCGCTGGTGGGCGAGTACTCCGCCGCCATCCCCGGCGCGTTTGCCACCGTGGACAGCCTGCGGGCGCGCGGTTTGAAGATCGGCAGCTGCTCCGGTTACCCGCGCGTGGTGATGGACCGGCTGCTGCCGCTGGCCGCCGCCGCCGGCTACGCCCCCGACCACACCGTGGCCACCGACGACCTGCCGGCAGGCGGCCGCCCCGGGCCGTGGATGGCACTGGCCAACGTGCTGGCGCTGGGCGTGGGCGACGTGCGCCACTGCGTGAAAGTGGACGACACCGCGCCGGGCATTAGCGAAGGCCTGCGTGCCGGCATGTGGACGGTAGGCCTGGCCGCCAGCGGCAACGCGGTGGGGCTGACCGCCGCCGAGTGGGCGGCGCTGACGCCGGCGCAGCAGGACGAATACCGCCGCCCTGCCGCCGCCATGCTGCGCGAGGCCGGCGCCCACTACGTGGTGGACACGCTGAGCGAGCTGCCAGCCGTGCTGGACGCCATCGACGCCCGCCTGGCCGCCGGCGAACGGCCATGAAGCAGCAAGCGTTCTGGCTGCAGCAGGCGCTGGCCAGCACAGACCAGCCGGCGCCGGTACCGCTGCAAGGCGAGTTGCAGGCCGATGTGTGCATTGTCGGCGGCGGCTTTACCGGGCTGTGGACCGCCATCATGACGCAGCTGGCACAGCCGCAATGGCGCATCGTGCTACTGGAAAAAGACCTGTGTGGCAGCGGCGCTTCCGGCCGCAACGGCGGCTGCATGCTGACCTGGAGTACCAAGTACCTGACGCTGTGCCGGCTATACGGCGCCGAAGAAGCCGGCCGCCTGGTGGCCGCGTCGGAACAGGCGGTGTTCGACATTGCCGCCTTCTGCCAGCAATACGGCATCGATGCCCAGCTGCGCCTCGGCGGCGCCGTGTACGCCGCCAGCAACGCCGCGCAAGTTGGCAGCCTCACTAGCGTGTTGCGGGCGCTGGACCAGGTTGGCCGCAACCGCTGGCAAGCGCTTGATGCTGCCGGCACCGTGGCGCTGGGCGGCAGCGCGGCCTTGCAACACGGCGTGTACAGCGCGGCGGCCGGCAGCCTGCAACCGGCGCTGCTGGTACGCGGCCTGCTGCGGGTGGCACGTCAGCTGGGCGTGCGCGTGTTCGAGCACAGCGCGATGACCACGCTGCAGGAAGACGAATACGTGCACGTGCACACGCCGCACGGCCGGGTGCGGGCACGGCAGGCAGTGATGGCGCTGAACGCGGCCATGCCGCGCCGTTTTGGCCGCCTGGCCGACAGCGTGGTACTGGTGTCGTCCGATATGGTGATCACCGAGCCGGCACCCGCGATCATCGAACAACTGGGCCTGCAGCGCGGCCAGGCGGTATGCGACCTGCGTACCTTCGTGCACTACTGGCGCAGCACGCCCGACGGCCGGCTGATGCTGGGCAAGGGCGGCAACCGCATTGCCTGGGGCAACCGGCTGCACGGCTATTTCGACCAGCCCAGCGCCTACCGCGGCCAACTGCAAGCCGCCATGGCCCGCTTCTTCCCGGCGCTGGCCGAGGTGCCGCTGGCGCAAAGCTGGACCGGCGCCTCCGACCGCTCGGCCACCGGCATGCCGTTCTTTGGCGTACTGCCCGGCTACCGGCGCGTGTGGTACGGCATGGGCTATTCCGGCAACGGCGTGGTGCAATGCCACCTCGGCGGCCAACTGCTGAGCAGCCTGCTGCTGGGGCAAGACAATGCCTGGACGCGCAGCCCGCTGGCGCAAGGGCCGCTGGCGCAGTTTCCGCCCGAACCGCTGCGCTGGCCGGGCGCCATGCTGGTGCGGCAGGCGATACGCAGCGTCGAGGCCCGGCAGGACGCCGGACGGCCACCGGCATGGCTGGCTACCCGGCTGGCGGCGCTGGCCAGCATGGCCGGCAAGGCCGACCGCTAAGGCTCAGCGCTTAGCACTTAGCGACGGCACAAGGCAGCGCAGGGAATGCCGTCGTTATTGCCGTCCAGCTTCTTGACGCCGCACTGCTGCAGGTAAAACTGCGCCTCGGCGCAGCTGGCCATCTGGCTGCAGCGCTGCTTGCTGCCGCACTGGAACGCTGGCGCCGGGCTGGCTGGCGTGCGTTGGCCAGGGTTGGCCGCAGGCGGTGCAGCCGGTGCATCGGGCGGCGGCAACGGCGTGGCTCGGCGGCTGCCACGGCGCCAGTCTTGCGGCCGCACCGGCCCGTCACCGGCCCACAAACCACGCCCGGCCGCCCGCGCTGCGTTTTCTGCGGCCACATAGTGCGGCTCTTTCAGGTAGTCGCGGTAGGCCCAGGCCCAGCCGTCCTGCACCTGCGCCAGGTTGATATCGACGCCGTCCAGCCACAGCCGCACCACCTGGCGGCCGTATTTGTCGGTTTCGTGGCGCTCCACCTCGACGCTGCGGCCGAACACCCGCGCCGCCAGCGCCGCCCTGGCGCGTTGGCCGTAAGGCTGCGCCCGTTCCGGCGCGTCGATCTGCGACAAGCGCAACGTGACCTCGCGCCACCCCTGCAAACACTTGACCGTATCGCCATCGCTAACCGCGGTTACCCGGCAACTGGCGGCCATGCCCGCCAGCAGCCAAGCCATCGCCAACGCTCCTGCAAGCCATCGCAACACGACGCTCCCCTTCGCAGACCAAAAAAGCCATGTAAACACGTTGCGATCATCGCGTAAATTGACCATCGCATACCATTGCCATAGGGTGTCCGCATCGCCACCTGCGAGCCACACCCGATGAAAAAGACCGTTCTCGTCGCCAGCGTCACCGCCGCCCTGCTGGCAGCCCTGGCCGGCGCCAGTGCCTACGGCGCCTGGCGCGTGCACCAGCAGCTGAACCGCATTCACAACGCGCTGCCGGATTACCCGATCCTGAAACCGGTTACCCGCAGCAAAACCTACAGCCTGCTGCAAAGCGAAGAGCGCGTCAGTTACCAGCTGGGCTGCGACAACCTGTTCAGCAGCGAGATGTTCGGCGGCCAGCGCCCCAGCCTGACGCTGCGGCACGTGGTGTCGCACAACCCGCTCAAGCCCGGCGTGCACACCGAGATCGTGTGGTCGCCACAGTGGCAGGAAAAACTCAAGACACTGTACGGCGAACAGCCGCCGCTGGCCATCGACACCCGCCTGCGCTGGAACGGCGAAGTGGAAACCACGCTGCACAGCCCCGGCGTCAAGGTGGACCGCGACAGCCGCCACGTGAACTGGCAAGGGCTGACGCTGGTGCTGCAGTACGACCAGGCGCTGACGCGGCTGCACAGCCGCCTGACGCTACCCGGCCTCGCCCTGGCCGACGACGCGCAGCGCTGGCAGATCGAACTGCAAGCCAGTGAATACAGCAGCCAGCTGGTGCGCAGCCCCAGCGGTCTGCTGCTGGGCAAGGATAGCTGGCGTACAAGCGGCCTCACACTACAACAAGGCAGCGGTACCAGCGCGCAGGGTTTCAGCAGCGGCCCGCTGCAGGCCAGCCACGACAGCCGCGAGCAAAGCGGCATAGTGGAGACCAGCGGCAAGTTCAGCTGGGTAGGCTTGCACCTGAACAACAAACCGCTGGGTGACCTAAGCAGCAGCGGCAACCTCAGCCGCCTGAACGCCGCCGCGCTGGCCGAATCGCAACACCAGACGCTGCACAAGGGCCTGCTGCAGTGCCAGCTCAACAACGACCTGCTCCACCCCGACCAACGCGCACTGCTGATCAAGCTGCTAGCCGGCAACCCGGCGTTGGCGGTGGCCGTGACCCTGGCCACGCCGGACGGTGCGGCCAACCTGCAGCTGGACGCCGCACTGAAAGGGGTAACCGAAGCCGACCTGGCGCAGGAAAAACTGCGGGCACTGCAAGACAAGATCAGCCTGCAAGCGCGGCTATCGTGGCCGCAAGCGCTGCCCGAGCGCTGGGTGAACGACTTTGCGCCGGAACACCAGCGTGACGCGCTGGTGCAGCAATACCGGCTGAGCGTGGCGCCGCTGCTGCAAAGCGGCCACCTGCGCCAGAACGGCAACCGGCTGGAAACGCGCTTTGACCTGGTGGGCGGCAAGCTGCTGCAGAACGGCCTGCCGATGGCCGGCCTGTCGCCGCTGTCCCCGCCACCGGCCGCCGCCGCAGCGGCACCGGAAGCCAGCGCCCCGGCGTTTGAGGAAACCAGCGGCGCGCCGCTGTAGGCCCAGTCTGGCTGTTTTCTGCCGGCACAAGGCCCCGCCACAGGCGGGGCCTTGTGCCATTACGGCAGCACCTTGCCAGCCAGCAACTGGCGGCGGTAGCGCTCCGGCGTCATGCCGGTGTGGCGCGAAAACATGGCGATGAAGGCCGACGGCGTGGCGTACCCCAGTTCGGCGGCAATATCGGCCACGGTACGGCCGGCTTTCAGCCAGGCCAGCGCCTGCAGCAGGCGCACCCGGTTGCGCCAGGCGGCAAAGCTCATGCCCAGTTGCTGCTGGAAACGGCGCGCCAGCGTGCGCTCGGTGCTGTGTACCTGCGCCGCCCACGCGGCCAACGTGGTGTTGTCCCCCGGCTGCGCCCGTACCGCGCGCAGCACCGGCCGCAACAGGCGGTCGTCGCTATCGGGCAGGTAATCGTCCACGCTGCCGGCCTGCACCAGACGGTGCAACAGCAGCTGCGCCTGATGCTGGTCCCAGGCGTCGGCCATCGCCGTCACGCCGCGCTGGCAAAAATCGTCCAGCAAGGCGCGCAACAGCGGCGTCTGCGGGATCAGGCACGGCCGCTGCGGCAGGCTGGCGGCCAAGGCGGGCGCTACGTACACCGACACGTAATCCAGCGCTTGGCGGATATGCGCCGCGTGCGGCAGGTCGGCCGGAATCCACACCAGGTACTCGGCCGGTGCGGCCAACGTGCGCTCCGGCAGCTGCAGCTCCAGAATGCCGAGGCTGATGCGGTTGATCTGGCCCCATGGGTGGATGTGCCACTCGAAGTCGGTATTGGCCAGGTACTGCTCGTGGCGGAAATGCAGTGGCGCCGGCGGCGGCAGGCCCAGGTCGGTGCTGCTGTAGTGGTAGGCGGGCATGTTGTCGGCAATGGCGTATCGGATTGTCTGTTTCGAAGTATAAGCCAGTAAACAGACAACGCTACACTGCCGGCATTCCACTGCAAGGAGCCTGTCATGGCCAGTCTGTTTCCCATGCTGGCGGTGCTGATCTGGGCCGCCAATACCGTTGTTTCCAAAGCTGCCGCCAGCGTGCTGGACCCGGCCGCGGTGTCGTTTTACCGCTGGCTGGTAGCCCTGCTGGTACTCAGCCCTTTCATGTGGCGCCCGCTGCGCCGGCAGTGGCCGGCCATCCGCCCCATGCTGCCGCGCTTTGCCGTGCTGGCCCTGCTGGGCATGGTGGCGTACCAGTGCCTGGCCTACTACGCCGCCCACCTGACCACGGCTACCAATATGGGCGTGATCTGCGCGCTGATTCCGCTGCTGGGCCTGCTGCTGAATGCGGTGGTGTTCCGGCAGCGCATCAGTGCAGCCGCCGCGGCCGGGGTGGCGGTGTCGCTGTCGGGCGTGCTGTACCTGCTGGGCGCCGGCAACCCGCTGGCGCTGCTGGCCGGTGGCGTGAACGGCGGTGACGCGCTGATGCTGCTGGGTTCGGCCAGCTACGCGCTGTACGGCATTCTGTTCAAGCGCTGGGCGCCGCCGTTCGGCCAGTGGCTGAACCTGTACGTGCAGGTGGGCCTGGCGGTACTGATGCTGATACCGGTAGCCGCCACAGCACACAGCATGGCCATCCCGCCGGCCGGGGTGCCGCTGGTGCTGTTTGCCGGCATTGCCTCGTCCATTCTGGCGGCCTATTTCTGGATGCGTGGCATCCAGACGCTGGGCAGCGATCGCACCGCCATCTTCATGAACCTGCTGCCGCTGTTCACCGCGCTGCTGGCCAGCGTGACGCTGGGCGAGACCATCCACGGTTACCACTGGCTGGGCGGCGGCCTGATCCTGCTGGGGGTTAGCCTCAGCCAGGGCGTCTTGCGGCTGCCACTATGGAAAAAACAACACGCCTGAGGCGGGCCGTCTGCGTAAGTTATGCCGCAGGCGGCTGATTAAGGTCAACTTAAGGCAACGGCGGCAGGATGGCGCGCATGTTTTTGTCCAGCAGGCGCCATCATGCAAGGCAGCATTCTCAGTACCACGCGGGCGGCCCGGCCCGTTACCCTGGCCAGCCGCGTGCTGCGCCGTGCCGGCTGGCAGTTGGTGGTCAGTGCCACACTGGCCCTGTTGTTTCTGGTACTGGAATACGACACCAGGCTGGACGACAGCGTCACCCGCCTGTTCTACAGCCCCAGCCTGCACGGTTTTCCGCTGCAGGACAGCGTGTGGCTGGAATGGCTGAACCATAGGCTGGCCAAATACGCCGTCGCCGCCTGCGGGCTATGGCTGCTGGCCAGCGGCCTGTACCGTCGGGATAGCCGCCGCACCTTCACCGCTGCCATGATGATGCTGGGGGCGGCAGCGGTCTCCGCGCTGAAGGCCCGCAGCGCCCATTCCTGCCCGTGGGACGTCGCCGCCTACGGCGGCAATGCCGAGCACTTCCCTACCCTCGCTACCATCCCGTTGAATGCCGGCCCCGGCCATTGCTTTCCGGGCGGCCACGCCTCGGCTGGCTTTGCCCTGATGGCGCTGTATTTCTACTGGCAACCGGCACACCCGGCCCGGGCGCGCATGGCGCTGTGGGGTGGCGTGCCGGCCGGCATGCTGATGGGGCTGGGCCAGATTGCGCGTGGCGCCCACTTTCTCAGCCACAACCTGTGGAGCGGCTGGATGGTGTGGGTGGTGTGCGTGCTGGGCTTTGCGCTGTTCGACTACCGGGCTGCGCGCCGCCACCAAGCCTGATCACCCGCGACGGATGTTGCTGCTGCCCCGCCCTGTTTGCCACGCAAACAGGGTTTTTTTGTTATGCCGGGCCCGATTTACGCTGGCTGCCGGGCACGTCCGCTTGCCCCAGGCACCCGCGCTGCGCCACCACGCACAGGAACCCGACAGGCATAAGGAGGCGTTAAGGCTGGTTTGCTTTAATCACCCTGTACCTGCACTCCAGCAGGGGTCTACACGGAGCGTCACCATGAAAAAACTGTTTGCTGTTGCCCTGATCGCCGCCTTTGCCTCCAACTTTGCCCTCGCAGGGGCCGAGTGCAAACCCCAGCCGAAAGACAAATGGCAGAAAGAAGCTGACTTCAAGAAAAAACTGACCGCCGAGGGCTACCAGATCAAGAAGTTCAAGGTCTCCGGTAACTGCTACGAGATCTACGGCAAAAACAAGGACGGCAAGAAAGTGGAAATCTACTTCGACCCGGTAAGCGGCGCGCCGGTTAAAACCGACATCGAAGACTAAACGGTCCTGGCCTGGCCTGCCGGCCTGCCCGGCAGGCGTTTTTATTGATGGAGATCACCATGGAAAACCTCACCGCTACCCCGCGCCGCCAATACGTATGGGACCCGCTGGTGCGCCTGTTCCACTGGAGCCTGGTGGCCTGCGTGCTGGCCAACTTCCTGCTGCTGGAAGAAGGTGACCCGCCACACCGCTGGGCCGGCTACATGGCCAGCGGCCTGGTGTTGTTCCGCCTGGTGTGGGGCTTTGTCGGCAGCCGGCACGCCCGCTTTGCCAGCTTCTTCCCTACCCCGTCGCGCCTGCGCCACCACCTGCAGCAGCTGCGTGCCGGCACCCTGCCGCACAGCGATGGCCACAACCCGCTAGGGGCACTGATGATGCTGGCGCTGATGGCGCTGGTGCTGTCGCTGGGCGCTACCGGCTACCTGATGGGCACCGACACCTACTGGGGCGAAGACTGGCTGGAAGAACTGCACGAAGGCCTGGCCAATACCCTGATGCTGGCCGTGGGCCTGCACGCGGCCGCCGCCATCGTGATGAGCAAGCTGGAAAAGGTGAACCTGGTACGCGCCATGATCACCGGCTACAAGACCTGGCGCCAGTGACGCAGTACACTGCCGCCATCACCTGCTGACGGATACCCCATGCGCATTCTGATCATCGAAGACGACCCGCTGATCGGCGACGGCCTGCAAGCCGGCCTCACCGCCCTCGGTTTCAGCTGCGACTGGCTGCGCGACGGCAAGCTGGCACTGCGCGGCCCCGACGCTGCCCCCTACGACGCCGCCATCCTCGACCTGGGCCTGCCCGGCGTGGACGGGCTGGACGTACTGGCCAGCTGGCGTCGCCACGGCCATACGCTGCCGGTGCTGATCCTGACCGCCCGCGACGCGGTGGACGACCGCATCCGCGGCCTGGACAGCGGCGGCGACGACTACCTGGTCAAACCTTTTGCATTGGGCGAAGTGGCCGCTCGCCTGCGCGCCCTGCTGCGCCGCCGCAGCGGCCAGGCCGGCCCGCTGCTGCAACATGGCCGCCTCAGCCTGGACCCGGCTGCCCGCCGCGTGCTGCTGGACGGCCAGCCGGTGGAGTTGGCCGCACGCGAGCTCACCCTGCTAGAGCTGCTGCTCAACAACAAGGGCCGCGTACTGAGCCGGGCCCAGATCGAAGAAAAGCTGTACGACTGGGCGCACGAAGTGGAAAGCAACGCGGTGGAAGTCCACATCCACCACCTGCGCAAAAAGCTGGGCAGCGAGCTGATCAAGACCCGCCGTGGCCTGGGCTATACGCTGGGAGATGAGGCATGAGCAGCAGCCTGCGCGGCATAGTTGGCCGCCAGCTACTGAAAACCATCACCCCGCTCTGGCTGCTGGCCTGCCTGCTGGTGGGCCTGCTGGCACACCACGAAGTGTCCGAGCTGTACGACGAACAGCAACAGCTGTTTGCCCGCCAGCTATACCACACGCTGCCACAGCTGAAGAACGGCAGTACCGATGTGCAGCACGAAGAAAACGCCGACCATCAGGCCGTCGCCATCTGGGATAAACAGGCCCGCGCACTGGTGGCCGACACCGACGGCATGCAGCTCTCGCCGCGCCCCGGCTTTACCGGTTATGTCACCAGCCTGCACGACCAGGAAATCTGGCGCGTTTATTACTACAGCGGTGAGCTGGGCACCGTAGCGGTGGCGCAAGAGGAAAGCGAACGCTGGGAGCTGATGCGCGGCATGCTGCTGACCCAACTGCTGTGGCTGCTGATCCTGCCACTGGCCATGCTGGCCATCTGGTGGGCACTGGGGCGCAGCCTGCGCCCGCTGGCCGACATCCGCGCCCAGCTGCAGCAGCGCCGCACCGACGACGACACCCCGCTCCCTACCGATGTACCCAGCGAAATCCGGCCGCTGATCGACGCCATGAACCAGCTGATCGGCCGCGTGGCCAACACGCTGCAGCATGAACGCCGCTTTACTGCCGACGCCGCGCACGAGCTGCGCAGCCCGCTGGCCGGCTTGCGGGTACAGGCCGAACTGGTACAGCTGCTGGACGACCCGGCGGCCCGCCAGGTGGCCATCGGCAAGGTGCTGGCCAGCGTGGACCGCGCCAGCCACCTGGTAGACGAGCTACTGGCGCTATCGCGGCTGGAGCAGCAACAAACGCTGCCATTTGCGCCGTTATCCTGGTCGGCCATTGCCGAAAACGCCGTGGCCGAAGTGGCCGCTGCGGCAGCACAGCGCGCTACCCGCATCGAGCTGCAACTGGCCGCCAGCGGCCCGCTGACCGACGGCGACGCCAGCCTGCTGCAGCTGTTGCTGCGCAACCTGCTGGACAACGCCGTGCGCTACAGCCCGCCCGGCAGCCAGGTGCAATTGCAGATCAGCCCGCAGCAACTGCTCGTGCTGGATAACGGCCCCGGCATCGCCGACGAATACCTGGCGCGCATTGGCGAGCGCTTCTACCGCCCGCCGGGGCAAGACGCCAGCGGTAGCGGCCTGGGGCTGTCCATCGTTGGCCGCATCGCCCGCCTGCACGGCCTGCAGCTGGCATGGCACAACCGGCCGGAAGGCGGGCTGTGCGTGACGCTGCAGCCCACCCCCGCCATCACACAGACCGACAGCCCATAACGGCCAAGCCCCTGTCGGCATGACAGGGGCTTGCTGTGTCGGGGCCGCTGCGGCACAGCGCCTCAGCCGCCACTGCGCTTCACCGTGTAACCCAGCGCGGCCAACCTGGCCAGCACCGTGTCCACGTGGTCGCCCTGAATCTCGATATCGCCGTCCTTCACCGTGCCACCGCTACCGCAAGCGCTACGCAGCTGCTTGCCCAGCGCAGCCAAAGCCTCGGCCGCCAGCGGCACGCCACGTACCAGCGTTACCGTCTTGCCAGCGCGCCCCTTGCGCTGGCAGCTTACCCGCACCACACCGTCACCAGCCGGTACCGTCTGCGTGCCGCAGCGGCAGGCAGCTTGTGGCTGACGGCAGCCGGGGCACATCTGGCCGTGCTCGGTGCTGTACACCAGCCCGCCTTCTTTCCCGTAGCGCATGTCCGCCCCCCCTTGTTGAAAGGCCCGCATCACACCACGGGCGGTGCGGCGTGTAAAGCGCTGCCGTTCACAAAGCCGGCCATGCGCCGGTAGGCGTCGGCGCAGGCGTCCGGCACCAGCGCTTCCAGCAGCAGGTAGGCGTGGATCTGGTCGGCAGCGCAGTGGTAATCCACCGCCACGCCGGCGGCGGCCAGCTTGCGAGCGTAGGCCAGGCCCTCGTCGTGCAGCGGGTCGTAGCCGGCGGTCAGGATCTGCGTCGGCACGTGCTGCGCCGACACCTCGCCCAGCAACGGCGACGCCGCCACGCGGTCGCCGCCCAGGCGGAAGTAATGCTCGAAGTACCAGCCGATGCGCTCGGCCTCCAGCAGATAGCCCTGCCCCAGCCGCCGGATGGACGGCTGCGCCAGCGTGTAGTCGACGCTGGGGTAAATCAGCTGCAAGGCCCGGATGGCCAGACTGGCATCGTGCTGCGCCCACTGCGCTACCGTGGCGGCCAGCGCGGCGCCACCGGAATCGCCGGCCAGCACCGGCGCACTATCGGCCAGCCGGGCGCCGCGCGCCAGCAAGGTTGGCCGCACGCCGCGCAGCACGGTGCACACGTCGTGCAGCGCCGCCGGGTACGGGCATTCGGGTGCCAGCCGGTATTCCACCGACACCACCACGTGCTGCGTGGCCTGCGCCAGGCGGCGGCACAGCGGGTCGTAGCTACTGACACTGCCGGCCATGTGGCCGCCGCCGTGGCAATACACCAGCAGCGGCAGCGGCGTGTCCGGCGCCGGGTGGTAGGCGCGCACCGGCACCGGGTAGTCGCCGGGCACCATCGCCTCGTGCACCCACGGCAAGGCGGGGCCGGGCGGCACCATGGCGGCTATCAGCCCGGCTAGCGCCTCGCGCGCGCTGATGGGCGTGGTTTGCTGGCCGGCGGCCAACCTTTGGGCCTGAATGGCGTTGACCTGGGCCAGCCAGGTAGCCAGTGCGGGGTGAAGCGGGGTCATACCGGGTCTCCTTCCATGCGGTCGCGCTGCGCCAGCGACGGGAACCAGCGCATCCACAGCACCACCACCAGCAGCGTACCGGCACCGCCTAGCACCACCGCCGGCACGGTACCGAACAGGTGGGCGGTCACGCCGGATTCGAACTCGCCCAGCTGATTGGAGGCGCCGATAAACAGCGAGTTGACGGCATTGACGCGGCCGCGCATGTCGTCCGGCGTTTCCAGCTGAACCAGCGTGCCGCGGATCACCACGCTGATAATGTCGGACGCGCCCAGTACCATCAGCGCCACCAGCGACAGCAAAAAGTGGGTAGACAAACCAAAGCCGATGGTGGCCAGGCCAAACACCGCCACCGACGCAAACAGCGTGCGGCCAACCTTGCGCTGTACCGGGTGGCGCATCAGCCAGACCGACATCGCCAGCGCGCCCACCGCCGGCGCCGCACGCAGCAGGCCCAGGCCCCACGGGCCGGTGTGCAGGATGTCGGCGGCAAACACTGGCAACAAGGCCACCGCACCGCCCAGCAGCACGGCAAACAGGTCCAGCGAGATAGCGCCCAGGATATCGGGCCGGCTGCGGATAAAACGGATACCGGCCAGCAGCGAATCCATGCTCACCTTGCGGCTGTCGGCCACATGCGGCGGCAGCGGCAGGCCCAGCACCAGCACCACGCCGGCCACAAACATCAATGTATTGAGGCCGTAGGTAAGCGGCGCGCCAAAGGCAAACAGCAGGCCGCCCAGCGCCGGCGCCACGATGGTGGCCATCTCGTTGGCCGAGGCCGCCGCCGCTACCGCCTGCGGCAGCAAGGCGGGCGGCACGATATTGGGCAGGATGGACTGCATGGTGGGCATGTCGAAAGCGCGGCAAGTGCCGATCAGCAACGACAGGCCGAAGATCAGCTCGCGGCTGACCGCCAGGCCCACGCCGCTATTGGCCAGCAACATGGTGGCCGCCGCCAGCGCCTGCAGCAGCATGCTGATGGCCACGATGCGCTGGCGCGGGTAGCGGTCGGCCACCGTACCGGTAACCAGCACCAGCAAGATGCGCGGCAGGAACTGCAGCAGCCCCACCAGGCCCAGGTCCAGCGCGCTGCCGGTAAGGGTGTACATCTGCCAGCCTACGGCCACCCCCATGATCTGGAAGCCACCGGTCAGCAGCAGGCGCGCGGTCCAGAAATGCCAGAACGGGCGATGGTGACGCAAGGACAACACGGGCTGCGACGCTGGGCTGGGCATGGCAAAGGCAAGCGAAAGGGGAAAAGCCGCTCAGGCTACGCCGCCTGCCGCCTGCGCACCAGTAGGCCTGGCAGTACGCTGCGTTCTGCCACGATGGCGTATGGCGAACTAACGCGGCCAAGCGCCAAAGCCGGGCAACCGCAACAAGCGGCCGCTGCCGCGTTCGGTCACCGTCACATCGCCGGCTGGCACCGCCGCCCCGCGCCACAGTTGCACCGAAGTCGGCTGCGTCACACGCGCCTCGCGCAGCAGTTGGCCGCTTTCGCTGACGTGCACAACACGGTTACCCAGAAACTCCGCCACCACCACACCGTCGCTACTCAGCGTAAAGTCGTCCAGAAACCACCACGAGCTGAACAGCACCACGCCGTCCTGCGGCCCGGCGGCACCCAGCGTATAACGGCGCAGCTGTGACAGCCCGGCGTAGGCAAGCGGGTTCAGTGACACGTACAGGCGCTGGCCGTCCACCTTCAGGCCGTTGGGCTTGTTCAGCACGTAGCGGTAATACACCGACTGGCCATCCACCGCGCCGTGGGCATTCACCGTAAAGCGCAGCAACTTGCCCGGCAGCAGCGGCGCGCCGCTATCGGCCAGCAACAGGCTGCCATCCGGCAGCGTGGCCATGCCGTTGGGCAACACCACGTCGGTGGGGTTGAACATCTCGTTCAGCTCGCCCGCCGGGTCGGCCAGGTTCAGCACGAACAGCCGCTTGGTGGCCAGCGGGTTCAACACATTGTCGGTACATACCGTGTACAGCCGGCCCTGGCGCTCGGTCATGCCCAGAAAATAGCACTGGTGCGCCTGCCCGTTCAGCAGCCGAGCCGTCAGCCGTTGCTTGCTGAATACCCGCCCGTCGAAATCCCCCTCGAACACGCCGTTTTCACCGCTGACAAACCAGCGGCCAGACTGCGTCAGCAGCTGGTTTTCCGCCGACTGCACGCCGTCCAGCAGCGGCACGGCGGCCTGTACCGCCAGCGGCAGCAGGCCCAGTAAAGCCAGTATCTTTTTCATGGTGTTGCCCTCGTGAAATCCGGCACCCGGCCGGCGAAGTAACACCCTGTCATGCTGGCGGCCAACGTTAAAAGGCCTGCGGCGGGAATGGGGGCGGCGCACGCAACAAGGGCCGGGCTGCTGGCAGCCCTGCCCTTGTACCTGGCACCGGCTTAACGCGCGTCGATCAGCGGCTGGATGTCCAGCAGCGTCAGCTCGTTGTCGTCCGGTTTGCCCAGCTGGCGGCCGGACGAGTACGGGAAGTTGTTGTCGTTCACCAGCACGATGTGGTGACCGTCCACCACTACCAGCCCTTCCGGCCCCAGGTGCGGCAGGCCGAAGCGGCCGTTGGCGTCGCTGTAGCGTGACAGGCGCTTGGGGTCGGCAATACGGGTCAGGTCGATATAGGCCACCTTCTTCACAAAGCCATCGGCGTCGGCCTGCGCCAGGTCGATCTTGTACACGCGCTTGAAGGCCGCCGGCTTGTTGAAACAGTCGGTGCGCGTCATCTCGCCGGGGCACACCTGGCCCAGGCCCTCGCTGCTGTCGTCGCGCTCGATCAGCAGGCCAGTGCTGGCGTCCAGCAGCTGGAAGTCGGCCATCACGTTGCCATCCTGCTCGAACTGGTACTTCCACTGCTTGCCGGTGTAGCGGCCAGCCGCCACGTCAAACTCGAAGATACGGGTGAAGGTCTTGCCGTTGGCCGCACGCTCGAAGCCCTTGCTGGCGGCGTCAAAAGCCGGCCATTCCAGCGCCGGGTACAGTTTGCTGCCGTCCGGCGCTTTGGCCATCGGCTCGAAGCCGCCGGAGCGGCGCACGTTCCAGCTGCCAATGCTGTCGGTAGGCAGGTTGCCCAGGCGGCCGTTCAGGTAGTGGTCCGGCGAGCGGTAGGCCACGTCGCCTACCTTGGTCTCGTACACCGCCAGCACCTTGCCGTCCAGGTCGGCGCGGATCAGGTAGGGGCCAAACTCGTCGCCGATCCACATCTCCTTGCCCACCAGCTGCAGCGACTCCACGTCGAAATCGACACCGGTGAGGTAGCGCTTGCCGCTAGCTTCATTCTGGATGGCAAACGGCACCTTGCGGTCCGGGTCGTGCAGGAAGATCGTCCGCTGCAGCGCGGTACTGCCCTTGGCCCAGTCCACCGCCACGCGGTGCACCATCAGCAGCGCGTCCTGCGAGTTGATCTTGTTGCCAAAGCCGTTATCGGTGAGCGTCAGGTAGTGGTTGCGGTCCAGCATGGCGATGCCGGAAAAACCCTGTACCGCCTGCCCCTTTACCGGCAGCGCCCCGCCCGACGCTCGCGGGTATTTGGGGTCGCCCACAAAGGTGTTGGCCGCTTCCGACCCCAGCACCTCGTTACGCACGCGCTTGCCGTTGGCAAACTTGCCAGAGGTGGCAAAAAAGGCGCCTGCGTCTGCCGGCGGCGTGGCCACGGTATTGAACGGCACCACGGCGTGGCCGGCCAGCGTGGCCTCCACCGCCTGCTGCGCGTGGGCAGCGGTAGCACAACAAGCCAGGGCCAGCGTCAGGCTAAACAGGGGTTTCATTGCAGACAGCTCCGGTAGCAAAAAAAGGAAGCCGCTACGGTAAGACGCCACGGTGACGACAGCGTGACGCGGGTGTGAAAGGCGCAAGACAGGCAGATGCGTTGTAACAGCACGGCAAACGACAAGGTTGGCCGCAAGAACGGTAGGCAGACATCGCTGACGATCATCAGGCCGCGTTTTTTTCTGGATGTGCCGAGAGCTTGGCAAGGCGGGCATGGTAACGAGCCGTCCGCCATGTGATTGCCAGTGTTCATGCTACGCCAATATCATGGCATGCCCCGGATGAGTGATAACTTGCAGGAACACAACATGATTCAGCGCCATATCGTTCTGATGAACATCCAGGATGCACGAGAGCAACTTGAGGCCATCGAGAAATCGCTACTTGACCCTGATTATGAAGAAGTCGAACTGAAACTCGACCTGGCACATGCGTATCACCACCTCAATTACGCATGGAACATCCGCAACGAACCCGACGCCGTGCTGGAGCGCCACGCTGACGAGGACTTCGCCAGATGGTCCCGATACCCGAGTGACGACATCAAAGCCTACCCGTGCCCCCACCCTGACGGCGTGCAGCTGTCACTGAGCGCATCCCCCCCTGCGGCAAGATGCGCCGCAGGCTTGCCCAGGCTAGCGGTGCCCTAACCGAATCCATCAATGAGGCCCCACCATGCTGAAAGCCGTCGAATCCGTGATCTTTTTTGTGTCTGACATCCACACCGCGGCGGCGTGGTACGCCGCGCTGCTGGGGTCGCAAGTGCAATACGAAAACCCGCACTACGCCTTTGTGCGCGGGCCGGGTGTGCTGCTGGGCTTTCACCCGGCTGATGAGAAAAGCCCGGGCGGCATTGGCGGCACCACGGTGTACTGGGAAGTGGTCAACCTGGCCCACAGCATGGCGCAGCTGGAGGCGGCTGGCGCCACGCGCTATCGCGGGCCGATGACTACCAGCCTAGGCGCGCAAGCTGCAATGCTGAAAGACCCGTTTGGCTGCTGCATCGGGCTGAACCAGCCGTCGGCAGCATCAAGCGCGGCGATGGGAATAGCGGAGTAAGACGGCCCGGAACGGGCTCAGGAAGGCGGCACCTTGGCCGCAACAGGCAAACAAAAAGGCTTACCGCAGCGGTAAGCCTTTGATTTCTTTGTGGTGCCCCGGGCCGGGGTCGAACCGGCACAACCGAAGTCGAGGGATTTTAAGTCCCTTGTGTCTACCAATTTCACCACCGGGGCACAGACAGGGTGCGGATTCTAGCCGAAAGCGGGCATTGCGGCAATGCCGGCGGCGTGGGCTGCGGCTAACCCTGGCTGCGCTGCCCACCCTGCCCTGCGCTGCGACATGTGGCGGCTTAGCGTTCCAGAATGGCGGTAACGCCCTGGCCGCCGGCGGCGCAGATGCTGATCAGGCCACGGCCGCTGCCTTTTTCGGCCAGCAGTTTGGCCAGCGTGGCCACCACCCGGCCGCCAGTGGCGGCAAACGGGTGACCGGCGGCGATGGAGCTGCCGTTTACGTTGAGGCGGCTGCGGTCGATGCTGCCCAGCGCGGCGGGCAGGCCCAGCTTATTGCGGCAGAAGTCGTCGGACTCCCACGCCGCCAGCGTGCACAGCACCACGGCAGCGAAGGCTTCGTGGATTTCGTAGAAGTCGAAATCCTGCAGCGTCAGGCCGTGCTTTTGCAGCATGCGCGGGATGGCGTAGGCCGGCGCCATCAGCAGGCCTTCGCGTTCGTCGATGTAGTCGACGGCGGCCACTTCGCCGGCGGTGATGTAGGCCAGGATGGGCAGGTTGTGGGCGCGGGCCCAGTCTTCGCTGGCCAGCAGCACGGCGGAGGCGCCGTCGGTCAGCGGCGAGGCGTTGGCCGCGGTGATGGTGCCGCCATTACGGGAAAAGGCCGGCGCAAGCTTGGCCATTTTGTCCAGGCTGCTGTCGGGGCGCAGGTTATTGTCGCGCTGCAGGCCGTGGTAAGGCATGACCAAGTCGTCGAAGAAGCCTCGGTCGTAGGCGGCGGCCAGCTTCTGGTGGCTGGCCAGCGCCAGCGCGTCTTGTGCCTGGCGGCTAATACCGTAGCGCTGGGCGGTGATTTCGGCGTGCTGGCCCATGCTCTTGCCGGTGCGCGGCTCGGCGTTGGCCGGCAGCTCGGGCTTGAGGTTGGCCGGGTTCAGCAGGCGTGGCAGCAGCTTGAGCTTGTCGGCGGTGCTGCGGGCGGCGTTGATGTCCATCAGCGCACGCTGCAGGCCCCGGCTGACGGCTACCGGCGCGTCGGAGGTGGTATCGGTACCGCAGGCGATGCCGGCGTCGATCTGGCCCAGCGCGATCTTATTGGCTACCAGAATGGTGGCCTCCAGCCCGGTGCCGCAGGCTTGCTGGATGTCGTAGGCCGGGGTGTGGGGGTGCAGGCCGCTGGACAGTACGCATTCGCGCACCATGTTCCAGTCGCGGGCGTGTTTCATCACTGCGCCACCCACCACCTCGCCCAGCAGCTGGCCTTGCAGGCCGCATTTTTCCACCAGGCCTTTGAGGGTGTCGGTGAGCATGGTGCTATTGGATAGCTGGCTGTAGGCGGTGCCGGAGCGGGCGAAGGGGATGCGGTTGGCGCCGACGATGGCGACTTTGCGCGGGGTACCGTGCAGCATGGGAAATTCCTCGTGTTGGTGTGGGCGGGGGGCTCTGCGGCCCTTGCCGGCTGCCGTGGCGGCAGCGCTGGCTCACAGTTAAACACGCGTTTGAATTTGCCTCAAGCCCCGTGCATGGTCAGGGCCTGGCTGGCCGCGCCACCTTTTATAGCGTAGCCGGTAGCAACGCGCTTAGCTGCCGCCAGCTGGCGGCAGGCCGGCGCTACCCAGCCGGTGCAGGATGGCAATGGCCTGGCCGGTGGGCTGCGCCACCACGTCGGCCAGCGTGTAGCGGTCCAGCACGGTAAAGAAGGCGGCCAGCGCCTCGTCCAGCACGCCTTTCAGCCGGCACTGGCCGCGCAACGCACAGGGCGGCTCGGCGCAATCGATCAGCACCGTGACCTGCTCCAACTGGCGGATTACCTGCCCCAGCCGGTACTGATCGGCCGGCATGGCCAGCGCCAGACCGCCGCCCTTGCCGCGCGTGGTGGCCAGCCAGCCTTGCTGCGCCATGGCGTGCACCACCTTCATCAGGTGATTGCGCGAGATGGCAAAGCGTTCGGCGATTTCGGCGATGGTGACGGGCTGTTCGCGCTGCTGGTAGCTGAGGTACATCAGGACGCGCAGGCCCAGGTCGGTAAACTGGGTAAGTTGCATAACGGTAGGCGGCGTGGAAACAGTGCGCAGCATACGCTGCCCGCCGCCGGCTGACAAAACCCGGCGGCGGGCAAGGCCGCTTAGCCCAGGCCGTTACCGCCGGTGCCGAAGGCCTCGGCGTGGAGGTTGGCCGCAGGCACGCCCAACGCCAGCAGGCTGGCCTGCTGCGCCTGCATGAAGGCCAGCGGGCCGCACAGATAGTAATGCGCGGCCGGCAGCACGTTGGCCGCAGTCAGCTGCATGCGGCCAACCTGGCTGGCCACCGCACCGCGGGCCGGCAAGCTGTCGGCCTGCTCGTACCACAGTGCCAGCTGCAACTGCGGGTATTCGGCCGCCAGATTGGCCAGGTGCGCGCCAAAAGCCTGTACCGACGGGCTGCGGCAGGCGTGCAGGAACTGCACCGGGCGCGGCCGGCCGGCCTGCAGCAGCGCGTCCAGCATGGCCATCATCGGGGTAATGCCGACGCCGGCGCTGATCAGCACCACCGGCGTGTCGGCGGCGGTATCCAGCCAGAAGTCGCCCATCGGCGGCGCCACGTCGATCAGCGCGCCCTCCTCTAGCGTATCGTGCAGCACATTGGACACCATGCCGGCCGGGCGGTCGGCGCCGGCCGCTTCACGCTTGACCGAAATGCGCAGGGCGCTGCCCCCCGGTGCCGACGACAGGCTGTACTGGCGCGGCTGCATGATGCCCAGCTGCGGCACTGGTACGCGCACGGTAACGTACTGGCCAGGCAACCACGCCGGCAAGCTGCCGCCATCGGCCGGCTGCAGGTAAAACGACGTGATCTCGCTGCTTTCCGCCACCTTGCGTACCACACGGCAGGCGCGCCAGCCGCTCCAGCCCCCCGCCTGCGTGGCGGCCTGCTGGTACAGCGCCGCTTCTTCGGCAATCAGCAGGTCGGCCAGTTGGCCGTAGGCCGCGCCCCAGGCGGCCAATAACGCGTCATCGGCCGCGTCGCCCAGCACTTCGGCAATGGACGCCAACAAGTGGCGGCCAACGACGGGGTAATGCTCAGCGCGAATGCCCAGACTGGCGTGCTTGTTGGCAACCAGCGTCAGTACCGGCGCCAGCACCGACGGGTTGTCGATATGCTCGGCGTAGGCAGCCACCGCCATCGCCAACGCTTGCTGCTGGCTGCCAGCCTGCTGGTGGCCCTGGTTGAATAGCTGCTTCAGCTCCGGATTGTGCTGGAACATGCGGACATAAAAATGACGGGTAAGCGCAACCCCGTGGGTTTTGAGTACCGGCGCGGTGGCTTTGACGAGTTGACGGGTGGCGAGATCCAGCATAGCGGGCTCCAATAGATGAACAAAAAATACATCTTTAAGGGTAAAAAACCGGCGCCACTACCAAACGGGCGCCTGCGACATTAAGATGTGTAAAATATACATCTTTAAGATTGGCAATACAAGCACCCAGTACACAGCCAGAGACAGGCCCCTTCCCCGCCGCATTTTGCCGAAAACACACCACAGCCATACAACACGGGCGTGACAGCCCATCGCCGGCACGCAGCCAGGCCCTGGCAACGCTCCGATGACAACATCGGGCCAGACGATCGTTTGGGGAGAGTGAAATGAGAAAAGCCCGACAGATCATTGATCTATCGGGCTTTATCTGGAGGCGCGGTCCGGAGTCGAACCGGACTGACCGGATTTGCAATCCGGGGCATAACCGCTTTGCTACCGCGCCAAAACTTGATTGCCTGAAGGGTAACACATTCAAACAATTTGAACAATCTGTGGAGCGGGAAACGAGGCTCGAACTCGCGACCTCAACCTTGGCAAGGTTGCGCTCTACCAACTGAGCTATTCCCGCGTCGCATGGTGCTGCTTAAATTTTATGGAGCGGGAAACGAGGCTCGAACTCGCGACCTCAACCTTGGCAAGGTTGCGCTCTACCAACTGAGCTATTCCCGCGTCGCATGGTGCTACTTAAATTTTATGGAGCGGGAAACGAGGCTCGAACTCGCGACCTCAACCTTGGCAAGGTTGCGCTCTACCAACTGAGCTATTCCCGCGTCGCATGGTACTGCTTAAGTTTTATGGAGCGGGAAACGAGGCTCGAACTCGCGACCTCAACCTTGGCAAGGTTGCGCTCTACCAACTGAGCTATTCCCGCATAAAACTTGGTTTTTCTCAGAACTTCGCGGCGTTTTGTTTTCGCTGCGTCGTTAAGAGAAGGCGAATTATAATGATCTTTTCGGGGGTGTCAACACTCAAACATCAATTTTTTTGCCCGAAAATTCGCGCGCTGCCATCTGCAAGTAATAAACCATTGACCACAAAGTCAAAATGACAGCGACAATCATGAATACCTTTCCTGCCAGCATGGTATCCAGCCCCGGTAGCAGCGGGCCGGCGTACAGCAGCAACAGGATGGCCACCATCTGCGCCGCCGTTTTCAACTTACCGATATAGGCCACCGCCACACTGCCGCGGCTACCCATCTCCGCCATCCACTCGCGCAAGGCCGAAATGGCGATCTCGCGGCCGATGATGATCATCGCCATCCAGCCTTCCAGACGGCCCAGTTCCACCAGCAGGATCAGCGCAGCCGCCACAATCAGCTTGTCGGCTACCGGGTCCAGAAAGGCACCAAAGGCCGAGGTTTGCCCCAGGCGTCGCGCCAGGTAGCCATCCAGCCAGTCGGTGGCGGCAGCCAGGCCGAAGATGAAAGCGCCCAGGCTGTTTCGATGGTGCTGCAGCAGCACGCTGTCCGGCAGGAAAAAGACCGCCACACAGACGGGGATAAGGGCTACGCGCAGCCAGGTCAACAGGATGGGGAGGTTAAAGGGCATGAGTCGGCTCTGTAGTGCTAGTGCAGGGCATTATGGATTTTTTCGGCCAGCGCGCGGCTGATACCGTCTACTTGCGCCAGGTCGTCGATACTGGCAGCCACCACGCCACGCAGCCCGCCAAAACGGGTGAGCAGCCGCTGCCGGCGCGTGGGGCCCACGCCCGGGATGTCTTCCAGCGTGGAGGTGGTACGCGCCTTGGCGCGCCGCGCACGGTGGCCGGTAATGGCGAAGCGGTGCGCTTCGTCACGAACGGTTTGAATCAGGTGCAGGGCGACGTGGTCGTGCGGCAATTGTAGCGTCTTTTGCAGATGCGGCACGATCAGCGTTTCCAGGCCGGGTTTGCGCTCTTCGCCCTTGGCGACGCCGACGATGGGTACATCGACGCCCACTTCGGCCAGCACCTCAAGCGCCACGCCTACCTGGCCTTTGCCACCGTCGATCAGCAGCACGTCGGGCAAGCGGCCGTCTTCTGCGGCCAGGCGGCTGTAGCGGCGGGTCAGCGCCTCGCGCATGGCGGCGTAGTCATCGCCGGCGGCGGCAGTTTCAATATTGAAGCGGCGGTACTCCGACGGCTGCATGCCGCCACGGTCGTACACCACGCAGGACGCCACGGTGGCTTCCCCCAGCGTATGGCTGATATCGAAGCACTCCAGCCGCGCCACCTGCTCCACTTCCATCAGTTCGGCCAGTGCGGCCAACCTGCCCTGCTGGCTGGCGGCGCTCAGCAAGCGCTGTTCGATAGCCAGCGTGGCGTTCTTCTCGGCCATTTCCAGCCACACGCGGCGCTCGCCGATGGGGTTGCCCACAAACGCCAGCCGCTTGTCGGCCTGCTCCACCAGCGCAGCTTGCAGCTCTGGCGCCACGTGTTCGTTATGAATGATGACGGCAGGCAGGCTGGCGCCCAGGTAGTGCTGCGCCAGGAAGGCTTCCAGGTTGGCCGCGGCGCTGCTGTCGTCGGCATTTTGCGGGAAGAAGCTCTTGTCGCCCAGGTGGCGACCGCCGCGAATCATCACCAGGTTGACGCACACCAGCCCGCCACGGCACACGATGGCCACCACGTCGGCGTCCAGCTGGCTGGTATTGCTGCTGATGAACTGTTTTTCCTGCACCCGCGCCAGCGCCTGGATCTGGTCGCGCAGCTCGGCTGCCTGCTCGAAGGCCAGCGCCTCGGAAGCCGCCAGCATGCGTTCGGTGAGGGTATCGATCAGCTCGTTATGCTTGCCTTGCAGAAAGGAGACGGCGCCGCGCACGTCTTCGCGATAGGCTTCGGCACTGATCTCGCCGGTACAGGGGCCGGAGCAGCGCTTGATCTGGAATAAAAGGCACGGCCGCGAGCGGTTGGCAAACACGCTGTCTTCACAGGTGCGCAACCGGAACACCTTCTGCAGGATCTGGATGCTTTCGCGCACCGCGTAGCCGTTGGGGTACGGGCCAAAATACTGGTGCGGCTTTTTGGGTTCGCCACGAAAGTACGCCAGCTGTGGCCAGGCGTGGCCCGACATCATCAGATAGGGGTAAGACTTGTCGTCGCGGAACAGGATGTTGTACTTGGGGGCCAGCGCCTTGATCAGGTTGTTTTCCAGGATCAGCGCTTCGGCCTCGCTGCGTACCACGGTGGTTTCGATGCTGGCGATCTGGGCCACCATCAGCTGGATGCGCGGGCTGAGATCGTTCTTCTGGAAATACGAACTGACGCGCTTCTTGAGGTCGATAGCCTTGCCGACATAAAGCACATTGCCCGAGGCATCGAACATGCGATACACCCCGGGCAGATTGGGCAGGCTGGCCAGTACCGGCCGGTAATCAAACGGGCTTGGCTGCATTTACTTGCTACACCAGATACGCACTTCCTCGCGCGCACGCTTCAGCATGTCCTCGCGCTTGGGGTCGGGCCGGCTGCCGGCGCGGTCTAGCGCTGCCACGTTGGCCTGTGCCGTCTGGCAGTTTTGCGCCTTCACGTCGCGATTATGCTTTTCTATGCGCTCGTTCATGGCCTTGATGTCGCCTTCCAGACTGCCACCAGGCTGTGCAGCTTTGGCCGCAGGGTCCGAAGCCTGGGTTTTACCAGCCGCAGTACCCCCGGGATAGACCTTGATACGCTCCACTTTAGCGCCCGGCTTGGCCGGCGGCGGCTGGTCGGAAAACACGGTCCTGCCGCTGGCATCTACCCACTTGTATACCTCGGCCTGGGCCAGGCTGCAGGCAGCCAGCAACAACAGCCCTATCACCTTGTCTTTTCTCATGAAACTTCCCCGTGCTCACAGCAGGCCACTTTATACACTGCCTTACCCCAGGCAGGCAAAACGCTGCAAGCGGGTTTTGCACTTACACGGCCAGATCGGTATAATGCGTTTTTGCCGCCTAAGGAAACGCCAAGATGCGCATCATCGAGAAAGCCTATACTTTCGACGACGTTCTCCTCGTCCCGGCCCATTCTGCTGTACTGCCGCGCGACGTTGCCCTCCACACCCGCCTCACCCGCAATATCACCCTGAACCTGCCGCTGGTATCCGCCGCTATGGATACGGTTACCGAATCCCGCTTGGCCATTGCCATGGCGCAGGAAGGCGGTATCGGCATCATTCACAAGAACATGAGTGCCGAAAAGCAGGCACTGGAAGTGTCCAAAGTGAAACGCCATGAGAGCGGTGTGGTAAAAGACCCGATCACCATCGCCCCGGACATGCTGGTACGCGACCTGGTACTGCTGACCCGCCAGCACAAGATCTCCGGCCTGCCGGTGGTCCAGGATGGCAAGGTAGTCGGCATCGTCACCAACCGCGACCTGCGCTTTGAAACCCGCCTCGAACAGCAGGTTTCCAGCATCATGACCCCGCGCGAACGCCTGGTTACCGTCAAGGAAGGCGCCAGCATCGAAGAAGCCCGCGAGCTGATGCACACCCACCGCCTGGAGCGTGTGCTGGTAGTAAACGACGCATTCGAGCTAAAAGGCCTGATCACCGTCAAGGACATCATCAAGACCAGCGAACACCCGAACGCCAACAAAGACAGCCAAGGCCGTCTGCGCGTGGGTGCTGCCGTGGGTACCGGTGCCGATACCGACGAGCGCGTGAAAGCGCTGGTGGCTGCCGGCGTGGACGTGATCGTGGTGGATACTGCTCACGGCCACAGCCAGGGTGTACTGGACCGCGTGAAGTGGGTGAAGGAAACCTACCCGCAGGTTGACGTGATCGGCGGCAACATTGCCACTGCCGAAGCTGCCCTGGCCCTGGTGGCTGCCGGCGCCGACGGCGTGAAAGTGGGCATCGGCCCCGGCTCCATCTGCACCACCCGTATCGTGGCCGGTGTCGGTGTACCGCAGCTGACCGCCATCCACAACGTGTCCGAAGCGCTGAAAGGCACCGGCGTACCGATGATCGCCGACGGCGGCATCCGCTACTCCGGCGACATCTCCAAGGCCCTGGCTGCCGGCGGCAACGCCGTGATGCTGGGCGGCATGTTTGCCGGTACCGAGGAAGCCCCGGGCGAAGTGGAACTGTACCAAGGCCGTTCCTACAAATCGTACCGCGGCATGGGTAGCTTGGGTGCGATGAGCCAGGGCTCGGCCGACCGCTACTTCCAGGACAGCTCCAACGCTGCTGACAAGTTCGTGCCGGAAGGCATCGAAGGTCGCGTACCGTACAAGGGCCCGATCGCCCAGGTGATCCACCAGCTGATCGGCGGCCTGCGTTCGTCGATGGGCTACCTGGGCTGCCCGAGCATCGACGTGCTGCACGAAAAAGCCGGCTTTGTGGAAATCACCTCCGCCGGCATGCGCGAATCGCACGTGCACGACGTACAGATCACCAAAGAAGCCCCCAACTACAACGCCGGCCGCTAAGCTGCGCCAAGGTTGGCCGCAAAAACCCCGTAGCACGCTGCGGGGTTTTTCTTTTGTTCCGGCCTGTCCACTCGCGATTCAGCCTGCCTGAACCACGCCACACCAACAGCGCCCAGATTTCGGTCAGCAAGTCTTTTGGCGCCGTATGCTGCGGCGAATGCAGCGACGCCACCACTGGTAAGCACTGCCGGGTGTCACGACTCGTCATCCTCGCCGTGCTGTGCGTACACTAGGCGTCCCCGATTGATCCAGGTTGCGATTCTGCATGAGCCTCACCTCCCCCTACCAGCCCCTGCACCTGCCGCGCAGCGAACAGCACACCTTCAACGGCCACGCCTATCACGTCCGGCGCTGGGGCCCGCACGACGCCCCGCTGCTGGTAATGCTGCACGGCTGGATGGATTGTGCCGACACCTTCCAGTTTGTTGCCGACCACCTGGCCGGCAACTGGCAGATCGTGGCACCCGACTGGCGCGGCTTCGGCCACAGCGGGTGGAACAGCGGCAGCTACTACTCGCCCGACTACCTGGCCGACCTGGACGCGCTGCTGCAGCACTACAGCCCGCACCATGCGGCCAACCTGGTAGGCCACAGCATGGGCGCAATGGTGGCCGGCCTGTACGCCGGCATACGTCCGGAACGTGTGGCCCGGCTGGCACTGGTAGAAGGCTTCGGCCTGGCCGCCACCCGCCCGGCTGAGGCCCCGGGCCGCTACGCGCGCTGGCTGCGCGAAAAGCAGCAGGCGCCGGCCTTTACCGCCGTCAGCGGCCTGGACGACGTCGCCGCCAAATTGCAGGCGCGCAACCCGCGCATGGCCCTGCCCTACGCGCAGCACATGGCGGCCGCGCTGTGCCGGCAGCAGGACGGCCAGTGGCAATACCGTGCCGACCCTCGCCACAAGATGGTGAACCCGGTGCTGTACCGGCTGGAAGAAGCCAAGGCTTGCTGGCAGCGCATCAGCGCGCCGGTGCTGTGGGTGATCGGCGGCGACATGTGGGACCACCCGATGGCGAAGGGCGTATTCGATACGCTGCCCGAACGCCGCGCCTGCTTTGCCAACCTGACGGAAACCACCATCGCCAACGCCGGCCACATGATCCAGTGGGAGCAACCGGCCGCGCTGGCCGATACGCTGGCTGCGTTCTTTGCTTATGCATAACCGGCATGGCACGCCGCCGCGTTTTGCCTTAGTGTCATGCCATCAGCTTTTATGGACACCGCCATGCCACGCTACGCCCGCCACCTGCAAGACGTCACCATCGCCAACCCGTTCCCCGGCCTGCCCAAGCTGGAAGCCCTGATCGGCCGCCGCATCGACAGCCGCATCGGCTCCAACGAAAGCATGGCCATCGCCGGGCATAGCGTCAGCCAGCAATGGGGCGAGGCGCTGTACGAACTGGCGCGGCTGTACCCCGACCCGTACGCCGGCGCCATCCGCCAGCGCGCTGCCGTGCTGAACAGCGTGGATGCGGCCAACGTGGTGGCGGACGCCGGTGCCGACAGCCTGATCGGCCTGTTCCTGCGCGCGCGGGTGTCGCCCGGCGACGTGGTGGTGTGCACCGCCGGCACCTACCCTACCTTCCGCTACTTTGCCGAAGGCGTGGGCGCCCGCGTGGTGGAAGTGCCGTACGCACAGCACGGTGACAGCCTGGTGAACGACCTGCCGGCGCTGCTGGCCGCCGTGCAGCAGCACCAGGCGGCGCTGCTGTACCTGGCCAACCCCGACAACCCCACCGGCAGCTATCTGCCGCTGACCGACATCACCGCGCTGCGTGCCGCGCTGCCGTCAGACACCTTCCTGCTGCTGGACGAAGCCTATATCGACTTCTGCGACCAGGCCGAGCGCCAGGGCACGCTGCCCGACACCGCCCGCCTGCGTACGCTGTCCAAGGCACACGGTCTGGCCGGCTTGCGCATCGGCTACGCGCTGGCCCCGGCCGAGTGGGTGGCCAAGGCCGACCAGATCCGCACCCAGTACGGCACCTCCAGCGTGGCACAAGCTGCGGCAGTTGCAGCGCTGGACCAGCCGGCCTGCAGCCAGCGGCTGATTGCCGACACGCTGGCGCTGCGCGAACAGCTGCAGCAAGCCTTGCAGCAAGGCGGGCTGCACATCATCCCATCGCATACCAACTTCCTGGCCATCGTCTATCCGGACGCCGATGCCGCGCTGGCCAGACAAAAAGCCCTGTGGGCGCAAGGGGTTGCCGTGCACCGGCCGCCCCATCCAGCCATGCAGCACGTGCTGCGGGTGACCGCCCATCCGGACGCATTGCAAAAAAAGGTGCTGGAAACCCTGATTTCTCCATGAAATAGGCGGGCGGCACTGCTAGAATGATTTGAAATTCTATAATCTAGCCCCTACCGGATCCTTAGCAATGAAGGTCCCTCAATTCGACGCCAGCACCACCGCCGACCTGGTACGCAATCTGGTCATTCCGCCGCGCCCTGCCATGCTCGACAAACTGGTTGCCCTGCGCAGCAACCCGGACATGAGCCTGATGGACGTGGCAGACGTGATCGGTAGCGACCTTGGCCTGTCTGCCGCCATCCTCAAAGCGGCTAACAGCCCCTTTTTCGGCAGCGGCCGCACCCTCACGTCCATCCTGCAAGCCGTCAACCTGCTGGGCGAACGCAATATCGTCCAGCTGGTGCATGGCCTGCTGCTGCGCCTGACGCTGACCAGCAATTCGCCACCGGTCATCGAACAGTTCTGGGAACGCACCATGCACGAGTCCGCCATGGCGGCGGCCTTGTGCGAAAAGCTGGGTCGCCCCAGCGACGAGTGCCAGACCTTTGCCCTGTTCCGCGGCTGCGGCATTGCCGTGATGCTGATGCGCTACTCCAATTACGAGCGCACACTGCGGCTGATTACCCAGGCACGCGACCGCCAGGTCAGCAAGATCGAGCAGGAATTCCACGGCACCAGCCACGACGTGGTGGGCTACCTGGTAGCCCGCACCTGGAATATGCCGGACGACTTTTGCCAGGCCATCTTGCTGCAACACAATGCCGAGCTGTTCAACGACAGTACCGATACCATGCTGGACCACAATCACAAAATGATGGTGGCGGTAGCGCGTGCCGCACAACACATCTGGCGTACCAGTACCGACCAGAACGGCGACCCGGGCTGGAAAGACCGCTCCGAGGAACTGATCGCCTACCTGGGCATGCACGAAGTGGAGTTTGAAGACTGGGTGGACGAGATGCACGACCGCATCCACGCCGGTGTTGGCTTGTAACTGCCCGCCCTTGCATGACAAACCCGCCGCACGGCGGGTTTTTTGTTGCCTGCGGCTGGGCGGCAAGGTTGGCCGCAACAATGGGCGGGCATGAAAAAACCCGCCAGCAGGCGGGTTGTCATCAGCGCAGCCGTCAGGCTCAGTGGCGCTGCTGCTCGCTACGCACCGCGTTGATCACGTCCATGCCGAACAAGGTGTTGACGTCTTCGTCGTCAAACACGTAGCGCTGGCCGCAGTATTCGCAGCCCACTTCGATGCTGCCCTGCTCCAGCACCACGCTGGCCACTTCCTCGCCGCCCAGCAGCTTCAGCATGTTGCCGACGCGCTCTTCGCTGCAGTTGCAGGCAAAGCTCACCAGCTCCGGGTCGAACACGCGTACCGCTTCCTGATGGTACAGACGGTACAGGATGTCCAGCGCGTCCAGCGACAGCAGCTCGTCCTGCTGCAGCGTTTGCGCCAGCGCCTGTACGTGCGGCCAACCTTCGGCGTCGCCGTGGCCGTCCGGCAGGCGCTGCAGCAGCAGGCCGGCGGCGGTCTGGTCGTTACAGGCCAGCAGCAGCATGGTTTCCACCTGCTCGGAGCGGCGCATGTAGTTTTCCAGCATCTGGCTGATGCTGTCGCCTTCCAGCGCCACAATGCCTTGCCAAGGCTCGCCGTCCTTGGGCTCCAGCGTCATCACGAAGGTGCCACCCTCGCCCAGCAGCTCGGCCAGCGGTGCGTCGTGGATACCGTCGTCGTAGCGGGCAGAGGCACGCACGGTGCGTTCGCTGGTGCACTCGGCTACGGCCAGGCGCAGCGCGCCCTTGCCGTGCAGCTGCATGATCAGCGTGCCGTCGAATTTCAGGTTAGCGGCCAACAGGCTGCTGGCGGCCAGCATCTGGCCCAGCACGTTCTGGATGGCGGCCGGGTAGTTATGGCGCGCCAGCACTTCCTGCCAGGCGCCGTCCATGCGAACCAGCGCACCGCGTACCGGTATGCCGTCGAACAGGAAGCGTTGCAGTGTATTGTGTTGGCTCATGAATGGGTGTCCTTCTCTTTTTCAAGGGTATACAGGGTAAGCGGCAGCGAGGAGCTGGCGTCGAACTCGCAGCCGGCGCGGATAGCCGCCTCGGCAATGCCGGCCGCGTCCAGCGGGCTGTCGTACAGCGCGTGCATGGCGCCCATGGCGAACTTGCGCCCGGAGCCGATGGCCCAGAAACGCGAGAACTGGTACACCTCGCGCATCGGGTACACGCCGAAAATGCCGTGGCCGTTGGCCACCAGCACCATCATCTGGCTGGATTCGTACGGGTCGTCTTCTTCCTCTTCCGGCCGCAGGAAGAAATGGTCCTTCAGCTTGGGATGAATCTTGCGGAAGGTTTCAAACAGGCCGGCACGGCTGCTGAAGTCGCGCGACTTCATGCCCTTCAGCGCCGCTTGCAGCACCAGATCATGTGCGGCGGAGCCGGCAATGGCCAGGTAGCTGTCGCCCACACGGAAGATCTTGTTGCTGTACGCATCGTAGGCGGCCAGCAGTTTCTGGTCGTCACCGAAGGTGGTCTGGCTGTCGGCGGCAATGGCAATCTGCTTGCCCTTGCTTACCACGACGATGGTTGTCATGCCTTGCCTTTCTGCGCTGCCGGGTAGCACATTGCTACCAGAGGGTCTGATATCGGGATTTTCTCACAAATCACAAGCCCGCCCAACGCCGCTACCGTGGCCAACGGGCTTGGCGCTGCCAGCAACGCATGGAACAATGGCTGTATCAACAGCCAGAGATCCCGCCATGTGCCAGCTTTTGGGCATGAACTGCAATACGCCCACCGATATCCTGTTTTCCTTTGAAGGCTTCCACCGCCGTGGCGGCCTGACCGACCACCACGCCGACGGCTGGGGCATCGCCTTTTTCGAAGGCCGCGGCGTGCGGCTGTTCCTGGACGACAAACCGTCGGCCGACTCGCCTGTAGCGGCGCTGGTGCGGCAGTACCCGATCAAGTCGCAAAACGTCATCGCCCACATCCGCAAGGCCACGCAAGGTGAGGTCAACCTGGCCAACTGCCACCCGTTCCAGCGCGAGATGTGGGGCCAATACTGGATATTTGCCCACAACGGCAACCTGGTAGATTTTGCCCCGGCAGCCGGCTGCCATTACCAGCCGGTGGGCGGCACCGACTCCGAAGCCGCGTTCTGCTACATCATGGAACAACTGCGCCAGCGCTGGTGCCAGCCGCCGTCGCTAGACGAACTGTTCGAGGCCATCGAAGGGTTGGCCGCCACGCTACGCAGCTACGGCGTGTTCAACTTCATGCTGTCCAACGGCCAGTGGCTGTTTACCCACTGCTCCACCAAACTGCACTACATCGTGCGCCAGGCGCCGTTTCCCACCGCCCACCTGGTGGACGACGACGTGACCGTCGACTTCTCTACCGTCACCACCCCCGACGACCGTGTGGCGGTGATCGCCACCGTGCCACTGACCGACAACGAAACGTGGACCGCCATGCAGGACGGCGAGTTGGCGCTGTTCGTGGATGGCCGCGTACACCGCCGTAGCGTGACGCTACCGGCTACCCGACCGGCCAGCTGCTGCGGGAATGACGCAACGGCGTCTGATCCAGCGCAAAGCTGACAGCATTGACCCTGCCGGGTCTGGTCACGTGTTTCGATAGCGCCGTATGCTGAAGCCATCAGTCACTGACCGGACCTGCCCGCATGAGCCGCTTCGACTTCACCCACCCGCCGTTTACCCACCTCAGCCCGCACGAGCGCCTGGCGCTGGAAAACGCCGCAGACATCGTCTTCTTCGATAACGACGAAGTCATCATGGCCCCCGGCGACAGCGTGGACACGCTGTACGTGCTGATCAAAGGCGTGGTACGCGAGATGGCTGATGACGAAGTACTGGCCGTCTACCATACGCAAGACACCTTCGACGCCCGCGCCATGGTGGCTGGCCAAGCCACACAGCGCTTCGTGGTACACGAGGAGGCGCTGGTCTACACGCTGCCGCGCAGCGTGGTCATGCAGCTGACCGAAAGCAACCCGCGCTTTGGCGCCTTCTTCTACGCCAGCGTGTCGCAGAAATTCGGCGCACTGGCGCAAAGCGCCGGCACCCGCGAACTGCAAACGCTGATGACCGCCATCGTGCGCGACGCCTGTAGCCGGCTGCCGGTGTTTGTCGACGGTCAGGACACCCTCCTCGATGCGGCACGCATCATGAAGCAGCGCAAGAGCAAATCCATCCTGGTGCGCCATATGGGCCAGCTGGGCATGTTTACCACCACCGACTTCCGCGACACCCTGCTCAACGGCCTCACCCCGGGTACGCCACTGCACCAGGTGTGCCATTTCCAGCTGATCACCACCGACATCGACGGCTTCCTGTTCGATGCCCTGCTTACCATGACCCAGCGCAACATCCGCCGCTTGGTGGTGATGGACAAGGGCGAGCCGGTGGGCATTCTGGCGCAGGTGGACATCCTGTCTTACTTCTCCAACCACTCGCACCTGATCGCGCACAAGCTGGAGCGCGCTGAATCGCTGGACGAGCTAGCCGACATTGCCGGCCAGATCACCCGCCTGGTGGGCATGCTGTCCAGCCACGGCGTGAAAGCGCCGCAGCTAGGGCGGCTGGTGCAGGCGCTGAACGCGCGCCTGTTCGAGCGCACCTGGCAGCTGATTGCCATGCCGGAAGTAGTGAACAACAGCTGCCTGATCGTGATGGGCTCCGAAGGCCGCGGCGAACAAATCCTGAAAACCGACCAGGACAACGCGCTGATCATCCGCGACGGCTTCGACCACCCCACGCTGCAAGGCGCCTGCCAGGCCTTCAGCGACGCGCTGGCGCGCTTTGGCTACCCGCCGTGCCCGGGCCGCATCATGGTGAACAACCCGCAATGGTGCCAGCCGGAGCAAGGCATGCGCGACCAGCTGTACCGCTGGCTGTACCTGCCGGACGCCGACTCGCTGATGAACCTGGCCATCTTCGTGGACGCCGAAGCGGTGGCCGGCGACCACGCGCTGCTGGCGCAGTGCAAACACTACCTGCACAGCCTGCTGTCGGATGACGAAAGCTTCTACGCCCGCTTTGCCCGCGCCATCGAACAGTTCGATACGCCTTTAGGCTTCTTTGACCAGTTGCTGACGCGGGAGAAAAACGGCGAAGCCACGCTGGACATAAAAAAGGGCGGCATTTTCCCCATCGTGCACGGCATCCGCTCGCTGGCGCTGCGCCACGGGATTGCCGCCTGCAACACCTTCGACCGCCTGCAACGGCTGGCCGAACTGGGCCATCTGGAGCGCGACTTTGCCAACGACATCAGCGAGACGCTGGCCTTCCTGCTGGGTTTGAGGCTGAGCCACGGCCTGGCCGACCTGGCCGACGGCCGCGCTGCCAGCAACCTGATCCGGCCGGACCGGCTGTCCACACTGGAAAAAGACCTGCTGAAAGACGCGCTGGGGCTGGTGAAAAAGTTCAAGAACCTGCTGCGCCACCAGTTTCGCCTGGGAGCGGTGGCATGATCGGCGCCCTGAAACGGCATTGGGCCGCCCAGCGTCTGAAAGACCCGCGCTTTGCCGCCTTGCTGCAACCACAGGAAGACGAACTGGTCAGCGTGGACTGCGAAACCACTAGCCTCAACGTGCGCGAGGCCGAGCTGCTGTCCATCGGCGCGGTGAAAATACGCGGCCAACGTATTGTCAGCAGCGAATCGTTCTACGTGCTGGTAAAGCCGGAACGCAGACCGGACGCCGGCAGCGTGCGCATCCACGGCCTGCGCCCGCGCGACGTGTCGGCAGGCCTGGCACCGCAGGAAGCGGTGGCGCAGTTGCTGGACTTCATCGGTGGCCGCCCGCTGCTGGGCTATTACCTGGAATACGACGTGGCGGTGCTGAACAAGTACGTACAGCCGCTGACCGGCATCAAGCTGCCCAACCGCCAGATCGAGGTATCGGGCCGCTATTACGATTACAAGCTGCGCCAGCAGCCGGACAGCCATATCGACCTGAAGCTGGCCACGCTGATCGACGACCTGAAGGTGCCGGCCTTGCCGCGCCACGATGCGCTGAACGACGCCATCACCGCCGGCATGCTGTACCTGGCGCTGAAAAAACGCGGTTTCGGCTAAGCGCCTGTGCAAGGTTTTTTAGCGACTGCGCTGACCTGGCAAAGGGCCAGATGCTAGGCGGACGCTGCCGGCCTTGGTCATGCCAAGGCCAAGGCGGCCAAGGCCGCAGATGGCGGTTTGCCAAGCCCGCCCTGCGGGGCCGGTGGCTACCCGCCGCAGCCGTGAAAAGACTTTGAACAGGCGCCAAGGTTGGCCGCACGAAAAAAGGGCGTGCTTGCGCACGCCCTTCAATTCAGCCGGTACGGTAGCGCACTGGCTGACACTGCATCGATCTCTGCCTTCAGTAGCTCAACGACTCGTGACGGGTTTCCACCAGTTGCCCGGCCGACAGCGACATCATCAGCAGCGCAATACGCTCGTGCATGATGACGGTATGCGCATTGCCGGCAAACTGCATGAAACGGCGCAGGTCTTCGCGGACTTTGCGCGAGCCGGTCAGGTCGATGATGATGTCTACGCGCTCGCCTTGCTCGGCCAGCTCGATGAAGTTATCCGTTACCGGAATGCCGCGTTCGCGCGCCAGCGCCACACCTGGCAACGCCATATTCAATTCGGCTACACCGATCAGCTCCACGAACGGTGCGTCCAGCAATTGGCGCAACAGCGGCGTGGCTGTTTCGCCCGCCCCCACCATGGCAATTCGAATCTTGTTCATGACCATCCTCGCTCGGTGCCGCAGAGTGGCACACTTTGAAGGGGGTAATGTAGCAATGATTATCGAAAGCAACTTGCGCCAGATCAAATGCTAATTGATTGTATACAAGGCAGGCATTTGGCATGCGAAGTGAACAAAAAAAACCGCCCTGCATGGGCGGCTGCGGCGGGAAACACAGGTATATCAATGTAGCGCTTGCCGGCTCAGAAAACGGATGTAGCCAACACTTTCTATCCAGTACGCGCCGTCTGCCAATGGCGTGGCGTCTTCCAGATCGGCCACCGTCAGCACGATGTCGGCTTCACTGAGGTGGGCTTCCAGCACGATGTCGTCATCGTCGGCATAGTCTTCCGAGGCGTACATGAATTCGGGTTTTACCAGTTGGTTGTTGACCTGAATGTAATCGGACTGGTTCATCAAACGCAGGATGTTCATGGCTTGCTCCTTGTGCAGCGGCCAGACCGGCTGACCGTACCACCACCGCAACGGCAGCCACGTGGCCACCGCTACACCCACCCACGCTCCGCCAGCGATTCGGCGTGCGCACCCGTTACCACCAAATGGTCCAGCAAATTGATATCGACCAACTGCAAAGCCTGCTTGAGACGGTCTGTCAGCGCCCGGTCTGCCGCAGACGGTTCTGCCACACCGGAAGGATGATTGTGCGCCACGATCACCGCCGCCGCATGATGAAACAAAGCCCGCCGCACCACTTCCCGCGGGTAGACCCGGGTTTCGGTCAGCGAACCGCATGCAAGTTGTTCGACCGCCAGCACACGGTTTTGTGCCGACAGGAACAGCCCGTAAAACACCTCAACATCACGCTGTCCGATTGCCAGCCGCAAGTAACGACGCACGGCATCGGGGCTATCGAGCACATCGGCCTCTGCCATCTGCTCAGCCAGCAACCGTCGCGCCAGCTCGTGCATCGCCATGAATTGCACGTACTTTGCAGGCCCGAGGCCAGCCTGCTGCTGAAAGGCATCCGGACTGGCACTGAGCAGGCGCCCCAAGCTGCCAAAGCGTTGCATCATCAATCTGGCCATATCAACAGCCGAGCAACCCTTGATACCTGTTCTTAAGAATATCGCCAGTAACTCAGCATCTGACAAGGTATGGGCACCATGCAACAACAGTTTTTCGCGTGGCCGCTCGTCGGCGGGCCAGTCGGTGATCGGCATTGCAATCCCCTATGCATATCGACCAAGGCAGTGTGTGCCCGCAGCAGCCTTCGATAAAAACGCTTTTATCTGCCCGCTACGCGCAGCATTGGGTGCAGCTGCAGCATTAGGCTACAATCACGCCTTGCACCCCCACAAGCAGGCCGCAACATGGCACAAAAACGCATCCTTCTTGGCATTACCGGCGGCATTGCAGCCTACAAGTCAGCCGAACTGACCCGGCTGCTGGTCAAGGCTGGCCATCACGTCGAAGTGGTAATGAGCGAAGCGGCTACACGCTTTGTCACCCCCGCAACCTTTCAGGCACTGTCTGGCAACGCCGTTTATACCGACATTTGGGATCCGCGCCCGCACAACGCGATGGCGCATATCGAGATGTCGCGCCGTGCCGACGTGTTCCTGATCGTACCGGCCACTGCCGACTGTATTTTCAAGCTGGCACACGGTGCGTGTGACGACCTGATCAGCACCATGGCCGCGGCCCGTACCTGCCCGCTGGTGGTAGTGCCGGCAATGAACCGGCAGATGTGGGAAAACCCGCCCAACCTGCGCAATGTGGCCCAGCTGCAGGCCGACGGCGTACAGGTGTGGGGCCCGGCGCACGGCGTGCAGGCCTGCGGCGAGACCGGCCCCGGCCGCATGCTGGAGCCGGAAGAAGTGTTCGACCTGCTGGGCGGTGTATTCAGCAGCAAGCCGCTGGCAGGCAAGAAAGTGTTGCTGACGGCCGGCCCGACGTACGAACCGATCGATACCGTGCGCGGCATCACCAATATCAGCTCCGGCAAGATGGGTTACGCACTGGCCCGCGCCTGCCGCGACGCCGGTGCCGAGGTGACGCTGGTCAGCGGCCCCACCGCCCTGACTCCGCCAACGCTGGTGCGCACCATCGCGGTACAGAGCGCGCAGGACATGTACCAGGCCGTACTGGGCGAGGTTGGCCGCAGCGACATCTTCATCAGCGTGGCGGCGGTGGCCGACTACCGCGTGAAGAACCGCGCCGAGCACAAAATCAAGAAGGGTGAAGGCCTGCCGATAATCGAACTGGAAGAAAACCCGGACATTCTGGCCACGGTGGCCGGCCTGCCGGCGGCACCGTTCTGTGTGGGCTTTGCCGCAGAAAGCCAGAACCTGCTGGCTTACGCCGACCAGAAACGCCGCCGCAAGAAGGTGCCGCTGCTGGTGGCCAACCTGGCCCAGCAGGCGATGGGTGCCGACAGTAACAGCGTGACATTGCTGGACGATGCCGGGCACCATCCGCTGCCAGACATGCCCAAGGCCGAGGTGGCACACGCCATCGTGCAGCACCTGGCCCGGCTTTTACCCCACAAGGAATAAAAAACGCATGAAACCCGTGATCGACGTCAAGATTATGGACGCCCGCCTGAAAGACAATCTGCCCGCTTACGCCACCTCCGGTTCCGCCGGCCTGGACCTGCGCGCTGCCACCGAAGCCGAGATGGTGATCCAGCCCGGTGAAACCGTACTGGTGCCCACCGGCATGGCCATCCACCTGGCCGACCCGGGCCTGGCTGCAATGATCCTGCCGCGCTCCGGCCTCGGCCACAAACACGGCATCGTACTGGGCAACCTCACCGGCCTGATCGACTCCGACTACCAGGGCCAGTTGTTCGTGTCGGTATGGAACCGTGGCAATACTGCCTTCACCCTGGCGCCGATGGAGCGCATCGCTCAGATGATTATCGTGCCAGTGGTCCAGGTTGGGTTTAATATCGTAGAAGAATTTATCGATACGGAACGTGGCAGTGGCGGCTTTGGCAGCACCGGACGCCAGTAACACCCCCAAAAGCTTATGAATGCCTCTTACACGCCCGCCAGTATTGCGACCTTGATGGAGCAAATGGCCAAGATGACCTCGCAGCGCGAGTTACGCGAGCTGGAGCGGGCTTTGTTGGAGCTGCTGGGCAACTTTCTGGGCTGCAATACCATCTCGCTGTACGGCGTGCGCAACCCCGAAACCGAGCCGGAACTGAAACTGCTGCAAGTCAACGACGGCAACGATCGCCTGGTCACACCAGAAGACAGCGGGTGGCTGGCAGCGGGTGACGAAGCTCGCAAGGCTATTGCCATTGGCCGTGACAACCGTGCTCCGTGGCAATATGGCGGACACGTGTGGCAGGTGGTGTACCAGAAAAACAGCATCATTGCGTTGCTGCAGATAGAGCACCGCCCGCTGCTGGAAGAAGAAGCCAGCTTTCTCAGTGGCATGGTCCGCATACACGAAAACTATCTGCGCCTGCTGTATGACGCCGAGCGCGACATGCTAACCGGCCTGCTCAACCGCCGTTCCTTTGATGCCCGTCTGTACGAACTGCTGGAGCAAGGCAACGGCCAACAAACGCTGGCGCTGGTAGACATCGACCACTTCAAGCTGGTAAACGACCGCTACGGCCACATTGTCGGCGACGAGGTGCTGCTACTGGTCGCGCATCACATGGAACAGATCCTGGGTCCCTACGCCCAACTGTACCGTTACGGTGGCGAGGAGTTCGGCATTATCCTGCGCGGCGAACCGGCACTGGCCCACATGCGGTTGGAACAACTGCGACTGGACATTGCCGGCTTCATCTTCCCGCAGATTGGCCACATCACCATCAGCATCGGTCACGTCGGCATCCTGGGCCAGATGCTGCCGGCCAATGTGGTGGAGCAGGCCGACCGCGCGCTGTACTACGCCAAGGAACACGGCCGCAACCAGGTATGCGCTTACGACCAGCTGCTGCAACAGGGCAATATTGCGCCCCACACCAGCTACGAAGGCGATATCGAACTTTTCTAAGCTGCTGCGGCCAACCCTGAAGCCACAAAAAAGCCCCTGCCAACCGGCAGGGGCTTTTGCTTGGCACCGGCTTGGCATCAGGCTGCGCTGGTGCGCGTCTTCTCGGCGCGGCCACGCAACCATTCCAAGGTCAGCAGCAAAGCGATGGAGAACAGGATCAGCACCGTGGCCGCGGCGGCGATAGCCGGGCTGATGTTTTCCTTGATACCGCCAAACATCTGGCGCGGCAGCGTGGTCTGCTCCGGGCCGGCGAGGAACAGCGTCACCACCACTTCGTCGAATGAGGTGGCAAAAGCGAACAGCGCACCCGAAATCACACCCGGTGCAATCAGCGGCAGCACGATGCGACGGTAGGTGGTGATCGGGTTGGCACCCAGGCTGGCACTGGCGCGGATCAGGTTGGCGTTGAAGCCGCGCAGCGTGGCCGACACGGTAATCACCACAAAGGGCACGCCCAGTGCGGTGTGGACCAGAATCAACGCCAGATAGCTGTTGGACAGGCCCAGTGGGGCGAAGAACAAGTAGGCCCCTACCCCGACGATCACCACCGGCACCACCATCGGCGAGATCAGTACGCTCATCAGTACCGACTTGCCGGGGAAGTCTGACGAAGTCAGGCCCACGGCGGCCAGCGTGCCCAACGTGGTCGCCAGCAGCGTGGCAGCCGGCGCCACGATGAAGCTGTTCTTCAGCGAGGTCAGCCATACCTCGTTGCCGAAGAATTCCTCGTACCAGCGCAGCGAGAACGACTTGATCGGGTACAGCAGGAAGGTATCGGCCGAGAACGACAGCGGCACGATCACCAGCAGTGGCGACACCAGGAAGATCAGGATCAGCACGCAGAAAATGCGGAAGCTCCAGTACCAGATGCGCTCGATAGGCGAAGCATAAGTTGGCAGCATGTCTTCTTACCCCAGACTCAGTTTGTTGGCACCCACCAGCTTGCTGTACACCGCGTACAGCGTCATGGTGGCGATCAGCAACAGGCTGCCCAACGCGGCGGCCATGCCCCAGTTGATGGTGACGTTGGTGTAGAACGCCACGTAGTAGCTCACCATTTGTTCTTCCGGGCTGCCCAGCAGCGCCGGGGTGATGTAGTAGCCGATACACATGATGAACACCAGCAAGGCACCAGCTGCCACACCGGCCACCGTCTGCGGGAAGTAGATCTTCCAGAAAGCGGCAAACGGATGATCACCCAGCGAAATGGCAGCGCGCATATAGGTAGGCGGAATACTCTTCATCACGCTGTAAGCTGGCAGGATCACAAACGGCAACAGGATGTGCACCATGGCGATGTAAACGCCAACCCGGTTAAATGCCAGCTGTAGCGGCTCGCCAATAATGCCCAGATTGATCAGCGCGCTGTTGATCAGGCCTTCGCGCTGCAGCAGCACGATCCACGACGCCACGCGCACCAGCACCGAGGTCCAGAACGGCAGCAATACCAGAATCATCAGCAGGTTGCTCTGGCGTGCCGGCAGGTTGGCCAGCCAATAGGCCAGCGGATAACCCAGCAGCAGGCAAAATGCCGTCACCCAGAAGCTGATCCACAGCGTACGGCCAAAAATGCTGACAAAAGCGCGCTCTTCTTCCGGCACCAGTTCCGGCGTACCGGCCTTGGTTTCACGCAGGTCCAGCGAGCTGTACAGGTAGTACGGCGTCCAGGGCTTGGCGTTCTTGGCGATCACGTGCCAGTGGTCGGGGTCGCCCCAGCGTTCGTCCAGCTGGATAAAGCGATCTCGCATGCTCTCGCCTGCGGCCAACTCCAGTGGCATCTTGCGTGCGGTTTTCTGGATCAGCGAACGGAAACCGCTGATATCCATGTTCAGACGCTTGGCCACCTCGGAAACGGTTTTGGCTTCTTTGGCCGCGGTCAGATCGCGGGCCATGGCCTGGAACACTTCTTCGGATGGCAGCGCGCGACGATCCCAGCTGGCGATAAGCTTGCTGGTTGTCGGCAGATGGGTCACTACCTCCGGGTTATCCACGCTGCGACCAAGCAGCATGAAGATGGGGACCAGAAAGGTCAGCAGCAGAAAGATGGCAAGCGGGGCAACCAAGGCAACGGCTTTCAGCTGCTTGTTGCGGCGCTCGCGCGCCAGTTTCACGGTCAACGGCTCGCCATCGGCCGCCGTCAACGGTGTTTTGACGGAAAGGGTTTGGGACATGGTGGGTATCACTTCCGGCAAAATCCCGCCAGCCCGGTGGGGCTAGGCGGGATAGTTCAGGCAACAGGCAGCAGCTTAGCGGGCAGCCCAGGCGTTGAAGCGCTCTTCCAGCTCTTCACCGTGCTCAACCCAGAAGTTCACGTCCAGGGCCAGCGCGTTTTTCAGGTTGGCAGGCCAGGTCGGCAGGTTGGAGGCCGACTTCGGGTCAACGCGCTGAATAGCCTTCAGGTTGGTCGGGCCGTAAGCGATCTTGTTGGAATACACCGCCTGATGTTGCGGCAGGCTGGCGTGCTTGATGAACTCCATCGCTTCTTTCAGCTTCGGCGAACCTTTCGGAATGGCCCAAGAGTCGACGTCGTACACGCTACCGGTCCACACCACTTTCAGGTTTTTGCCTTCTCGCTGTGCGGTATCGATACGGCCGTTGTAGGCCGAGCTCATCACTACGTCACCGGAGGCCAGGAACTGCGGCGGCTGGGCACCGGCTTCCCACCACTGGATGTGCGGCTTCAGTTGGTCCAGTTTCTTGAAGGCACGATCTACACCGGCCTTGGTAGCCAGTACTTTGTACACGTCAGCCGGTTTCACGCCGTCAGCCTGCAGCGCAAACTCCAGCGTGTACTTGGCACCCTTGCGCAGGCCACGTTTGCCCGGAAACTTTTTCACGTCCCAGAAATCGGCCCAGGTTTGCGGCGCGGTTTTCAGCTTGTCGGCGTTGTAGGCCATGGCAGTGGACCACACGAAAATGCCCACGCCACATTCAGAAACGGCCGGCTTCACAAAGTCGGCTTTGTTGCCCACCTTGGACCAGTCGATTTTCTCGAACAGGCCTTCCTCACAACCGCGCAGCAGCTCCGGCGATTCCACTTCCACCACATCCCAGGTCACTTTCTTGGCGTCGACCATGGCCTTGATCTTGGCCATCTCGCCGTTGTAGTCACCAGCGGTAATCTTGTGGCCGGTAGCTTTCTCGAAAGTCTGGTAGTAGGCCACGACCTGTGCATCCTTGTTGGCACCGCCAAAAGAAATCACGGTGAGGTCTTTGGCCATGGCCGGCGCAGCCAAGGCAGCAACGACGGACAGGGCAATCAGGCGCGGGGTGTTTTTATTCATGGTCATTCTCCTCTGGGGAAATCGCTTTGCAGGACGTTGAAGATACCCGTGTGGTCGGGCTTTTTTAGTGTGTGTAAACCGATGCATCCAGCGCACGGATATCGCGCGCCATCCAGCCTATATCCAGGCTGTCACCTACTTTCCAGCTGCTATCCAGCTCGCCGGCCGGCACTTTCACCATGAAACCGGTCTGGCCAGCCACATCCAGCCGCAGGCGGACGTGATCGCCGAAGTAGATGAACTCGGCCAGCTTGGCTTGCAGGCGGTTCTCGCAGGCTTCGGCGTGGCGGTTCAGGCGCACGCGCTCGGGGCGGATGGACATCGAGGTAGCGTCGCCGGCCTGCTTCACGCAGATAGCCGACGCTTGTACCGTCTGGCCATTGCCCAGGCGCACGGTACAGTGCTGGTCTTGTACTGCTACCACTTCGCCGTGCAGGGTGTTGTTCTCGCCAATGAAGTTGGCCACAAAAGAGTTGACCGGCTTTTCGTACAGCACGTTGGCCGCATCGATCTGCTGGATGATGCCGTCCTTGAATACCGCCACGCGGTCGGACATGGTCAGCGCCTCACCCTGGTCGTGGGTAACGTACACCACGGTAATGCCCAGGTTCTCGTGGATATGCTTGATTTCCAGCTGCATGTGCTCGCGCAGTTGTTTGTCCAGTGCGCCCAGCGGCTCGTCCATCAGCACCAGCTGCGGTTCGAATACCAGCGCACGGGCCAGCGCCACGCGTTGCTGCTGGCCGCCGGACATCTGGCCGGGGTAGCGGTTGGCCAGCGCGTCGAGCTTCACCATGCCCAGCGCTTTCTTCACGCGGTCGGCAATCTCGGATTTGCTCATCTTGCGAATGGTCAGCGGGTAAGCCAGGTTCTCGGCCACGGTCATGTGCGGGAACAGCGCGTAGTTCTGGAACACCATGCCGATGTTGCGCTTGTGCGGCGGCACGTGGTTCAACAGCTTGTCGCCGAGGCGGATTTCGCCGTGGGTGGGGGTTTCGAAACCGGCCAGCATCATCAGGCAGGTGGTTTTGCCAGAGCCGGACGGCCCAAGCATGGTGAGGAATTCGCCTTTGCGAATATCCAGATCCAGATTTTTGACGATCAGGGATTCGCCGTCGTAGCTCTTCTGCACCCCGCGAAAGCTGACCAGGGTGTCGGAGGCCATGTGTTTCTCGCTCATCTTGTCCTTCCTGAGATGTTCCGCCATGCGGAATGTTGTTTCGTTTTTTATCAGATTAACCAGCATCAATAACGAAGTAAAGCGTCAAGACACTGACTGCGGCGCTGGTTTGTCCCCCTGTCTCTGTGTACAGGTGTCCATTAATTTAATCGCCCCGTTTAATAAAACAAACTACCTGATGCAGCTTTTTTACGAAATTCTGCGCCATCGAAATAGCAGCAAGGTCGCACGCACATTTAAAGTGCATGCATAAAGCATTTATCGAAAAGAATCTGCCGTATTTATTGCCGCTTCGGCATCGAAGTGCACCAAAGCGCGGCAGACGTGCACAGCCATGTCAAACGCTTGTTTGTCGCGTACTGACAACAAAAAAAAGCCGACCTTGCGGTCGGCTTGTAAGGGAGTAATACGAAACGGGGTGACTTAAGCGAGCAGGTGGTTGTTTAGCTCGCGCATGCCGGCAGACAACATGGCCAGGTCCAGCGCTTCAAACGATTGCAGCTCGGCAAACATCTGCTGGCAAGCCTCGACGTCGGTCGCACGCTGTTTCAGCCATTGCGGCACGAAATCAGCGTCTTGCGACACCGCCATCGCGCTCTGGGTGAGCGAACGATGCTGGCGGTACAGGTCGTCACGCAGCGCACTGCGCGCCAGCGATTGCCAGCGGTTGTCGCGCGGCAGCTGGGTAATGGCGGCGCGCAGCCAGTCCAGTTGCAGGTCGCGGCCCAGTTGCAGGTAGTTGGCCGCCACGTCGTCCAGCGACAGCGCACTACCCTCGCCGATTTCGATGATGTCCATCATCGGTACGGCAAACTCCAGACGCGCCAGCACGCTGGCCAGATCGGCCGGTACGTTCGGCTGGTTCAGGCGTTTTTCCAGACGGGCTACTTGCGGGTAGGTATCGGCGCTGATCAGCTGCGGCAGCTTGGCCAGCAGCGCCTGTACCTTGGCCGCGTATTGCTCGATGACGGCATTGACCGAGCCTGCGTTGCGGCGGTTACGCAGTACCCAGCGCACCACGCGCTCTACCAGGGTACGCACCATCACCATCATCTCTACCTGCAGGTCGGCAGACACCTGGTTGTCCAGCTGCTCGATGCGGGTCCACAGGCTTTCGGCGTCGAACACGCGGCTGGCAATCCAGAACGCGCGGGCGATGTCGGCGGCCGAGAACGACGATTCTTCCTGCAGGCGGAACACGAAGGTGGTGCCCATGCGGTTGATGATGAGGTTGGCCAGCTGGTTGGCGATGATCTCGCGCTTCAGGTGGTGGCGCTTCATCTGCTCGCCAAAGCGTTGCTGCAGCGGCTGCGGGAAGTAGTTCACCAGCACCGGCAGGAAGTCGGCATCGTCCGGCACATCGCTACGCAGGATGGCCTGGTCCAGCGAAATCTTGCTGTACGCCAGCAGTACGGCCACTTCCGGCGGGGTCAGGCCCTGACGCGCCAGACGACGCTCGTTGATCTGGGTGTCGGTCGGCAGGTACTCGATCTCGCGGTTCAGCTCGCCGGTTTTTTCCATGTGCGTGATCATGCGGGCGTGGGTGCTCAGCATGGACGCGGCATGGCTGCGGTTGATGGCCAGGATCTGGGTCTGCAGGTAGTTGTTGCGCAGTACCAGATGGCCCACTTCCTCGGTCATCTCGGCCAGCAGGTCGTTACGCTGCTTCAGCGTCATGTCGCCAGACTGCATGACGGCGCCTACCAGAATCTTGATGTTCACTTCGTGGTCGGAGCAGTCCACACCGGCCGAGTTGTCGATGGCGTCGGTGCAGATGCGGCCGCCGGCCAGCGCGAACTCGACACGGCCCAGCTGGGTGCACGTCAGGTTGCCGCCTTCGGCTACCACTTTGACCTGCAGCTGGTTACCGTTGACACGTACCGGGTCGCACGCGCGGTCGCGGGCGTCGGCGTGGCTCTGGGTGGACGCCTTCACGTAGGTACCGATACCGCCGTTGTACAGCAGGTCGGCCTTGGCCTTCAGCAGTTCGTGGATCAGCTCGTTCGGCGCCATGCTGTCCTTGTCGGTTTCCAGCCATGCCTTCACTTGCGGCGACAGCGGGATGGACTTGGCAGAGCGTTCGAAGATGCCACCGCCTTCCGAGATCAGCTCGCGGTTGTAGTCCGCCCAGCTGGAACGCGGCAGGTTGAACAGGCGGGCACGCTCGGCAAAGCTCACCGCAGCGTTCGGCGTCGGGTCCAGGAAGATGTGCAGGTGGTTGAACGCGGCCTTCAGGCAGATGTGCTCGGACAGCAGCATGCCGTTACCGAATACGTCACCGGCCATGTCACCGATACCGATCACGCTGAAGTCCTGCTCCTGGGTGTTGATGCCCAAATGACGGAAGTGGCGTTTTACCGATTCCCACGCGCCGCGGGCGGTAATGCCCATGCCTTTGTGGTCGTAACCGGCAGAGCCACCGGACGCAAACGCGTCACCCAGCCAGAAGCCGTAGGCTTCGGAAATGCTGTTGGCGATGTCGGAGAAGGTTGCGGTGCCCTTGTCGGCAGCCACCACCAGGTACGGATCGTCCGGGTCCAGGCGACGCACGTCTACCGGCGGTACGATCTGGCCGTTCACCAGGTTGTCGGTCACGTCCAGCAGCGCGGAAATGAAGGTCTTGTAGCTGGCGATACCTTCAGCCATGAAGGCTTCACGGTCGCTCGGCGCCGGCAGTTGCTTGCCGACGAAACCGCCCTTGGAGCCCATCGGCACGATCACCGAGTTTTTCACCATCTGGGCTTTTACCAGACCCAACACTTCGGTACGGAAGTCTTCCATGCGGTCGGACCAGCGCAGGCCGCCGCGGGCCACTTTGGAGCCGCGCAGGTGCACGCCTTCCACACGCGGGCTGTACACCCAGATCTCGAACATCGGACGCGGTTGCGGCAGGAAGGAGATCAGGTTGGATTCCAGCTTGAACGACGCGTACGACTTGAACTCGCCGCTGCTGTCTTTCTGCCAGAAGTTGGTACGGCGGGTTGCCAGAATCACCTGCAGGAAACCGTTCAGAATGCGGTCTTCGTCCAGGTTGGCCACGCCGTCCAGCAGGTCTTTCAGCTCTTCCTGCAAGGCTGCGGCACGCGCGTCGTCAAAAGCGGTGGGGTGCAGGCGGGCAGCAAACAGCTGTACCAGGCGACGGGTGATTTCCGGGTAATGCGCTACGCAGTTTTCGATATAGCTCTGGCTGAAGGTCAGGCCGCCCTGACGCAGGTACTTGGCCAGTGCGCGCACCAGCGTGATTTCACGCCAGTCCAGGCCAGCCACTACCGCTAGACGGTTGAAGCCGTCGTTCTCGACGTGCTTGGCAAACACGCGCGACAACAAGGCCTGGAAGTTTTTCTGGATAGCTTCATCCTGCATCGATTCGGCAGCACCGCCCAGCTCCAGGCCGAAGTCGCTGATCCACACCGTGGTGTCGTTCAGTTCGATACGGTACGGGTGCTCGTCGCGTACCTGCACGCCCATGTTTTCCAGGATCGGCAGGCTGGCAGACAGACCCAGCGGTTCGCCGCCACGGAACAGTTTCAGGTTGTAACCTTGGCCACGGTTAAACGCGCGGTACAGCTTCATGCTAATACCTTGGCTGGCAGCCGCGTCTTCGATCAGCTGGATGTCCAGCACCGCATTGCGGGCGGCAAATTCTTCACGGTAGGCCACCGGGAACGCGCCACGGTAGCGGTTGAACAGCAGGTTGCCCTTCTCTTCGCCGTGGGTTTCGATCAGCTGATGGTGCAGCTCTTCCTGCCAGCCGCGTACCACGCGGGCAATGTCGGCTTCCAGCTCGTGGGTACGGTACTGCGGCAGGTGGCCGCCCTGGGTGCGGATGATGTAGTGCACGCGCGCCAGGGTGCTATCGCTGATCTGCACGCTGAATTCAGCGGATGCACCATTGAAGGCGTTCATCAGCACACGTTCGATCTTGAGGCGGATTTCGGTGTTGAAGCTGTCACGCGGCACGAAAACCAGGCAGCTCACATAGCGGTGATAGCGGTCGTTGCGGGTGAACAGGCGCACGCGCGGGCGCTCTTGCAAGTTGACGATGCCTTCCACGATCGGGGTCAGGGTTTCGGCCGGGATCTCGAACAGCTCGTCACGCGGGTAGCTTTCCAGCACGAAACCCAACGTCTTGGCCTTGTAGCTGTTATCCACGTAATCGCAGGTGGTGACGACGTGCGCCACTTTTTCGCGCAGCAGCGGGATATCCTTCGGCGACTGCTGGTAAGCGCTGGCCGTGTACAGGCCCAGGAAGCGGCGCTCGCCGATCACCTCACCTTTGCTGTTGAAGCGCTTGATACCAACGAAATCCATGTAGGCGGAACGGTGCAGCACCGAGCGCGACTGCGATTTGTTCAGAATCAACAGCTGCGGCTGGTGCGCCAGCTCACGCAGGTCTTGCGGCAGCGCCTCGAAGCTCTCGGAGTACTCTTTGCTGCCCTGGTCTTTCAGGAAACCCAAGCCGGTATTCTTGACGATCTTCAGGCTGTCCTTGCCGTCGCGCTTCACCAGGTCGTAGTCGCAGTAACCCATGAAAATGAAATGGTTGGCCGCCATCCAGTCAAGGAAGACCACCGCCTCGGCAGCTTCGCGTTCGCGCTCGCCCTTAATGGCGGCCAGATCGGCACGCAGGCCTGCTACCACTTCGCGCATTTGCGGCTCGTCGTCCACCACACGGCGCAGCAGCGACAGCACATGGTTGAGGTCATCTTGCAGCGCACGCAGTACGGCCGCGTCGCTAACGCGGTCTACCTGGGCGTGAATGAACGATTCCAGCGGCAAGCTACGGTCTTCGGTGCGCTTCAGTTCGGCAATCTGACCGGCGCCATCGCGGCCAACCGACAGTACCGGATGCACCAGCAGGTGCAGGTTCAGGTTATGGCGTGCCAGCAACATGGCAACCGAATCGATCAGGAACGGCATGTCATCGTTCACGATCTCGATCACGGTGTGGGTGCTCTGCCAGCCGTCACGTTCGAAATCAGGATTATAGATGCGGGCCTTGGCCTGGCCAGCCGCACGCTTGCTGGCAAACTCGAAATGCGCCATGGCCGCGCCGAACAGGTCCTGCGGCGAGAAGCTTCTCAGGTCTTCGTGTTCGGATTCTTCAAAATAGAGCGGAACAAAGGTACCCAGACTGGCAGCGGCCTGTTGGGACAGTTTCTGCTCTGCGATGGCCTGAATGTCTTCGATCAGGCACAGGAATTCGGTCTTGTTGGTAAGCGACATGTTGCTTCTCGTATTTGTTTTGGGAACACAGGTGTTGTGTGAGCGCATTGTAAGAGTGCCCACACCCTAGGGATTTCCTTATTGCGACATCAATGTATACATTCACCAACCGCAGCGCACAATGCCAAAGGCATTTAAAATGCCGGTTTGACAATTCTTGCACTTTTTGCCTTATAGCAATGCGACGGCAAATTACAAAATGAACAGCCGTAAAAAAACGGCAATATGTCATAAAAACATCTTAACATTTTGTTTTTAAACACATTTCCCTCCAAAAGAAAAAGCCAGTAGAATGCGCCCCCTTCGGGCTTACGGTTAAGACCACGGCCGGGGCGGATTGTGCCGCTACCGCTTGCATGCAAAGATTTCGCCGTCCCTCCGCCAGAGAGGGCGCGAAAACAACAAATTGCAACCAAGGTAAGGTCCGCGCCGGACGCGGCTGGGCTGTCGCCAAGCGGCACCCCAACCCGGGCCCGGCCAACGGGGTTAACCATCTTCAAAGTGAGTTATAGCAGCATGAAAAAAGTACTCTTCCTGGCCGCCATGGCCCTGTCCGCCGCCGGCATGTCGGCACAAGCTGAAACCCTGCGCTTCGGTATCGACGGCAACTACCCGCCGTTTGCCAAGCAAGGCGCCGATGGCAAGCTGCAAGGCTTCGACGTGGATATCGCCTACGCGCTGTGCAATGCGATGAAAGTAACCTGCCAGATCGTGCCGCAAGACTGGGACGGTCTGATTCCGGCGCTGAACGCCAACAAGTTCGACGCCATCCTGTCGTCGATGTCGATTACCGAAGAGCGCATGAAAGCGGTGGACTTCACCAAGAAGTACTACCACACCCCTAGCCGCATGATCGCCAAGGAAGGTACCAAGGTTGACCAGGGCAGCTTCAAGGGCAAGAAAATCGGCGTGCTGCGCGCATCCATCCAGGAAAAATTTGCCAAAGACTTCTGGGCCAAAAACGGTGCCACCCTGGTGGCCTACGGCAAGGTGCCGGAAGCCTTCCTGGACCTGAAGTCCGGCCGTATCGACGGTGTATTCGTTGACTCGGTAGTGGGCGATACCGACTTCCTGAAGTCGTCGCAGGGCAAGGGCTATGCTTTCGTTGGCCCCGACTACAACGACCCGAAATACTTCGGCCGCGGTGCCGGCATTGCCGTGAAAAAAGGCAATACCGCCCTGACCGAACGCCTGAACAAAGCCATCGACCAAATCCGCAAGGATGGCAGCTACAAGAAAGTACAAGACAAGTACTTCAACTTTAACGTTTACGGCAATTAACCCTGCCTGCCCCGCCCTGCCTCTTGCCCGAGGCAGGGTTTTTCATCCCCAAAACCAGAAAAACACATCACCGTGCCGGAGAGAAACATGAAGAAGCCCTTGCTTGTGCTGGGTGCGCTTGCGCTCGCCCTGACCACTGCCAGCCACGCAGAAACCCTGCGTTTTGCCACCGACGCCAGCTACCCGCCGTTCTCCAAACAGGGGGCCGACGGCAAGATGACCGGTTTTGATCCGGACATCGCCCAGGCGCTGTGCGCGGCGATGAAGGTGCAGTGCGAAGTGCTGCCGCAAGACTTCGACGGCATCATCCCGGCGCTGAACGCCAAGAAGTTCGACGCCGTGATCGCCTCGATGAACATCACCGAAGAGCGCAAGAAAGCGGTGGATTTCTCCGACAAGTACTACAACATGGCGAGCCGCCTGGTGGCGCGCGACGGTACCCAGATCAACGACGCCTGGTTCAAGGGCAAGAAGATCGGCGTGCTGCGCTCTTCCATCCAGGAAAAATACGCCCGCGAGCACTTTGTGAAGCGGGGTGCCAAGCTGGTGAACTACGGCAAGGCGCCGGAATCGTTCCTCGACCTGAAAGCCGGTCGCGTGGACGCGGCGTTCGTGGACGCGGCCGTGGGTGACGTGGACTTCGTCAAGACGCCGAATGGCAAGGGTTTTGCGTTGGTCGGCCCCGAGTATAACGATCCGAAATACTTCGGCATCGGCGCCGGCATTGCGGTACGCAAGGGTGACAAAGCCCTGCTGGAGCGCATCAACAAGGCGCTGAAGCAGATCCGTGCCGACGGCAGCTACGACAAGATCCAGAAGAAGTACTTCAGCTTCGACATTTACGGCAAATAACAGGCGGCAACCGTAGCCAACGCTGCGGCCGGCCTGCCCGGGTTGGCCGCATGCCCCATCAGGCAGGAACAACGGAGTAAGACAATGTTTCTACAGGGTTATCTTCCCAGCATTCTGGAAGGCACCGTGCTGACGCTGCAGGTTGCAGTAGCGTCGCTGGCGGTTTCCGTGGTGCTGGGGCTGATTGGTGCCATGTTCAAGATGGCACCGTCCAAACCGCTGGTCTGGCTGGCCGAGCTGTACTCCACCGTGGTACGCGGCGTGCCCGACCTGGTGTGGATGCTGCTGCTGTTCTTCGGCGGCCAGATGCTGATCAACGATTTCTGTACCCGCATGGGCTGGCCGGCACCGGAGATCAACTCCTTCTTCGCCGGCGTGATGACCATCGGCTTCATCTTCGGTGCCTACATGACCGAAACCTTCCGTGGCGCCATCATGGCGGTACCCAAGGGGCAGATGGAAGCCGGCCTGGCCTACGGCATGAGCCCGCTGCGTGTGTTTCTGCGCATTACCTTCCCACAGATGGTGCGCTTTGCCCTGCCCAGTTTTTCCAACAACTGGCTGGTACTGGTGAAATCCACCGCCCTGGTATCGGTCATCGGCCTGAACGACGTGATGTACCGCGCCGACACCGCTAAATCGATTACCCAGGAACCGTTTACCGTGTACGCCGTGGTGGGTGCCATCTTCCTGGCCATCACCAGCGTGTCCGACTTTGCCCTCAAGCGTCTGGAAAAGCGCTACTCGCTGGGCGTACGGGAGAATGAACTGTGATCGACTTCAACCTGATCGTGGAAAAATTCCCCGCCTTCCTGGGCGGCGCCGACGGCGCGCCAATGCTGTCCACCAGCGACGGCCTGCAACTGACACTGGAGCTGCTGTTCCTGTCGCTGGCCTGCGGCCTGCTGCTGGCGGTACCGCTGGCGCTGATGCGCGTATCGAAAAACCGCGCTGTTGCCGGTGCGGTATGGCTGTACACCTATGTGTTCCGCGGCACGCCGCTGCTGGTGCAGCTGTTCATCATCTATTACGGCCTGTCGCAGTTTGACTGGGTGCGCGATAGCTGGGCGTGGGAATACCTGCGCGAAGCCTACGCCTGCGCCATCCTGGCATTCACGCTGAACACCGCCGCTTATACTACCGAGATCATTGCCGGCCAGATCCGCAATACCCACTACGGCGAGATCGAAGCCGCCAAGGCAATGGGCATGAGCAAATGGCTGATGATGCGCCGCATCGTCATCCCGTCGGCGCTGCGCCGCGCCCTGCCCGCCTACAGCAACGAGGTGGTGATGATGATGCAGTCCACCTCCATTGCCGGCCTGGTGACGCTGGCCGACCTCACCGGCGTGGCACGCCGCGTGTTCAGCGACACCTACATGCCGTTTGAACCGTTCATCGTGGCGGCCTGCTTCTATCTGGTGCTGACCTTCATCTTCGTCTGGCTGTTCAAGCTGGCCGAAAAACGCTGGCTGGCCTACCTGGCCCCGCGCAAGCACTAAGGAGACCGGCATGCAACGACAGGATCACCCGCTGCTGTCCCCCAGCCTGACCACGCAGCGCAGCATCAGCAGCTTCCATTTCGGCACCCCGGGCAGCGGCCAGAAGGTCTACATCCAGGCCAGCCTGCACGCCGACGAACTGCCGGGCATGATGACCGCCTGGCACCTGAAGCAAAGGTTGGCCGCACTGGAAGCCGAAGGCCGCCTGGCCGGCGAGATCATCCTGGTGCCGGTGGCCAACCCCATCGGCCTGGACCAGAACCTGAACGGCGTGGCACTGGGCCGCTTCGAGCTGGGCAGTGGCCAGAACTTCAACCGTTACTACCCGGCCTTCGCCCGCCAGCTGTTCGAACTGCTGCGCGAGCAACTGGGCACGGACGCGGCGGCCAACACCCGTCTGGTGCGCCAGCACCTGCGCAGCATGGTGGCCGCCATCGAGCCGGCCAGTGAGCTGGCGGCACAGCGCAAGACGCTGATGCTGCTGGCCTGCGACGCCGACGTGGTACTGGACCTGCACTGCGATCTGGACGCCGCGCTGCACCTGTACACCGGCACCCCGCTGTGGCCGCAGTGCGAGCCGCTGGCGCGCTACACCGGCGCTGCGGCCACGCTGCTGGCCGAAGACTCCGGCGACAACCCGTTCGACGAAGCCTGCAGCCAGCTGTGGTGGCAGCTGCGCGACCTGGTGCAGGAAGCCGGGCTCGACGCCGCCATCGACATGGCCTGCCTGTCGGTGACCGTGGAGCTGCGCGGCCAGGCCGATGTCAGCCACGCGCTGGCAGCGCAGGACGCCGACGCGCTGCTGGCCTTCCTGACCTACCGCGGCATTATCCGCGGCGACGTCGCCCCGCTGCCGGCACTGGTGTACCCCGCCACGCCGCTGGCCGGGTCGGAAAGCCTGCTGGCACCGCACGCCGGCGTGGTGCACTACCACGTTGCCCCCGGCACCGAGGTGGCACCCGGCCAGCTGCTGGCCGAAGTGATCGACCCGATCAACGACCGCGTCACCGCACTGCGCGCCAACCGTGGCGGCATGCTGTACGCCACCGACAGCCGTCATTACGCCATTGCAGGACAGTGGCTGGCCAAAGTTGCCAGCGCCGAAGCCTTCAAAACCGGAAAGTTGCTCTCAGCATGAACCAGACATCCAACATCAAACTGCACGTGCAGGACCTGCACAAAAGCTACGGCAGCCACGAAGTCCTGAAAGGCGTGTCGCTGACCGCCCACGCCGGCGACGTGATCAGCATCATCGGCTCTTCCGGCTCCGGCAAGAGTACCTTCCTGCGCTGTATCAACATGCTGGAACAGCCGAACAGCGGCAGCATTGCCGTCACCGGCGAGCAACTGGCGCTGACCACCGACAAGCGCAACGGCGCGCTGAAGGCCGCCGACGCCAAACAGCTGGCACGTATCCGCACCAAGCTGGCCATGGTGTTCCAGCACTTCAACCTGTGGGCGCACATGACGGTGCTGGAAAACATCATCGAAGCGCCGGTCCATGTGCTGGGCGTGCCGAAGGACGAAGCCATCGCCCGCGCCCGCAAGTACCTAGACAAGGTTGGCCTCAAAGGCGTGGAAGACAAGTACCCGTCGCACATGTCCGGCGGCCAGCAGCAGCGGGTGGCCATTGCCCGCGCACTGGCGATGGAACCGGAAGTGATGCTGTTCGACGAGCCGACCTCGGCGCTGGACCCGGAGCTGGTGGGTGAAGTGCTGCGCGTGATGCAGGACCTGGCCCGCGAAGGCCGCACCATGGTGGTGGTGACCCACGAAATGGGCTTTGCTCGCGAGGTGTCCAACCACGTGATCTTCCTGCACCAGGGCCGTATCGAAGAGCAAGGCAATCCGCGCGAAGTGCTGGCACAACCGAAGAGCGAGCGCCTGGCGCAGTTCCTGTCCGGCAGCCTGAAGTAAGCCCGGCTTGCCTCCCCCGCGCCATGCAGGCTACAAAACCTGCATGGCGCCGTTTTTTTATGGCATCGCGCCACGCCGGCTGCTTTTTGCGCAGCGCGTATTGCCTGCTACCGGCGCGCAAGACACAATGCGCGCTTGATTCACCCCGCTGCCCCGGCACGGTACCCAGCTCACGGATATGGCCACCAATACTGCCCAGAACAAACCGGTCCGCTTCGGATTCCTGCTCCTGCCCCATGCCTCGATGGCCGACCTGGCCATCGCCACCGAGGTGCTGACCCGCGCCAACCAGCTGGCCGAACGGCGCGCCTACGAATTCCTGCCGCTGTCGCTGACCGGCGAGATGGTCACCATGAGCAACGGCATGCGCATGCCGGTGGATCTGCCGCTGGCGCACGCCCCCAAGCTGGACGTGCTGGTGGTGCTGGCCGACGAGGTAGGCATCGACGTGTCTGCCGACGAGCTGGCCAAGGCCATCGGCGGCCAGCTGACCGAACACATGCTGCTGGCAGGCGTGGGCTGCGGCAGCTACTGGCTGGCGCGCGCCGGCCTGATGGCCGGGCACCGTGCCACCATCCACTGGCAGGAAATCAGCCGCCTGACCGACGAGTTCCCCGACGTCATCGTATCGTCCAATCTTTTTGAACAGGATGGCCAGCGTTTAAGCTGTGCCGGCGGCGCTGCCACTTTCGATTTCATGATGGCGCTGGTGGCGGCCAACCTGGGCCAGGAATTTGTAGCCACGCTGTCCGAAGTGTTCAGCATGGAGCGGCTGCGCCCGGGCAGCGAGCGGCAGCGCATTCCGCTGGCTACCCGCATCGGCGGCAGCCAGCCCAAGCTGACCGAGGCAGTCAGCCTGATGGAAGCCAATATCGAAGAACCGCTGACCACCGACGACATCGCCTACTACGTCGGCGTGTCGCGCCGCCAACTGGAGCGGCTGTTCAAGCAGCACCTGGGCACCGTGCCATCCAAGTACTATCTGGAGCTGCGCCTGAGCCGCGCCCGCCAGCTGCTGCAGCAAACCAGCAAATCCATCGTGCAGATCGGCCTGGCGTGCGGCTTTTCCAGCGGCCCGCACTTTTCCAGCACCTACCGCAGCCATTTCGGCATCACCCCGCGTGAAGAGCGCGCGCAACGCGGCACCGCCGCCTAGCCGTAACGCCCCCAAAGCAAGCCACCGCAAGGTGGCTTTTTGCTGCCCGCTTGCCTCGCCCAAAGCCGACAAAGCTTCTTCAGTTTTACTGAAATTGTTTTGCAGAAAAGATTGATTTTTTTTAGTACTAACTGGAACTATCCTACACAAAACTTACTCGGAGACGCGTCAGATGACACAAAAGACCGCCCTGCACCGCTCGATTCCGCTGGTACGCGAACTGGTTCGCACTTACCAGGCATTCGAGCAGCTGAGTACGCAACGCATCCGCCTGCACGGCCTGACGCACCCGCAATTCGACGTCATCGCCACGCTGGGCAACACCGCAGGCATGAGCTGCCGCGAGCTGTCGGAACGCACGCTGATCACCAAGGGCACCCTCACCGGTGTGCTGGACCGCTTGCTGGAAAAAGGCCTGATCACGCGCACCGTACCGGAGCACGACCGCCGCAGCCTGTTCGTGGCACTGACACCGGCTGGCGAGGCCGTATTCAACGAAGCCTTCCCCGACGTGATTGAACACTGCGGGGCGGCCATGGATTATCTGGACGACGCCGAACTGGCGCACCACATCACGCTGCTGGCAGCCCTCCGGGCCGCCATCGGCAAGAAACTGGAGCAAGCAGAATGAAGCAAGCCGCACGTTACCACTCCGCGCAGATCGTGCTGCATGGCCTGATGGCCGTGTTGATCGTCTGTACCTTCGCCTTCGGCAAATACGTACACAGCCTGCCGCTGTCGCCGGCCAAGTTCCAGCTGATCAGCTACCACAAGTGGGCTGGCATGGCCGTGCTGCTACTGGTAGCCATCCGCATCGTGGTGCGCCTGGCCAAAGGCGCCCCGGCGCTGCCGGACAGCATGTCCGCCGCCGCCCGCCTGGTGGCGCACGCCGGTCACCTGCTGCTGTACGTCTTGATGATTGCCATTCCGCTGTCCGGCTGGCTGATGAGCTCGGCTTACGGCATTCCGGTGGTGATGTTCGGTGTATGGCAAGTGCCCGACCTGATTGCGGCCAACCCGGAGCTGGCGCCACAGCTTGGCCAGATCCACGGCCTGCTGAATACCGTGCTGCTGCTGGCGGTACTGGGCCACGTGGCCGCCGCGCTGAAACACCATTTTATCGACAAGGACGGCCTGCTGAGCCGCATGAGCCTGCGCGGCTAACCCCGCGTGGCACACACAGGAACCCACCCATGAAAAAAGCATTGCTTCTGCCGCTGGCAGCCCTGCTGGCTGCCCCGGCCTTCGCCCAGCCCGTCGACCTGACCAAGAGCCAACTGGCCTTTACCCTGAAACAGATGGGCGTGCCGATGTCTGGCAGCTTCAAGAAGTTTGCGGCCAACGTTGTATTCAACCCGGCGCAAGCAGAGGCCGGCAAAGCCGACATCAGCATCGACGTGGGCAGCATCGCGTTGCCCACCGGCGAAGCCAGCGCCGAAGCGCGCAAGAAAGAATGGTTCAACGCCGCCCAGTTTCCGCAGGCCCGTTTTGTGTCCACCAGCATCAAGTCGCTGGGTAACAACCGCTACCAGGTGAGCGGCAAGCTGACGCTGAAAGGCATCAGCCGCGACGTCAGCGCCCCGTTTACCGCCACCGCCCAGGGCAAGACACTGACCGTGGACGGCACGCTGCCGATTTCGCGCCTGGCATTCAAGATCGGTGAAGGCAGCTGGAGCGATACCGGCACCGTTGCCGACAATGTGGACTTGAAGTTCCGTCTGGTACTGATCAACCCGTAACCCCCACCCCTACTCTGGAGAGAGAAACATGTTGCGTACTACCCTGTTTGCCGCCCTGTTTGCCACCGCTGGTGCCGCTTTTGCCGCCCCGGTAACTTACAACGTTGACCCCACCCATACCTACGCCAGCTACGAAGTGAACCACCTTGGCCTGTCTACCCAGACCGGTACTTTCACCAAAATCGCCGGCAAATTGACCGTGGATGAAGCCGCCAAAACCGGTAGCGTGGACATCACCATCGACGCCGACTCGCTGGTAACCTTCCTGGGCGACCGCGACAAGCACCTGAAGAGCGCCGATTTCTTCAACGTGGCCAAGTACCCGACCCTGACTTACAAATCCACCGCCGTCGAGTTCAAGAACGGCAAACCGGCTGAAGTAAAAGGCAACCTGACCCTGCTGGGCGTAACCAAGCCGGTTACCCTGAAACTGGTGAACGTGACCAAGGCCAAACACCCGATGACCGGTGTGGAAAACTGGGGGGCTAACGCCGTCGCCACCATCAAGCGTAGCGAATTCGGCATGAAAACCTACATTCCGGCCATCAGCGATGAAGTGAAACTGAACATCGCACTGGAAGCCGCCAAGGCCCAGTAAGGCAGAATGGCTGGCCGCCTGCGGCCAATCTTGCCGTCAACACGCAACAGGCCCGCCCTTACCCGGCGGGCCTGTTGCCATAATGCAGGCACGCTACTATCCCGCTCACCCATTACTGCTTGCCAACGGATCAGGCTCCCCCAGACTGTTTGAGAGCGGCAGCGTCACGGTAAATACCGAGCCGTTACCGACGCTGCTTTGTAGCGTGATGTCACCACACTGCATGTGCACCAGCTGCTTCACCAGCACAAGGCCAATACCAATACCGGGAATGCCTTGCGCAGTGCTAGCCCGGAAAAAGCGGGTGAACAGACGGCCTTGCTCGTCTTCCGGTATGCCTACTCCCCAGTCGCGTACGCTAATGCTGACACGGCGACCAAGACAGCATGCATCGATCTCCACTCGCTGCCAGTTGGGCGAGTACTTGATGGCATTGTTGATGAGGTTGGAAAAGATCAGGCGCAGCAATTCGGTATCGCCATCCACGCACAGCACGCACTCCGCCTGCGCCTGCAAGGCAATGTCGGCGGCCGGGTAAATGTCGCGATGCAGTTCCACCAGATCGGACAACAACGGCAACAAGCGCACCGGCTGCTGCTCCACCGTGATCTGGCCGGACTCCAGCCGGCTCAGCGTCAGCACACTGTCGGTCAGTGTGACCATATGCTTCACCATGTCGCGCGTACGCTGCATGCGTGCCAGCAATGCTTCGTGACTGAACTGCCCCGGGTGACGCAAGATGCGCTGCGCGATGCCATCGATGACAGACAGCGGCATGCGGTACTCGTGCGACACCATCGACACGAAGCGGCGCTGCATTTCCAGCAACTCGTGCTCGTGCAACAGGGCATCTTCCAGTGCACGCTCGCGTTCACGGATATGCGAGATATTCAGTACGCTGGCCAGTACGCTGGGCACGCCGCGATAGTCCACCAGGCAACCGGTCAGGCTGGCCTCAAAACGTTGCCCCATGCGGTCACGCAGCACGGTCTGGAAATCGGACACCATGCCCTGCAATAGCAGCAGGTCCAGAAAGCGCTGGCGATCTTGCGGCTGCTCGTACAGTGCAGCCGAAACCGGCGTCAGCTCGCCGCTACTGCCCAGCCAGATACCGTACAGCTCGATGGCCAGCCGGTTGGCGTAGCGCACGCGGCCGCCTTCCAGCTCGGAAATCACCATTGGCAACGGCAACGCATCCAGAATGCTTTGCAGTTCCTCGCTGCGCTCGCGCTGCAATTGCAGCAGCTTTTCGCGGTCGCCCACATCGTGCTGGCTTACCAGCAGCGCCGGCTCACCGGTGGCGGGGTCGGCGACTTCCAACAGCTGCATCTGATGGCGCGACAGGCTGCCATCGGCCAGGCGCACCTCGACAATACGGCGCACGGCACGGCTTTCCGACACTGCCGAGCGCAGCTCGTCGGCCTGGCGCGAGTCGTTCAAGTTGGCCGCAAAAGCATCATCGCCACCAGGCAGTACGTTGCTAGCCACCGGGTTGCGCAGCAGCACGCGGCCCTGCATGTCGTACAGTGACACCAGCTCGCGCACGTGACGCAACATTTCCAGTGCGCGCGAAGTGTCGGTAGTCAAGTCTTGCTGGCTGGCTTCCACTTGCATCAGATCAGTACAATCGGGGCAGAACTGCGAACAGTAACAACTGACCTGCACCGGGCGACCACGCGGGTAGAGGGTCCAGGTCTCACGCCGTACTTGCTGGCGGGCAAAGGCATCCCGGTAGTTAGCCAGCCGCAGGCGGTCACCCTCGCTGTTCATGCGGAAGTCGCGCTGCTGCAGCGCTTGCAGATCGGGCGCATCCCACAGCAGCAAAGCGGCACGGTTAGCCCAGATGATGGTTTGCTGGCTGAACTGGTACAGCCAGATGGCAGTACCAAGACGGTCCAGCACCGGCAGCGCAGCCTGCCAGTCTGCAGGTAAAGTCATCATGGTGCCTCCAGCAAGACAAACAACTCGGCCAGCAGCATCGGCCGATGAACAGTGATGGCCTTGGGCATAACGGCAGCCCGCCTGCAGCAGGACAAGGGAATCAGCACGGTGCGCTGAAACGCCCCCATAACACGTGATTCGGCCGCATTATTGCCGTCATCAAGCGCCTCCTTGCTACAGATTAACTTCAAAATCAATACACCAATCTTCAACCATACTTTCAGTATGGCAGCAATCCAGGCACAGTGCGGCTTCATCGATGCCAATGCCACCGCTTCAGCGCAACTCGCCGGCTGACAGCGCATCGGCTACCCGCTGCGGCAGCTGCGCTGGTGCCACTGGCACACCAAAATCCAGCCGCTGACGCATATCGTGCAGGTAATAATCGACACCATAGCTGTCCACCCCCAGCAGGCTAACGCCGCCGCTACAGGCCGCAACTTGCGGCAGCAGCGTGGCTTCGGTATCGAGCTCGAATACCGGTAAAGCATCCCAATCCGTAGTGCTGACCCAGCCCATGCGCCCAACCCCGCCGATATAACGGATGGCGCGCACCTGCAGGCGGTAAAAGCGGAAATCGCCCAGCGCCAGTACCGGCTCGAAAGCCGGGGCATAGCGCAGCAGCCTGGCCAACAGCGCCGTGGACGGCTGCTGCGGCACAAGCTCACCACTGAGCGTCATGCGCGCCTGCTCCCACACCTGGCCAGCAGGCGCCTGCAATAACAAGCTGACACGCGGGTCGGCCTGTACATTGCGGCAATGCTCGGCCAAACCACTCATCAACAGCCACGGGCTGTGATCCGGGCCGATGGCAAATGGCAGCGACGTCACAAAGGGGTACCCTGGCAAAGCCTGCGAGTGGGTAGCCAGCGCGCCGTGCTGGCAGCGGTGCAATAAGGAAAGGCAATCGGACAAGGGAATATTCATGACGCGCGCCTATAAAAAGACCTGACTAAAGCTTAGAAGTATGCCCTTGCCACGGCAACCCTGCGTCAGCAGCTTACGCCGCCTGCACATGTCATCAATTAAAAGCAAAAGAAAACGTACTTTATTGATAAATAGCACTTAAACTTTAGCCCATGCTTGCTCCCTGATCCGCGCTGATAGCCCCGCAGATGACCAAACCACTGCTTGCCCTGCTGCTGTGTTGCCCTGCCCTGAGCCAGGCGGCCAGCGTGTTGGCCGTCACCACCGAGTTCCCCCCGTTCCAGAGTGCCAGCCCGCAACCGTTGGGCCTGGCGCTGGATACCGCCCGCGAGCTGGCGCGCCGCAACGGCGACACGCTGGACGTGCAGTTCCTGCCATGGGCCCGCGCCTACCAAACCGCCGAAACCACCCCCGGCGTGCTGATCTTCTGCCTGGCGCGCACCGCCGAGCGCGAACCCCGCTACCAATGGCTGGGGCAGATCGCCAGCGGCGACGTTACCGTATGGCAGTTGGCCGCACGCCGCGACCTGAACGCCCGCACGCTGGAGCAGGCACGGCGCTGGCAGCTGGGCGCCACCGTCGGCGACATGAAAATGCAGTACCTGCTGCAACAGGGTTTTGTCATCGGGCAGAACCTGCAGGAAAGCGGCGATGACCTCAGCAATATCCGCAAGCTGTTTGCCGGCCGCATCGACCTGCTGCCGTTCAGCCACCGCCAGGTACTGCAATACCGCAGCGCCCAGGCCGGGCTGGACTTCGCCGCGCTCAAACCGGCCTTCAGCCTGCCGGCGCTGGCACAGCCCTTGTACCTGGCGTTCAGCCCCGGCAGCGACAGCGCACTGGTGCGCCGCTACCAGGCCAGCTTTCGCCAGTTGCAGCGCAGCGGCTGGCTGGCGCGCCAGCAGCGCCACTACCAGCAGTTGCCGACCGGCACTGCAAACCTTCCTTCCATTCAGCCACAGCAAAACGATAACAAACTAACCATTCCTGCCAACCCGCCTGCCGCGCCAGCCGCCAGAAGCCAATAAAATCAAGGCCCTGCGCGCCCCGACATGCGGTGCTTGGCTGGCACGGCCTTTGTATATGTAACGCCCTCCGTAACACACCGGGAAGGCAAACATGTCAACGCCACACATCGTGGTACTGGGTCTAGGCAATCTGCTGTGGGCCGACGAAGGCTTCGGCGTGCGCTGTGCCGAGGCGCTGTACGCCGGCTACAGCCTGCCCGCCAACGTGGAAGTGATCGACGGCGGCACCCAGGGCCTGCTGCTGCTGCCCTATGTGGAAGCGGCCGACCATCTGCTGATCCTGGATGCCATCGACTTCGGCCTGCCGCCGGCCACGCTGCGCGTCTTCCACAACGACGCGGTACCCGCCTACCTCACTGCCAAGAAAATGAGCCTGCACCAAACCGGTTTTTCCGAAGTGCTAGCGCTGGCCGAGCTCAAGGGGGCACTGCCGGCCAACATCACGCTGATCGGCGTGCAGCCGGCCGAGCTGGAAGACTACGGCGGCAGCCTGTCGCCGGCGGTACGCGCCCGGCTGCCGGAAGCCCTGGCCATTGCCGTGCAAACCTTGGCCGAATGGGGCGTGCAGGTACAGCCCGCCAACGGTGACGGCCCACGCCTGAACGACGCCAGCCTGGACATGACGCGCTACGAAAGCGAACGCCCCAGCGCCGACAGCGCCTGCCGCGTCGGTGACGCCCGCGTGCTGTTCGACGGGGAGCCACACTGATGTGCATGGGCACCCCGATGCAAGTGGTCAGCCCCGGCTGGTTCAGCGCCCGCTGCCGCGACCGCGACGGCAGCCTGGTCGACATCGACACCCGCCTGCTGGGCGAGGTGGCCACCGGCCAGTGGCTGCTGGTATTCACCGGTGCCGCGCGCGAGCTGCTGGATGACGCCCGCGCCGCCGACATCCTGGCCGCCATCGCCGCGCTGGAAGCCGCGCTGGCCGGCAACTACCAGCCCGAGCAGCACTTTGCCGACCTCTACCACCGCGAGCCGCAGCTACCGCCACACCTGCAGGCGCTGCTGACACCCGATACCCCATCAAGCTGACAACGCAAGGCCACCCACCATGCAATCGTATATCCCTACTTTCGACAGCGTCGCCCTGCGCCTGGACGCACTGGGCTACAGCCAGACCGACGCGGCCAAGCTGGACGCGCTGGCCGCCGAACACCCGCAACTGGTGCTGATGCTGAACGCCGACCCGCACCAGCACCCCGAGGTGGCCGACAACGCCATCATCGTGCCCGAGGTGCTGAAAAGCCTGCCCGGCGCCCCGCCGCACGTGTGCTGGGCCGACCCCGCCGCCAGCCGCACGCTTGCCAGCCGCTTTGGCGTGCTGAAGTACCCGGCGCTGGTGTTCCTGCGCGGCGGCCAGTACACCGGTGTCATCGTCGGCCTGATGGACTGGCCCGACGTGGTGCACCGCTTTGCCGAACTGTTGGCCGCACCGGCGCGCCGCCCGCCGTCGGTAGGCATTCCTGTGACCAGCCCCACCAGCGGAGCTTGCCAATGAGCCAGTTCATCCTGCCCAAAGCCTTCCCTATTCCGGTGGTCGGCATCGGCCCCGGCTCGCAGCCGGTCGACCCCGACCTCAACTACCTGCCGCTGCCGCGCGAGCTGGACGGCTTCGACATGCCCTACCTGCCCACCGCCGAAGAAACCGCCCACCTGGGCGACGCCAAGGCGCTGGTGGCCGAGCTGATCCGCCGCATGCAGGCGTGGGACGGCACGAGCGAACCGTACCCGTCGCTGCTGCTCAACGGCCTGGACAGTGATGGCCGTACGCTGATCAGCCAGCTGCTGGGCGAAGGCGAAGTCAGCGCCCGCGTGCGCTGCCTCAACGGCCACGAGCTGCTGATCCAGGAATCGGTATTTGCCGGCGTGTGGCGCGTGTTGGAAACCGACGCCGACGGCCAGCCGCTGGCCGACCGCATCGAAGCCTGCGCCATCCCCGCTGCCGTGTGGCAGCAGGCCCGCGCTTTCGGCCGCCGCGAACTGACGCCGTTCGACCCGGCCGGCGTGGCGCTGATGAACGCGCCGGCGGTGCTGGCCGAGGTAGCCGAGCGCGCTGCCGCCTACCAGGACGGCGACGAAGACCATGTCATCAACTTCAGCCTGCTGCCGATGACGCCGGAAGACCTGGCCTATATCGACGCCAACTTGGGCGGCGGCAACAGCGGCGTGTTCTCGCGCGGCTACGGCAAGTGCCGGGTGATGGCCACCGGCCTGCAAAACGTGTGGCGGGTGCAGTACTTCAACGGCATGAACAGCATCCTGCTGGATACGCTGGAAATCACCCGCATGCCGGAGGTAGCGCTGGCCGCCGCCGACGACCTGGCCGACGCCATCGACCGGCTGCAGGAGGCACTGGACTGGCTGACCGGGGAGCAAGTGGCATGAACACTTTTGAAGGCAGCTATCTGGGCAAGCCCGGCGAGCTGGCCGACGACGCGCGGCTGGAGTGCAAGATCTGCTGGTGGGTGTACGACCCGGCGCAAGGCGACGCGGTATGGCAGATACCGCCAGGCACGCCGTTTGCCGCACTGCCCGCGCATTGGCGCTGCCCGGTATGCGACGGCGCACACGAACAGTTCATGGTGCTGCCATGAACGCGCGCCACAGCAGCGCCGGCTGGCTGCAGCACCCCGGCGCCGCGCTGGAACAGGCCTACCGCCACATCCAGCACACACGCATGCAGGGTATTCCCATCCTGAACCCGGCCATCAGCGTGGAAAGCGTCGGTTTCCGCCGCTACCAGGGCTGGTGGGCCGGCGTGCTGATTACGCCGTGGTTCATCAACCTGATGCTGCTGCCCGCCGACGCGCCGCTGCCGGACGGCGCGGCCGGTGAAGAACGGCTGGTGGCGCTGCCAGAGGGCATCATGCCGTTCCTGCCCGGCAGCGAAGACAGCATCGGCCCCTACCTGATGTGCTCGCTGTTTTCGCCGCTGCCGCAGTTTGCCGACCAGCAATCGGCGCGCGACACCGCCAGCGAAGTGCTGCGCCTGCTGTTCGAGATTCCGGCACCGCCAGCAGCCACGCCGGCCGGGCCGGACCTCAGCCGCCGCCGCTTGTTCGGGCTGGGCGGCGCATGAACGGCATCACCTTGCAGCGCCGGCACGGCCAGGTGAGCGTGCACTGGCCCAGGTTGGCCGCCGAGCAACTGTTTGTCGGCCGCACGCCAGCCGAGGCCATCGCGCTGGCGCCGCAATTGTTTTCGCTGTGCGGCCACGCCCAGCAACTGGCCGCTACGCTGGCGCTGGCGGCTGCCAGCGGCCAGCCTGCCGTGGCCGATACGCAGGCGCTGGCCGCCGTGCGGCTGGAAGCCATCCGCGAAACGCTGCGCCGCTGGCTGCTGGACTGGGCGCCGGCCTGCGGCCAAACCGTGGACCCCGCCGCCCTCGCCGCGCTGGGCCGCGCTGTCACGCTGCACGATTACCGCCAGTTGGCCGCGTTCTGTATCTTCGGTACCGACCCCAGCATCTGGCGCCAGTATGGTCTGGCCGGCTGGCAGCAATGGGCGGCCAGTGGCGACAGTGCCGCGGCCCGCGCCTTGCAGCAACTGCTGGCGGCGGCGCCGGAACCCGTGCCCGCCCTGCAATGGCTGCACAGCGCGGCCAACCTGGCGGCCAACCCGCACTGGCTGGCCGGCCACACCCCGGCCTGGTACGGCCAGGCGGCGGAAACCGGCGCGTTGGCGCGTTACCAGCCGCTGCTGCAAGCGTGGCTGGACGCCGGCCACGTCAGCGCCGCCCGCCTGCTGGCGCGCTGGCTGGCACTGGCCGCCTGGCTGGGCGAAACCGAACCGGGCAGCGACAGCTGTACGCTGGCCGGCAGCGGTCTGGCGCTGGTGGACACCGCCCGTGGCCCGCTGCTGCACCTGGCCACGCTGGGCGGCGATGGCCGCATCAGCCATTACCGCGTACTGCCGCCCACGCTGTGGCACGCCCATCCGCAAGGCTGCATGGCGCAGGCCGCAGCGGGGGGCGACACGGCGCAGATCCACCGCAGGCTATTGCTGATCGACCCCTGCGTTGGCTTTACACTGGCAGATATCGATAAAAAGGAATGCCACCATGCATGAAATGTCGCTGGCCGAAGGCATCGTGCAGCTGCTGGAAGAACACGCACAAACGCAGCAGTTCCGCCGCGTCAAACAGATCTGGCTGCAAGTGGGCGAGCTGGCCGGCGTGGAGCCGGAAGCGCTCACCTTCTGCCTGGACGTAGTACTGCGCGGCAGCCTGGCCGACGGCGCGCAGGTGCACCTGCTGCGCGAACCCGGCCGTGGCTGGTGCCTGGCCTGCAGCCAGGAAGTCGCCATCCACGCCCGCTTTGACGCCTGCCCCAGCTGTGGCCGCCACCAGGTACAGGTTACCGGCGGCGAGGAACTGCGCGTGGCGGAGCTGGAGGTGGAATAAGCCCTGCCAGCACCGTTACCGCCCGCACAAAGAAAAACACAACACCGAACAGAACAAGAAAGGACCCCACCCATGTGTACCGTCTGTGGCTGCGCCGAAGGCAATGTCAGCATCGAGGGCCAGAAACCGGCCGTCAAATACCCGTACCGCCCGCGCCGCGCCGGCGCCCACGCGCATGGCCATCACCATCATCATGACCACGATCACAGCCACGCGCACCAGCATGATCACCCCCACGCGCACGCCCAGCCGGCCGCGGAGGCCAGCGACGCCGCCGACAGCACGCCGGTAACGCTGGCCGACGGCAGCCACCACTACGGCCACGGCCCGGCGCACGCACATGCACCGGGGCTGAGCCAGGCGCGGATGGTGAAGATCGAGCAGGACATTCTGGGCAAGAACAACCAGTACGCGGCGGCCAACCGCCGCCGCCTGGCCGAGCGCGGCATTTTCGCGCTGAACCTGGTGTCCAGCCCTGGCTCCGGGAAGACCACGCTGCTGACCGAAACCGTACAAAGGTTGGCCGCCTCCACCCCGCTGGCGGTGATCGAGGGCGACCAGCAAACCGCGCACGACGCGGAGCGCATCCGCGCCGCCGGCGCGCCGGCCATCCAGATCAACACCGGCAAGGGCTGCCACCTGGACGCGCACATGGTGGGCCAGGCGCTGGACGCGCTGGCGCTGCAGGACGACAGCCTGCTGCTGATCGAAAACGTCGGCAACCTGGTGTGCCCGGCGGCGTTCGACCTGGGCGAGGCGCACAAGGTGGCCATCCTGTCGGTCACCGAGGGCGAGGACAAACCGCTGAAGTACCCGGACATGTTTGCCGCCGCCAGCCTGATGGTGCTGACCAAGACCGACCTGCTGCCGCACCTGGATTTCAACGTCGATGCCTGCATCGCCTACGCCCGCCGCGTCAACCCCGCCATCGAGGTGCTGCAGCTGAGCGCCCGCAACGGCGACGGCATGGACGCCTGGCTGCAGTGGCTGGCCGGTGGCCTGATCGAAGCCCGCGCCCTGCGCGCCGAGCGGGTAGCCCAGCAAAACCAGCTGGCCGAGCTGAAAGCCCAGGTCGCCGCGCTGGAAGCCCGGCTGGCGCAGGGCTAAGGCATGACGCTGCAACGCCGTTGCCTCACCGCCCGTGGCCGCGTGCAAGGCGTGGGCTTTCGCCCGCACGTGTGGCGCGTAGCCAGCAAGCTGGGGCTGGCCGGCCACGTGGCCAACCACGCCAGCGGGGTGGTGATCGAGGTGGAAGGCCCGCCTGCGCAGCTGGACGCCTTTGCCGTGCAGCTGCTGGCCGGCCTGCCGCCGCAGGCGCAGGTGGATAGCCTCACCAGCCACGCGCTGCCGCCACAAGGCGGGCAGGATTTCGTCATCGCTGCCAGCAGCGGCCACACGGCGCAGGTGCGGCTACCGGCCGACAGCGCGCCGTGCGCCGCTTGCCTGGCCGAGCTGTGCCAGCCAGCTGGCCGCCACTGGCGCCACGCCTTCATCAACTGCACGCAGTGCGGCCCGCGCTACAGCGTCACCCGCGCCCTGCCCTACGACCGCAGCGCCACCACGCTGGCCGGCTTTGCGCTGTGCGCGGCCTGCGACGCCGACTACCAGCAGCCGGCCAGCCGCCGCTTTCACGCCGAACCCACCTGCTGCCCGGCCTGCGGCCCGCAGCTGCACTACCTGGGCGCGGAGGGTACGCCGCAAGCCGGCGACCCGCTGGCACTGGCGCTGGCCACGCTGCAAGGCGGCGGCATCGTGGCGATAAAAAGCAGCGGTGGCTTTCATCTGGCCTGCGACGCGCGCAACGCCGCCGCCATCGCCCGACTGCGCCAGCGCAAGCACCGCCCGGCCAAGCCGCTGGCGCTGATGGCGGCCAACCTGGCCAGCCTGCACGGCGTGGTGCAGCTGGATGCCGCCGCTGCCACGCTACTGGCCAGCCCGGCGCGCCCCATCGTGCTGCTGCCGCGCGGTGACGCGCCTCTGCCGGACGCGCTGGCGCCGGGCCTGGCCGAGCTGGGCGTGCTGCTGCCGCCCACGCCGCTGCACCTGCTGCTGTGGCACGAGGCCGCCGGCCGCCCGGCCGGCACCGGCTGGCTGGATAACGCCCAAGCCATGCTGCTGGTGATGACCAGCGGCAACGCCAGCGGCGCACCGGTGGCCATTAGTAACGACGAAGCGCTCGCCGCGCTGGCCGGCATTGCCGACGGCTTTTTGCTGCACGATCGCGCCATCCACGCTCGCAGCGACGACAGCGTGCTGCGCGTCGATGCGCTGGGCAGCGCCACGCTGCGCCGCAGCCGTGGCTACGTGCCGGACGTGCTACCGCTGGCTGCCGACGGCGCCACCGTGCTGGCCACCGGCAGCTACCTGAAAAACGCGCCGGCGCTGCTATACGGCAACGCGGCGCTGCCTGGCGCCCACGTCGGCGACCTGGCGCACCCGGCCGCCTGCGTGGCGCTGGAGCACGCCATCGCCGCGCTGCAGCTGCACGCCGGCCACACGCCTCAGGCCATCGCCTGCGACAACGGCGAGCACTTTGCCAGCCAGCTGGCGGCGCAGTTGGCCGCGGCGGCCAAGGTGCCGCTGCTGCGCATTAGCCACCACCACGCCCACATCGGCGCCGTGTGCGCCGAACACCAGCTGCACGGCCCGGTACTGGGCCTGGCGCTGGACGGCCACGGCGTCGGCGACGACGGCGGCGCCTGGGGCGGCGAGCTGCTGCGGGTAGACGGCGCGCACAGCCAGCGCATCGGCCACCTGGCACCGCTGGCGCTGCCCGGCGGCGACACCGCCGCGCGCGAACCGTGGCGCGTGGCCGCCGCCTGGCTGCTACAACAAGGCTTGGCGAGCGAGGCCGAACGCCGCTTTGGCCACCAGCCGGCGTGGCCGCTGCTACAGCAGCAGCTGGCACGCGGCATCAACACCCCGTACAGCAGCAGCATGGGCCGCTATTTCGACCTGGTCGCCGCACTGGCCGGCGTGTGCCTGCAGCAAGGCTACGAAGGCGAAGCGCCGCAGCGGCTGCAAGCGCTGGCGCAGCCCTGCGCGCCGCTGGCCGAGGCTTGGCATACCGATGCGGCCAACGTGTTGCAGTTGGCGCCGCTGCTACGGCAGCTGCTGGCCCAGCCCGACGCCGCCGCCCTCGCCAGCCTGTGGCACGCCACGCTGGCGGCGGCGCTGGCCAGCTGGGTACTGGCTGCCGCGCAACAACACCACCTCGGCACGGTGGCACTGGGCGGCGGCTGTTTTGCCAACCGCACCTTGCTGGCCGCGCTGCTACCGCGATTACAACAGGCCGGACTGGCCGTCTACCACCCGCAGGCCTTGCCGGCCGGCGACGGCGGTCTGGCCGTGGGCCAGGCCTGGGTAGCACGGCAGATACTGGCCAACAAGGAGACTGACCCATGTGCCTGGCCATGCCGGTGAAAGTGACAGAGCTACTGGCGGGCGATAGCGCCCGTGTCGAGGTGGACGGCGTGATGCGCGACGTATCCATCGCCCTGGTGCCGGGCGTGCAGCCCGGCGATTACGTGATCCTGCACGTGGGTTACGCCATCGGCCGGCTGGACGCCGCCGAAGCCGAAAAAACGCTGGCGCTGATGCACGAGCTGGCCGCGCTGCCGCAGGAGGGCCAGCCATGAAATACGTAGACGAATTCCGCTGCGGCGACGTGGCGCGCGGCCTGGCCGCCCGCATTGCCGAAGCGGTACAGCCCGGCCGCCACTACCGGCTGATGGAGTTTTGCGGCGGCCACACCCACGCCATTGCCCGCTACGGCCTCACCGGCCTGCTGCCAGCGGCGGTGCAGCTGATCCACGGCCCCGGCTGCCCGGTGTGCGTGCTGCCGATCGGTCGTATCGACTCCGCCATCGAGCTGGCGCTGCAGCACGGCGCCATTGTCTGTAGCTACGGCGACTGCCTGCGGGTACCGGCCAGCAACAAGCTCAGCCTGTACAAGGCGCGGGCGCTGGGCGGCGACGTGCGCATGGTGTACTCCACCGCCGACGCGCTACAGATCGCCCGCGACAACCCGGCGCGGCAGGTGGTGTTCTTTGCCATCGGCTTTGAAACCACCACCCCGCCCACCGCGCTGGCACTGAAAGCCGCCCGCGCCGAAGGGCTGCGCAACTTCAGCGTGTTCTGCAACCACGTGCTGACCCCGCCTGCCATGCAGCACCTGCTGGCTGCCGGCGACGCGGTGCAGCTGGACGGCTTCATCGGCCCGTCGCACGTCAGCACCGTGATCGGCAGCGCGCCGTACCAGGCGGTGGCCGACGCCTACGCCAAGCCGGTGGTAATTGCCGGTTTCGAGCCGCTGGACGTGCTGCAATCGGTGCTGATGCTGGTAGAGCGCATCAACCGTGGCGAGGCCGGCGTGGCCACCCAGTTCACCCGCGCCGTTACCACCGACGGCAACGCCACCGCCCGCGCCGTGGTGGCCGAAACGCTGGTGCTGCGGCCAACCTTTGAATGGCGCGGCCTGGGCCAGGTGCCGCAGTCGGCGCTGGCCATCCACCCCGACTACGCCGACTTCGACGCCGAGCTGCGCTTTGGCCTGCCCTACCGCCACGTGCCGGACCACCGCGCCTGCGAGTGCGCCGCCATCCTGCGCGGGCAAAAGCAGCCGCAGGACTGCAAGGTGTTCGGCATTGTCTGTACCCCCGACAACCCGCTGGGTTCGTGCATGGTGTCCAGCGAAGGCGCCTGCGCCGCCCACTACCACTACGGCCGCTTTACCGCGCCGCAGGAGCAACCGGCATGAGCCACTACCCCCGCAAGCTGGACCTGGCCCACGGCCGCATCGACATGACCCACGGCAGCGGCGGCCGCGCCATGGCGCAGCTGGTAGACGAGCTGTTCGCCCCGGCCTTTCGCAACGACTACCTGGCGCAGGGTAACGACCAGGCCATCCTGCCGCCGCCCGGCGGCCGCCTGGCCATCGCCACCGACAGCCACGTGATCTCGCCGCTGTTTTTCCCCGGCGGCGACATCGGCAGCCTGGCGGTGCACGGCACGGTGAACGACCTGGCCATGGGCGGCGCCACGCCGCTGTACCTGAGCGCCGGCTTTATCCTGGAAGAAGGCCTGCCGCTGGCCGACCTGAAGCGCATCGTGGACAGCATGGCCGCCGCCGCCCGGGACGCCGGCGTGCGTATCGTGACCGGCGACACCAAGGTGGTGGAACGCGGCCATGGCGACGGCGTGTACATCAGCACCACCGGCATTGGCGTGGTGGCCGACGGCGTACAGCTGTGCGGCAGCCAGGCGCGGCCGGGCGATGCGATTCTGGTATCCGGCACGCTGGGCGAGCACGGCATGGCGGTGATGAGCCAGCGCGAAAACCTGGGCTTTGCCAGCCCCATCGTGTCCGACAGTGCCGCGCTGCACACGCTGGCGGCGGCGCTGATGGCGGCCAGCCCCGGCCTGCGCCTGATGCGCGACCCCACCCGTGGCGGCCTGGCCACCACGCTGAACGAGATCGCCCGCCAGTCCGGCGTGGGCATGCAGCTGCAGGAAGACGCCATTCCGCTGCAACCGGCGGTGCGCGCCGCCTGCGAGTTCCTGGGCCTGGACCCGCTGTACGTGGCCAACGAGGGCAAGCTGATTGCCGTCTGCCCCGCCGCCGAAGCCGACGCCGCGCTGGCCGCGCTGCGGGCGCACCCGCTGGGGCGCCATGCGGCCAACATCGGCCAGGTGGTGGCCGACCCGCACCACTTCGTGCGCGTGCGCACGCCGTTTGGCGGCGAGCGCCTGCTGGACTGGCTGGCTGGCGAGATGCTGCCGCGCATTTGCTAGGCCCCGCTACAATACGCCCATGCTACAGAAAGACACGCCATGAGCCCCCAAGCTACCGTTTTGCTGGTGGACGATGAAATCCGCTCGCTGGAAGCGCTGCAACGCACGCTGGAAGATGACTTCACGCTGTTTACCGCCAGCAGTGCCGACGAGGCGCTGGCCATCCTGGAAAGCGAATTCATCCAGGTGATTGTCACCGACCAGCGCATGCCGGACATGACCGGCGTGGCGCTGCTGCGCCGCGTGCGCGAGCGCCACCCGCAGGTGGTGCGCATCATCCTGTCCGGCTACACCGACAACGCCGACATCATCGCCGCCGTCAACGAAGCCGGCATCTACCAGTACCTGCTGAAACCCTGGCACCCGGAAAGCCTGCTGCTGACCGTACAGGGCGCCGCCGAGCTGTTCCGCCTGCAGCAGGACAACGAACTGTTGAACGTGGAGCTGAAAACCTCGGCGCCGTGGCTGCAAGGCCGGGTGGATGGCAAGCGCCGCGAGCTGAAGGCCCGTAACGCGATGGCCAACATCACCCGCGCCGCCGGCAGCCCGCTGGACAAAGTGTGCGAACTGCTGGAGCGCGTGGCCGGCTTCGACATTGCGGTGCTGATCGAGGGCGAATCCGGCGTCGGCAAAGAGCTGCTGGCGCGGGCGCTGCACTACGCCAGCCACCGTCGCGACCGCCCCTTCGTAGTGGAAAACTGCGCCGCCATGCCGGAGCAGCTGCTGGAGAGCGAGCTGTTCGGCCACAAGCGCGGCGCCTTTACCGGCGCCTATCAGGACCACATCGGTCTGTTCCAGCAGGCTGACGGCGGCACCATCTTTCTGGATGAAATCGGCGAAACCTCGCCCGCCTTCCAGGCCAAACTGCTGCGCGTGCTGCAGGAAGGCGAAATCCGCCCGGTGGGCAGCCCGCGCCCGCTGAAGGTGGACGTGCGCGTGGTGTCGGCCACCAACCGCAAGCTGGCCGAGCTGGTGCGCGAGGGGCGCTTCCGCGAAGACCTGTACTACCGGCTGTCGGCGTTTGCCGTCACCGTGCCGCCGCTACGCGAACGGCCGGCCGATATTCCGCTGATTGCCGAAAAACTGCTGGACGAAGCGCGCCGCCACTACCAGCGCCCCGGCCTGACGCTGCTGGCCGACGCGCAGGACGCGCTGCGGCTGTACCGCTGGCCGGGCAATGTGCGCCAGCTGCGCAACGAGCTGAACCGCATGCTGGTGCTGGCCGACGGCGACGCGCTGGGCGCCGAGCTGCTGTCACCCGAGGTGCTGCAGGCCGCTGCCGAAGAACAGGTGGCCGAGCTGGCGTTTCTGGCCGGCATCGAGGGCGACCTCAAAACGCGGCTGGAGGCGCTGGAGAAGCGCATCCTGAAAGAAACCCTCACCCGCCAGCGCTGGAACAAGACCCGCGCGGCAGAAGAGCTGGGCCTGTCGCGGGTAGGCCTGCGCAGCAAGCTGACGCGCTACGGGCTGGAATGACATGACGAGCAAAACCCTGGTCTGGCTGCAAAGCGGCGGCTGCGGCGGCTGTACGCTGTCGGCGCTGTGCGCGGAAAGCCCCGACTTCTTTACCGCACTGGCCGATAGCGGCATCCGCCTGGCCTATCACCCGTCGCTGACCGAAGCCAGCGGCGACGAGGTGGCACCGCTGCTGGCGGGGTTGGCCGCAGACGGCATCGACATCCTGTGCCTGGAAGGCTCGGTGATGCTGGGGGCGGACGGCCGCTTCCACATCAGTGGTAGCGAACACCAGCCGTATTACCGGCAGATCGCCGCGCTGGCCACCCGCGCCCGCTACGTAGTGGCAGTGGGCACCTGCGCCGCTTACGGCGGCATTACCGCCGCCGGCGACAACCTCACCGGCGCCACCGGCCTGGCGTGGCAGGGCAGCCAGCCGGGCGGCCTACTGGGCGAGGGTTTTGCCGGCAGCAGCGGCCTGCCGGTCGTCAACATCAGCGGCTGCCCCACCCACCCGGGCTGGGTGCTGGAAACGCTGGCGCTGCTGGCCGCCGACGCGCTGGCCGCCAGCGACCTGGACCCGCTGGGCCGGCCACGCTTCTACGCCGACAAGCTGGTACACCACGGCTGCGACAAGAACGAGTTTTACGAATTCAAGGCCAGCGCCGAGGCGCCCGGCCAGCAAGGCTGCCTGATGGAGTTTGTCGGCTGCAAGGGCACGCAGGCGCACGCCGACTGCAACATCCGGCCGTGGAACGGCGAAGGCTCCTGCCTCACCGGCGGCTACCCGTGCATCAACTGCACCGCACCCGACTTTGCCGACCCCGGCCACGCGTTTTTCGACACGCCCAAGATTGCCGGCTTCCCGGTGGGCCTGCCCACCGACATGCCCAAGGCCTGGTTCGTGGCGCTGTCCACGCTGTCCAAGTCGGCCACGCCGACGCGGGTGAAGGTCAACGCCACGCTGGACCGCATGACCATGCCGCCCTCGCTTCCCAAGAAAAACACCCCATGACACGACGCATACTGGGCCCGCTGGGCCGTGTGGAAGGCGACCTGACGCTGACGCTGGAACTGCAAAACGGCAAGGTAGCCGCCGCCGAAGCCACCAGCGGGCTGTTTCGCGGCTTCGAACGCATTCTGGTGGGCCGCCAGGCGATGGACGCGCTGGCCATCGTGCCGCGCATCTGCGGCATCTGCTCGGTGTCGCAGTCGGTGGCCGCCGCGCGCGCGCTGGCGCAGCTGTACCACGTGACGCCACCGGCCAACGGCGAGCGCGTCACCAACCTGATCCACGCCGTGGAAAACGTGGCCGACCACCTGTCACACTTCTACCTGTTTTTCATGCCGGACTTCGCCCGCGACGCCTACGCCGGCCATAGCTGGCACGCCGACATCCGCGCCCGTTTCAAGGCAGTGGAAGGCAGCGCCCACGCGCCGATGTTGGCCGCACGCGCCACGCTGATGCGCTTCATGGGCACGCTGGCCGGGCACTGGCCGCACACCATGGTGATCCAGCCCGGCGGCGTCAGCCGCACCGTCAGCGCCGCCGAACGCGTGCGGCTGGGGCAATGGCTGGCCGCCTTCCGCCGCTTTCTGGAACAGCACACCTACGGCGTGCCGCTGCAAGAGGTAGCCGCCTGGGACAGCCCGGCGGCGCTGGCCGACTACGTGGGCCACCAGCCGCAGGCCGACCTGGCGCGCTTTCTGCTGCTGGCCGACAGCCTTGGCCTGGCCACGCTGGGACGTTGCGACGCACCGCTGCTGGCCGGCCCGGCCTATCTGGAAGGCGAAGGCAGCAGCGCATGGGCGCCCGCCGGCGTGTGGCGGCAGGGCCGCCTTGACGTGCTGGATACCGCGCAGATCCGCGAACACAGCCGCCACGCCTGGCTGGTGGACTACGGCCCCACCCACCCGTTTGACGACGACACGCTGCCGGTACCGGACAAAGCCGACGCCTACAGCTGGAGCAAGGCGCCGCGTCTGGCCGGGCAGCCGGCGCAAACCGGCGCCATCGCCCGCGCCCTGCTGCGCCGCGACCGGCTGACCACCACGCTGGTGCAGGCGCAAGGCAGCAGCGTGTACACCCGCGTACTGGCCCGGGTGCGCGAAATGGCGCTGCTGGTGCTGCAGATGCAGGCGTGGCTGGCCGCCATCGAGCTGGACGCGCCGTTCCAGACTGCGCTGCCGGCGCACCCGCTGTACGCCCGTGGCGAAGGCCTGACCGAAGCGGCACGCGGCATGCTGGGCCATTGGGTCACGCTGGACGGCAGCCGCATCCAGCGCTACCAGATCATCGCCCCCACCACCTGGAACTTCTCGCCGCGCGACAGCGACGGCCAGCCCGGCCCGCTGGAAGCCGCCCTGCTGGGCACCGTGGCCGACGACGCGCAGGCGCTGGCAGTGCAGCACATCGTGCGCAGCTTCGACCCGTGCCAGGTGTGCACGGTGCAGTAGGACAGGTTTTACCCCATGAGCGAATACAGACACCTTAGCCACGTGCCCCATCCCGTTGGCGCGAGCCGGGCAAAACGGTTTGCCCCAGGTTTTAAGACGCCGATTTGTTTGAGCCCCGCGCCGTTAGCAAGGGGCGAGTTCGGCGGCGCCTGGGGCGGGCCGTTTGGCGCGGGGTTTCGAGCAGCCCCGGGTCGCCTTTTCTTTGGGTACTTTCTTTTGGCGACGCAAAAGAAAGTACCCCGTCCGCCGGGCGGAACCGGCTATGTTGATCACCATCCGCAGCGCGGATTCACTATCGTCCGTCCACCCTCCGGCCCTATTCACACGGCTCACAGAACAAGCTGATAGACAGAGAAACGAGCAAAGCCATGCCCGACAAACTCAGCAGCAGCGCCGAAGCCACCCGTCTGGGTGGCGAGCTGGCCGAAGAAGCCTGGATCGACGTGATACGCCGCATGGACCAGGTGTACACCGAGCTGGTGCAATCGCAGGAAACACTGGAAGCCAAACACCGCGAGCTGGCCGACGCGCACCGCTTTACCGAGGGCGTGCTGGAAGCCATGACCGACGTGATGGTGGTGTGCGACACGCTGGGCCAGGTACGGCAGGTGAACCGCGCCATGGTGTCGCTAACCGGGCTGAGCGAAAGCCTGCTCACCGCCTGCAAGCTCACCGACCTGGTGCCGGGCGAGGCCGAGCGCGAGCTGCTGCTGCAACGGTTGGCCGCCGGCAACGCCGAGGGTAGCGATATCGAAATCGCGCTGATCGCCCATAACGGCGAGGCGATACCCGTCACCTGGAACGTCAGCGCGTTGTACGACGGCGAACGCCGCTACAGCGGGTTTGTGGCCGTGGGGCGCCCGGTGGGTGAACTGAAGAAAGCCTACGCCGAGCTGAAACAGGCGCACGAGGCACTGAAGGCGGCGCAGGCGCAGCTGGTGCAGGCCGAAAAGATGGCGTCGCTGGGGCGGCTGGTGGCCGGCGTGGCGCACGAGCTGAACAACCCGATCAGCTTCATCGTCGGCAACACCCACGCCATGCAGCGCTACGCCGCCAAGCTGCAGCAGTACCTGGCCGCCGTGCACGCGGCCAACCCCGACGCCGCCGCGCTGCGCCAGCAGCTGAAGATCGACCGCCTGCTGGCCGACCTGCCGTCGCTGCTGGACGGGCTGATGGAAGGCGCGCAACGCAGCAGCGCCATTGTGGACGCGCTGAAACGTTTTTCTGCCATCGAAACCGACACCCGCCAGCGCGTAAACCTGGCCGAGGCGGTGCAGCGCGCGCTGCACTGGGTGGGCCAGGCGGCGCCGCACCGCGTCAACGTGCACTGCCACGGGCTGGACGACGCACAGTGGGTCACCGGCTCCGCCAACCAGCTGCAGCAAGTGCTGGTGAACCTGATCCAGAACGCCTACGACGCGGTGGAAGCGCAAGCCGCCCCGGCGCTGACGCTGACGCTGGCCTGCGAGCAGGGCCGGGTGGCGCTGAGCGTGGCCGACAACGGCCCCGGTATTGCGGCGGCCAACCTGGCGCGCATCTTCGACCCGTTCTTTACCACCAAGCCGGTGGGCAAAGGCACCGGCCTGGGCTTGTCGATCAGCTACGGCATCGTGGAACAGCACGGCGGTACGCTGTCTGCGGCCAACCTGGCTGAGGGCGGTGCCTGCTTTACGCTAACGCTGCCGGCTGCATGACAAACGCCCCTGGCGCTGGGCATGCAGGGGCGTTTGGGGATGGCAGGGCGCTTATTCGCTAGCCGGCTTGGCAGCGGCTTTCTTGCTGCGGCTGCGCTTGGCGGCCGGTTTCTCTGCCGTGACGGCGGCTTCTGCTACTGGCTCGGTGGCCGGGGCGGCAACCGGTGCGGCTGCAGGCTCGACAGCCGGCGCGGTGGCGGCCGGGTGCAGCTCGGCTTCGCTGGGCAGCATCAGCTCGGGGTACTCCCCAAACAGGCGCTCCATCAGCTTGCTGCGGGCATCGATATGGTGCCCCAGGCGCCAGTCTTCCAGCAGTTGCATGGCAATCTGGAAAAACGGGTAATCGATGTCGTACAGGCGGTGCAGCTCGTACGGCTGCTTCAGCTGCAGGGCCAGTACCAGGTGCTTCAGGGTTTCCAGTTGATGCGGGTCGGCGCCGGCATCCATCAGCTTCTTGATACGTTTGGCAGCATTCATCAGGCGTTCCCTCTGTTTGGCTGAAAAATCACGTTAACATAACCACTGGCAAACCGTGTGCCAAGTTGCCAGATCAAAGCCCGTGCAAAAAAAATGCCCGCTGGCGCGGGCGGGTCTACAGCATCAGGACCAGGATGATAAGGAGAGCAGCAACAGCCAAAGCTGTTGTTCGGCAGCACTGTAAATGCACAACATGACATCACCGTGACGGTTTTTATTGCCATTGCGGCCAACCCTGGCGCCACCCCCATGCCCGTATCACTCACCTTCCCGCCCGCCGGCAGCGACGACCTGACTGCCATCGAAAGCCTTGTCCGCAACGCGATGGCCGAGCACTACCAGCGCCACCAGCTGGCCTGGGACAGTGCCGCCTTCCGGCTGCGCGCCGCCGACACCCGCTTCCATTGGCTGCAATTGGGCGACGCGCGCGTCGGCATCATCGGCTACCGGCTGGAAACCGGCGCCGTTTATGTGGCCGAGCTGCACCTGCTGCCCGCGTGGCAAGGCCATGGCCTGGGTGCGCAGGCGCTGGGCTGGCTACGGCAGCAAGCCGCCGGGCGGCGCGAGCTGCGGCTGCGTACCTTCTACGATAGCCGGGCGGTTGCTTTCTATGTGCGCGAGGGCTTTCAGGTGGTACGCCAGGACGGCGTCTTGCTGGGGCTGGCCTGCCCGCTGCCACCGCAGGCATAACAAAAGAAAACGGCCTGCATGGCAGGCCGCACAAGGCAGAAACGCATCGGGACAAAACCTGAAGAACGGCTGCCACTGTAGCGCCCTGGCGTGACAGCGCGATGACACCCGCCAGCAAAGCCGGCTGCCAGCCGGCGGGCCAGAGTGCAAAGCTGCTTGCCAGCCGCTGTAACCGCCCCCGTTACAGCCAGCCGTCATCCCTTGAAGAATCAGCCACTTGCCGCTGCCGGCGGCAAACTGGCATGTTTCCTGCAAGCGGCTAGCTCCAGCCGCCGCGTGCGGTACAAGACAACCTACCGGAGACACCGATGACCCCCACCCGCAGCCTGCTGGCCGTCGCCCTGGGCGCCGCTGCCCTGCCCGCGCTGGCCCACACCGGCCACAACGATACTTTCAACCTGCTAACCGGCATGGCACACCCGGTAGGCGGGCTGGACCATCTGCTGGCCATGGTAGCCGTCGGCCTGTGGGCCGCCAGCCAGCCGGGCAAGCTGCGTCTGGCGGCACCGGCCACCTTCGTGCTGGCCATGCTGGCCGGTTGCCTGCTGGGTGCCGGCGGCGGGGCGCTGCCGGCGGTAGAGCCGGGCATTGCGCTGTCGGTACTGGTGCTGGGCCTGATGGTGGCCGCCGGTAGCCGCGTGCCGGCCAGCGTCGGCTTGCCGCTGATTGCCGCCTTTGCGCTGGTACACGGCCACGCCCACGGCGCCGAAGCCCCGGCCGGCAGCCTGGCCAGCTATATGGCCGGTTTCGTGCTGGCTACCGCCACGCTGCACGGCGCCGGCTTGCTGGCCGGCAACACGGTGCTGGCGCGCGCCAGCCTGTGGCTGCGTGCCGGCGGTGCCGCCATTGCCGCCTGCGGCGCCTGGCTGTTGGCGTCCAGCCTGTAATTCTGTTGCCGGCCGGGCTTGAAAACGGCCGGCATAGGCTTATCTACCCGGAACTGCCAGTACACCGCGCGCAGCGCTTGCCCGGCGAGCGCTGCACGAGTGGTATTGCCGCTCGCACTCCTCCATCCAAACCTGGTTGTACCGCATACAACAACCGGGCCGGCTCCCCCCTGTGCCGGCCCGGTATTTTTTTGCCTGCCCGCCAGCACACCCGCCGCACAGCCGGCAACCAGTTGGCCGCACCCACTGCAAAGCCGCTTACCACCCCGCCACTCGGCACGCCACAAAATCGTTACATAACAAGCACTTGCCCACCCCGCCAAGCTGGCACGCTTCTTGTAACAGGGCGCCACCCATGTTGTTACCACCCCCCTACAAAACAGAATAAGGCAGAGACCACGATGGAGACTTTCTACCAGGCCATGCGGCGCCAGGGTGTTACCCGCCGCAGCTTTCTGAAGTTCTGCAGCCTCACCGCCACCTCGATGGGCCTGGGCTCGGCGTTTGTGCCGCGCATCGCCCAGGCGCTGGAAACCAAACCGCGCACGCCGGTGATCTGGCTGCACGGGCTGGAATGTACCTGTTGCACCGAGTCGTTCATCCGTTCGGCGCACCCGCTGGCGAAGGACGCCATCCTGTCGCTGATCTCGCTGGACTACGACGACACCATCATGGCCGCTGCCGGCCACCAGGCCGAAGCCATCCTTGAAGAGATCATGGCCAAGCACAAAGGCGAGTACATCGTGGCCATCGAGGGCAACCCGCCGCTGAACGAAGACGGCATGTTCTGCTTCCCCGGCGGCGAGCCGTTCGTGGAAAAACTGAAGCGCGTATCGGCCGACGCCAAGGCACTGATCGCCTGGGGCTCCTGTGCCAGCTGGGGCTGCGTGCAAGCGGCCAAGCCCAACCCCACCCGCGCCACGCCGGTACACCAGGTGATTCTGGACAAGCCCATCATCAAGGTGCCGGGCTGCCCGCCCATCCCGGAAGTAATGGCCGCCGTCATCACCTACATGGTGACCTTCGACCGCATTCCGGAGCTGGACCGCCAGGGCCGGCCCAAGATGTTCTACGGCCAGCGCATTCACGACAAATGCTACCGCCGGCCGCACTTCGACGCCGGCCAGTTCGTGGAAAGCTGGGACGACGAAGGCGCACGCAAGGGCTACTGCCTGTACAAGGTGGGCTGCAAGGGCCCCACCACCTACAACGCCTGCTCCACCGTGCGCTGGAACGGCGGCGTGAGCTGGCCGGTACAAAGCGGCCACGGCTGTATCGGTTGTTCGGAGGACGGCTTCTGGGACAAGGGCTCGTTCTACGACCGCGTCACCAGCATTCCGCAATTCGGCATCGAGGCCAACGCCGACCAGATCGGCCTGACCGTGGCCGGCGGCGTGGGTGCCGCCATTGCCGCCCACGCGGCGGTAAGCGCCATCAAGAGCACAGTACTGAAAAAGCAGGACCTGAAGCCGCTTGACGACACCCAGAACAAGAACAAGGAGAACGTGTAATGGCCTACCAGACCCAAGGCTTTACCCTGGACAACAGCGGCCGCCGCGTGGTGGTAGACCCGGTTACCCGCATTGAAGGCCACCTGCGCTGCGAGGTGAACCTCGACAGCAATAACGTGATTACCAACGCGGTATCCACCGGCACCATGTGGCGCGGGCTGGAGGTGATCCTGAAAGGCCGCGACCCGCGCGACGCCTGGGCCTTCGTGGAGCGCATCTGCGGCGTGTGCACCGGCACCCACGCGCTGACCTCGGTGCGCGCAGTGGAAGACGCGCTGAAGATCAATATCCCCGAAAACGCCAACCTGATCCGCAACATGATGCAGGCCGCGCTGTACGTGCACGACCACCTGGTGCACTACTACCATCTGCACGCACTGGACTGGGTGGATGTTATTTCGGCGCTGAAAGCCGACCCCAAGAAAACCAGCGAGCTGGCGCAAAGCATCTCCAGTTGGCCGCTGTCCAGCCCCGGTTACTTCCGCGACCTGCAGTCGCGGCTGAAACGCTTTGTAGAAAGCGGCCAGCTGGGCCCGTTCCGCAATGGTTACTGGGGCCACCCGGCGATGAAACTGCCGCCGGAAGCCAACCTGATGGCGGTGGCGCACTACCTGGAGGCGCTGGATTTCCAGAAGGAAATCGTCAAGATCCACACCATCTTCGGCGGCAAGAACCCGCACCCGAACTGGCTGGTGGGCGGCATGCCGTGCGCCATCAACGTGGACGACACCGGCGCGGTAGGCGCCGTGAACATGGAGCGGCTGAACCTGGTGAAACAGGTGATCGACCGCACCATCGAGTTCTGCGAGCAGGTGTACGTGCCGGACGTGATCGCCATTGCCGGCTTCTACCCGGAGTGGTTCAAGATCGGCGGCGGCCTGGCCAGCCAGAGCGTGCTGTCGTACGGTGACTTCCCGGCGCGCGCCAACGACTTTAGCGAAGCCAACCTGCTGCTGCCGCGTGGCGCCATCATCAACGGCAAGTTCAGCGAGATCCACCCGGTGGATCTGTACGCGCCGGACGAAATCCAGGAATTCGTCACCCACAGCTGGTACAGCTACGGCGACGACAAGAAAGGCCTGCACCCGTTCGATGGCATCACCGAGCCCAAATTCGAGCTGGGGCCGAACCATAAAGGCACCAAGACACGCATCGAGTCGCTGGACGAGTCGGCCAAGTACTCGTGGATCAAATCGCCGCGCTGGAAAGGCCACGCCATGGAAGTGGGCCCGCTGGCACGCTACCTGATCGGCTACCACCAGAACAAGCCAGAGTTCAAAGAGCCGGTAGACGCGCTGCTGAAGCACTTCAACGCACCGCTGGAGGTGATGTTCTCCACCAACGGTCGCACCGCCGCCCGCGCGCTGGAGTCGGTATGGGCCGCGCGCCAAATGGCCAGCTTCTACGACCAGCTGATCGCCAACATCAAGAACGGTGACACCGCCACCGCCAACGTCGAAAAATGGGACCCGGCCACCTGGCCGGCATCGGTAAAAGGCGTGGGCTTTACCGAGGCGCCGCGCGGCGCGTTGGGCCACTGGCTGAAGATCGAGAACACCAAGATCGACAGCTACCAGTGCGTGGTGCCCACCACCTGGAACGCCGGCCCGCGCGACGACAAGGGCCAGATCGGCGCCTACGAGGCGTCGCTGATGGGCACCAAGATGGCGGTGCCGGACCAGCCGCTGGAGATCCTGCGCACGCTGCACAGCTTCGACCCCTGCCTGGCCTGCTCTACCCACGTCATCGGCGACGACGGCGGCGAGCTGGTAAAGGTACAGGTGCGCTAGGCGCGAGCGGTTGGCCGCATGCGGCCAACCTGTCGTCCCCAGACCCGGCTGCCGCCACCGCACACCCCGGCGGCGGCCGGATCGCCGGCATGGCCCGTGGCGGGGGCTGCACTCCCCCGCCACGGCGCTACCGGTTCTTTCAGAGCAGGAGCAAGCGATGAAAAGCTATGGTTTTGACGGCAACGCCCCGCAGGGGCTGGGCCGCAAGGTAACGTCGGTTTACGTGTACGAAGCGCCGGTGCGGCTATGGCACTGGGTGACGGTGCTGTGCATCATCATCTTGTCGCTCACTGGCTATTTTATCGGCAAGCCGCTACCCAGCGTGCCGGGCGAGGCCACCTACCAGTACGTGATGGGCTATATCCGCTTTGCCCACTTTGCCGCCGGCTACGTGCTGGCAGTGGGGCTGGTGGGCCGGCTGTACTGGGCGATCGTGGGCAACCACCACGCCCGCGAGATCATTCTGGTGCCGGTATGGGACAAGGCCTGGTGGCAGGAATTTTTCTTTGAAATCCGCTGGTACCTGTTTATCGAGCGCTACCCGAAGAAGTACATCGGCCATAACCCGGTGGGGCAGATTGCGATGGCCAGCTTCATCTGGGCCACGCTGTTCATGTGCGCCACCGGCTTTGCGCTGTACGGCGAAGGCACCGGCGAGGGTAGCTGGGCACATACCGCTTTTAACTGGGTGATCGTGGCATTCGGCAACAGCCTGGACGTACACAGCTGGCACCGGCTGGGCATGTGGGCCATTTTGCTGTTCGTGATGATCCACGTGTACGCCGCCATCCGCGAGGACATCATGTCCAAGCAGAGCATGGTCTCGACCATGATCAGCGGCTTCCGCATGTTCAAGGATTAGTACCCGTCAGGCGGCGATGGCACACGACACCATCGCCGGACAATTTTAGTAAGAGTGTGTGGGTAAGTTTGGGCCGGGGGCGACCCCGGCCATTTTTTCTAGAGGTTGGCCGCATGGCACGTCACCCCCTGAACACCCGAACCCCTATCGCCCCCGGCCGCTTTCTGTACAGCCGTTTTCTGCGCCCGGCCGGGCTGACGCAAACCGACGCCGCCAGCCAGCTGGGGCTATCGCGGCGGCGCCTGAACGAAATCATCCAGGGCCACCGCAGCATTACGCCGGATACCGCGCTGCGGCTGTCGCGGCTGTTCGGCCTGCCGCCGCGCTTCTGGCTGGACCTGCAAGGCGACTGGGACCTGGCGCAAGCACGGCGCAAACTGGCTGCCTGCTAAGCATGGCGCCGTCAGCGTTTGCCTTGCTGCGCCCGGCTGGTCGCGCATTGCCACCGCCAGCCAAGCGCTATGGCATCAAGTACAGCATCAGCATGCCCTAAGCCGGATCAGACGGTTTGTCTGCCAGTAAAGCCATCATGGCAGCCGGCCCCGGCTGGCAAAACGGATACAGGATGCTTTCTTCCTTCACGTTATGCTGCTGCAGCAACTGCTGCAAACTATCTGCCAGCTCGTCGAAACGCTGGCGCTGCTGCTGGCTGATGGCCTGATACATTGCCTCCATCAGCTCGCGCATCTGGTCGTGCTCGTAACGCATGATCTCGGTAGGACCACGCGGCATCGCGGTAGCCTGCTCAAACAGCGGGTAGAGGATTTGTTCCTCGTCGGTAAAATGACCGTCCATTTCAACGCAGAGGGCCCGACACTGTTGCTGCGCCGTTACCCAAGCATCCCCATCCACCTGGTGACGTACTTCACCCAGCAACAGGCGACAACGACGGTGAGCGGCAATCAGGTACTCATGCAAGTTCATGGTGGTGTGCTCTATGGCTGTGGCCCGGGCAATGCCCTATTTGCCCGGTGCAGGGTTGGCTCACCGTTCGCAGCTAACCAAGGCTATGCAATAAACGGTGGCGTTGGCGCGCCGGTTTTATTAGCAGTATTTATTGCAGTATCAGCCCCAGCAGCCAGCAATGGCATGACTACCGTCAAACAGCACCATAACTCCCGCACGGCATAGCCAGGCAGCAAAAAGCCCGTCACGTGGACGGGCTTAGTCAGCTGCTAGACAAGCTCAACTGGGCTGTACTGGCGAGCGGGTTTGCATACTGCGGCCATCTACCGGGACCGTGGCTTCCTGGTTGTCAGCCGGGCTGTCCACACTCAGCCAGCGCTTGCTACTGAGCGCGCCGGTGATGGTGGCACGCTCGGCATCCTTGCACGACAGACATACCGGTCTGCCGGTACGCTCGCGAATGGCCATATCCACCCGTTTGCCATACAACACTTTGCCACTGTCGGTCTGCCACTGCAGCAGGGTATTGGCCAGATGACGATAAGACGGGTCTTTCATGCCGTAGATGTCACGATAGGCCGTCAGCCACAACTCGCCGGCCTCATCTTCGTTCAATAGCAGGGGCTGATAAGCGATCGTCACCTGCGCACCCGGGTTAACCCAGTCGGCCAGCGCCAGCGCGTTTTCGTTCTTTAGCCGTACGCAGCCGTGGCTGCGTACACCAGGCACGCTGCCGGGCTGATTAGTGCCATGAAAACCCAGCCCCAGACGCGGCTCGCCAAAACGAATGAACACCTTGCCCAGCGGGTTGTCCGGCCCCGGCGGTACCTCGGTTTTTACCGGCTGCCCTTTCTTGGCCATCTCGGCCTGGATAGACTTGGGCACGTGCCATGTCGGGTCTCGATAAATACCGCTAATGCTGTAGCTGCCGGTCGGGGTACGGGTAATCTGCTTGCCCACCGCCACCGGGTAGCTGCGCAGCAGCACCCCGTCCTGATACAGCAACACGCGGGTTTGCGGCAGGTTCACCACCAGGTGCTGGCCTACCGGCGAAATCTCGACATCCGGCTCCGGCGTCGCGGCCAAAGCTGGGCTGCACAACAGGGGAAGCAGGACAAGGCTGGCTCTCATCGTCAATTTGGTCATTCGTACAGGTTGCATTGGGGCGATGGTAGCAGATGACGCACCATTTGTTGCAATGCCGTAACAGCGCCGGCGTGCCGTGCGTTTTGCTGTGGTTTCTGCGACAATTGCCGTCTTTGCCACCGCATTTTGACTTTAAAAAACAATGACTCAACAGCAACACATTGCCCAGATCGAATCCCTGGACCATGAAGGACGTGGTGTTGCCCACGTCGAAGGCAAAACCATTTTTATCGAAGGCGCACTGCCTTACGAAGTAGTTACTTACAGCAGCTTCCGCAAAAAACCCAGCTACGAGAACGCTGTAGCGGTAGAAGTGTTGAAAGACAGCTACATGCGCACCGAGCCCTCCTGTCCGCACTACGGCGTATGCGGTGGCTGCTCGATGCAGCACGTGGAATTCACCGCCCAGGTCGCCATCAAGCAGCGCGTGATGGAAGACAACCTGGCGCGCATCGGCCGCGTCAAACCGGAAGTGGTAATGACCCCGATCGCCGGCCCGGCCTGGGGCTACCGCCACCGCGCCCGCCTGTCTGCCCGCTTGGTGGAAAAGAAAGGCGGCGTACTGGTGGGCTTCCACGAGAAGCGCTCCAGTTTCATTGCCGACATGAACGAGTGCCACATCCTGCCCAAGCACATCTCGGCGCTGATTACCCCGCTGCGTGACATGATCATCAAGCTGTCGATCAACAACCGCATGCCGCAGGTGGAAGTGGCTGTGGGCGCCGAAGTGGACATCCTGGTGTTCCGCAATATGGAAGCCATCACCGATAACGACTTCGCCATCCTGAAGGCGTTTTCCGACACCCACAGCCAGCCTGGCCGCCCGCTGCAGGTATGGCTGCAGCCCAAAGGCCCGGAAACCTGTTACCCAATCTACCCGCTGGACGCGCCCAAGCTCACCTACCGCCTGCGCGACTTCGACGTGGAAATGCCGTACTACCCCACCGAGTTCACCCAGGTGAACCCCGACATCAACAACGTGATGGTGTCGCGCGCACTGCGCCTGCTGGACCCGCAAGCCGGCGAACGCATCGCCGACATGTTCTGCGGCATCGGCAACTTCACCCTACCCATCGCCCGTAGCGGCGCCACCGTGCACGGCATGGAAGGCAGCCACGCGCTGGTAAAACGCGCGGTGGAAAACGCCACCCACAACGGCCTGCAAGACAAGGTGAGCTACGAGATGGCCAACCTGTTCGACGTCACCGAAGAATCGTTGGCCGCGCTGGGCAAGTTCGACAAGATGCTGATCGACCCGCCGCGTGACGGCGCCATCCAGCTGGTGAAGGCCTTCACCGAAGAAACCGCCCCGCAGCGCCTGGTTTATGTATCGTGCAACCCGTCCACGCTGGCCCGCGACGCCGGCGTACTGGTGCACACCAAGGGCTACACGCTGAAAGCGGCCGGTATCGTGAACATGTTCCCGCACACCGGCCACGTGGAGTCCATCGCCTGGTTCGAAAAAACCAGCCCGTGCATGACCCGCGAAGAAGTGGACGCCATGGAAGCCGCTGAAGAAGCCGAACGCGCCATCGCCCGTGAAGCCGCCATCGCCGCCCGCGAACTGCGCGAAGCCGAACTGGCCCAGATCAAGGCCGCCGAAAAGGCCGAGAAGCTGGCCGCCAAAGCCGCCCGCACTGCAGAGTTCCAAGCCCGCACTGCGGCCAACGCGGAAAAGCGTGCCGCATTCGAAGCCCGTCAGGCCGAGGGTGACGCTGGTAGCGCGCAGGCGGAGTAAGCACCAAGGCGGCAGCTAAACGCTAAAGCCCAACACGGAGGACAGCGCCGGTTCGCACCGGTGGCTGCTCTGAGTGTGATGAAAAAGCCTGTTTGCGTTGCAAACAGGCTTTTTCATTAGTAGCAGTGTGGCCAGGTTGCGGCCAACCTTGGCTCAGGGGGTCACGATCTCGCGCCAGCTTACCCGGGTTACTACCCTGCCCAGCATTTCGTCCAGCTCGCCGCCAGTACCACCGGAGGTCAGCGACAACACCAGCGAGAAGCGGTTACCGGATTTGATGCGGCTGCGCCCCAGTGAGCCGGCGGTGGCCTTGCCTACCACTCGGCTGGCGCTGCTACCCGGTTTACCCAAGGCGGCTTTCAGCAATTCATCATCAAAGCGCGGCTTGGCAAATACGCCGCCGTTACGGTAGTTCAGGCGCAGCAGATAGCCACTGTCCTTGCCCACCTCGCACACGTTTTTCGACTGTGCTGCCGGGATGTAGGTCTGCACCTCTACGCGTTTTTTGTAATAGTCCAGCGCACTGACTACCCGCTCGCCGCCTGCCGGCAGATCGATATACCAGCCCAGCCAATAGCCGCCACTGGCATCGCGCTCGGCTTGCGGCTTTGTAAAGTCCGGGAAGGGGTAGCGCTTGTCAACATTGCCATTTTTTAACCTGGTAAGCATCTCGGTTCTTGGCCCTGTGCTGTCCAGGCATGGCGACAGCTCGACATTGTGCGGTGGATAGGCAAGCTTGTTGTCGCTTACCTGGCGGTAGCTGCCGCTGCTAGCGCCGCTGATGGTCGCGTTGCTCAGGTACTGGGGTAGTAGCTCCTTGCGCTGGCAGATGCGGCCACCATAGTCCCACAGGCCGTAAATGGACTGTACCCGGTCTTCATTGCTGCAGCTACCGCCGGCTTGGTCGCAGCTATCCAGATAGCGGCCGGTACCCAGGTACACCATCAAGCCGGGGCGTTGGGCGGTGGGCGTGACGGTTTGGTAGTCGGGATGCGGCGCGACAACCGGGGCGGCCATCACCGGCTGGGGCTGGCCGTTAGGGCCAATGGCCGTAAACAGCAGGCTGGGCGCTTGCTGTTGCCAGTCTGACGGGGTTTTGGCGGACAAATCAAACCGCCAAAGATTGCCCAGACGGTCGCCGGCATACACCAGATCGATGGTGCCGTTGTTGTCCAGATCGTACGGGGTGATGTCGGAAAGGCCGTTCCCGCCACCGGGGGCGGCCTGCAGCCGCCAGTAATTGCTGCCTTCGCTCCAGCTGCTGATGTCGCCGCGCACCGGCAGAATGAACAGCGAGGCGCTGCCTTGCTTGCTGTTGTAACCATTCGGGGCCAGCACGTAGTCTTTGCCGTCATTCAGGCGCAGGATTTGCGGCGACAGACCGTGCTGCTTGCCCATGTGTGCGCTATGCTGGCTACCGAACTCCCAGCGCAACAGGGAGGCCGCTGCGTTGCTGTCTTCCCTCACCAGGTCGGGATGGGTGATGTCCAGCAGATACATGGCCTCGCCACCGCGGCCAAGGGTACCGGCCAGGTAGGTTGCCAGCCGGTTGTCGTCTTGCCCGGTAGCTTCGGCCACGGTATTGAGGCCATCAACGTAGTAGCGGTGTTGTTCCGGGTAGGTTTTTTCCGATAGCTTTTTGAGGTGCGGCAGTAGCGAAGACGGTATGTAAGCAAAGCGTTCTTCACCAGTATTGGCGTCAAAGGCGTGCAACATGCCGTCGTTGGCGCCCACATACACCATGGCTGGCCGGTTCTTGGCCGTGCTGAGTTTGGCACTGGGGGCGCCGACATACACCGGTGCCGAGCCGACGATATCGCCCAGCAGGGTGGTACGCATGCGGTAATAGCGGCCTTCCCCGTCACCATTGCCACGCAGGTAACTCACCAGATTACTGTCCAGGTTGGTAGTAAGCCTGGCCGCCTGCAGGTCTGACCAGGTAAACGGGCGCGCTTGATTGCCACTGCCCCCGCCGCCCATCAGGATGATGCGGTTTTTGCCTTTGCTCAGACGATCAGCGGCATTCCATAGTGGTGCGCCCACCGTAACGGTGCTGCCACTTTTCACCAGTTTGAAAGCCTGCAGGCTGCCGGTCCAGTTATCGGAATCAAAGCCAGCCTGAAAGTACAGGGCGCCGTCGGTGTATACCTGCTGGCTCATGCCACCGGCGGCCTGCGAACCGGACATCTGGGTAATTTCGTTAAGTGCGTCCAACAAACCCTGGCGGAACTCGTCGGGGTTGGCCGCAGCCACAAAGCGGCCTCGGGTATTGACGGCAGCGTGTAACAGGTCATCGATCTTGTGTATCTCTGCCTGGCCCGGGTCGGGCCAACTTTTGCTGCCCGCGGCCAACAACGGCAAGTCGGCTACCGGGTCCAGCGTGCCTTTCAAACCCAGCGACAGGCTGAAGGTGGTCATGTGCTGCCAATATGCCGGGTTTTGTGCGCTGGGGCGGATATTGTTGGTCAGGTCTGGCTTCAGATCGTAACGCCAGTAGCGCATTGCCACGTCCGCCAGCGTGTTGTGCAAGGTGTCGGGGTATGGGGCATTGTCGAAGCTATCGACATTACCGACGTTGATGTTTTCGGCACTCCAGTAACCATCGGTCGTCAGGATGGTGAACGCGCGTCGGCAACTGACACCATCGTTCCAGTAGTTGTTCTTGAAATTCTCGCCAGACCACTGCAGCGCCGAACGCAAGGGCGTGCCTTTCTGGTAGGTAAACAGATTGAGCAAGGTATCGAAAAACAACTGCCGGTTGGTGCCGGTGAAGCCACCTTCGGTCGGTACCGGCAGGTAACTGCCACTACTACGCCCGTTGATGGTGGAAAAACCCACCAGGTACTCGGTTCCCAGCTCGGCAAAAGCCAGTGCCGTGCTGGCTTTGGCCGCCAGGATGCGTGAGCGGTAATACTGGAACCAAACGGCAAAGTTACGCGCCTCTTCCGCTACGCTGCGGCCCCACGGAAACTGGCTGATCTCATTTTCCCTACGGCTGTCGTCACCCCTGCTGTCCACTTCGGCCAGATCGGTGACATAGGCTTTGTCGTTGCGGATCTGGTAGCGATGATAGTTTTTACGGTCTTGCGCCGAGCCGCTGCCTTTGTAGACATAGAAGGTAATGGGCCAATAGCCTTGCTGCGTGATGACTTCAGCAGCCTGAGTCTGCCTGCAGTCATCGTTAAACCTGCAGTAGCCAATATTGCCCTCGCCGTGCAAGGCATTCTTGTAATACCACCGTGCCCGTAGCTGCTGGTAACTGGTGAGGTCGATCTTGTCGGCCCACTGGTAAGCCGGGTTGAAGCTGGCTTGCTTCGGATTGTCAGCCGCATTGTACGGGGCATAGACGTTGCCGTCGGCATCCACCCACGGTTTGTATGTCTGATTGGGATTGTAATAAACGGCGTTGTTGCGCGAGGAACGCAGGAAGACTTCGTAGATATTGAGCCCGCTCTGCGCTGGCAGATAGTAGTTACCTATCGAGGCGTAGTTGGCACCACCGTATACCGTATTGTTACGGGTAGGGGCAAACAGATAACCGCTGGCATTACCCTTGGGCATATAGCTGTCGGGCATGATGTCCCACATCATCGAACCGGAGTCGTCTATCTGGTACATGATCTGTGGCTGAATACTGCGCGTGGCAGTAAGTGGCGCTGGCGGAATCACCAGGTCGCGTGCAAAAGCGGCGCTGGTGCTGCAAAGCAAGCTGCACAACAAGTATGGCAATAGCGGTGAGCGCATGGGCGAACATCAGGCCTCGCGGGCCGGTATTTATCGATACCAGGATGATACTCGCTAGTCTACGCTATTGGCATTAAAAATCCCATTCAAATTCTATAGTTGTGACCTGCGCACAAGGCGGGGGCCGCACCCTGTGATAGATAAAAAGCCTGCTTGCAATGCAAACAGGCTCTTGTTGCCAATGGCAAGGAAACTACCCTGCCCGCCTCAATCACTGATCACTTCACGCCAGCTTACCCGTTTGACTACCCGGCTCGCACTACCCATGGTGTTGCACTCGATAGTACCGCCGGCACCCGTGTTGCAAAGCGCCAGCCTGCCGCTAGGCAGCGTAACCAGCAGTGAACCACCGTAATTGACACCGGTGGAAAGCGACTGCCGGTTGTACCGGCTGTCCAGACTGTTGATACGGCCATCACCATTGGTGTCCATCAGTACCATCTCGGGAGCGGCACCATTACTGAGGTTGACAATGGTGCGGAACGACGCCTCGCCGCCGGCTGCACACTCTTGCCGTAAACGGATGCTGTCGATCACCACCAGATCACTGCGGCGCAACGACATGTAAAACGGCGACGACACTACCTGTTCATTACTGGTCAGCGGGATGTACCAGCCCTTCTGGTTGGCCGCCACACTGCTGGTAGAGGTGCGCGAAAAACCAGAATCGGCAGACGGCACCGCATGCGCCAACAAACTGCGTGGGTCGGCAATCTGCTGGTTATTGTCGTAAATGCCGTAAATGGCCTGGCCACTGGTAGCACGGTCAGCCTCGGCGTAGTTGATGCCGGTACCAAACACCACCATCTTCTGCCCGCCTGCCGTTTTCATCAGGGTGGGCGCCGCGGTAATCGGCTGACGATCGCCCAAGGTGCTGCCACTCATGGTGTACGCAGTAAACAGCGGCTGACCGCCTAGTGCCACGTTCCAGCGTGCCGGATCGGTAGCACTGATGTCGAACTTCCACACGTGGCCGTTAAGGTCGCCAGCGTAGAGAAAGTCCGCCGTGCCATTACTGTCGTCATCGTAAGTGCTGACGTCGGTAATACCGTTGGGCGAATACAAGGGCGTACTGCCTGGGCTGACGGTGAGACGGAAATAATTGCTGCCCAGCACCCAGGGGTCGCCAGGTGCCTTGTCCAGCATTAGCAAGAAGACGCCGGCGTTGCTGGCCGTTTGGTTAATGCCGTTACCCAGTACCGCTGCCCATTTACCGTTATTGAGTTTCACCAGCTTGGGCAGCGTCATCATATTGCCCAGCAGGCTATCGTTGCTGGACGAGAACTCCCAGCGCACGCTGTCGGCGTTCATGCTGGTTGGCGTGGTAACGTCGATGGCGTAAATGCTGCTACTGCCATAGCCGTCACTCCGGGTAATGCCACGTCCGGTAGAGCCGATCAACAATGTGGTGGCGGTGTTATTGAGGCACACGTCCTTGATGACCGGGCTACCATCGTGCAGGCGAACGTAGTCGTAGTCTTTGGCGGCCAACCTGGCCGCTTGCGGGTACACCGCAGACGGCATGAAGGCAAATAGCTCCTTGCCCTTATCGGCAGCATTCTTATTGCCGTAGTTAAAGATATGCAGGAAGCCGTCGTTAGCGGGTACTGCGTAGATGGATGGCCGCCCCTTGGCGCTGCTGCTGAAACTGCCGCAGCCGCTGATGTCCGCGGGTGCACCATAGAATGCTACCTTGGCCAGCTCGATCGGCCCCAGACGGTAGCTGCGCGCACGATAGGCTCTGCTGCCACTGTTGCCGGCATTGGTATTGTCGCCACGCAGGTAAGCCAAACCGGCAGCGTTGAGACCGATCTGAGTTTGCAGATAGCTGCTGCCCGTATCGAAACCCATGCCACGTTCGGTGTTCTTGTTATAGGCGTACACATTGCGGCCATTGGCCGTGGTACCAAGCTGGCTTTCCAGAATGGATTTGGTACTCCAGTCCAACGCCAGCGAATTGCTGTTCAGCGCATTGCTACTGTTCAGCGTCACCTTGTACGCCTCGATGTCACCGTACCAGTCGGCACCACCATCGCTGCTGTTGGCAGACGAGCGTTCAAACGTGGTGCGGAACATGTGGCTGCCGGTGCCGACACTGTTATTGCCCGACGACACGCTAAGGCCGGACAAGGACGGTTTCACCGCCAGCGCCGCATAACTGAAGGCACGGTTCAGCGCCCGGATCAGCGCCTCCGGGTTGTTGGCCGGTGCATAGTTGTCAGGCACACCGTTAGGGAAGGCGCCGATGGTTTGCAGATCGCTCGACCATTCCGACTTCACATCCGGCGTCTTGTTGCCGTTACTGTCGTCAAAACCACCCCACTTGGCCGCCAGATAGAAGGAGTTGGTGGTTTCGCTCTTGTAGTTGCCACCTTCCACCACATCGATCATGAAAGACTTCACCCGCTGCGTACCGGACTTGTCGCCACGAATGTCGAACATATTGCCCCAGTAAGCCAGCGCAGCAATATAACCAGGCGATTGATTGGCACCAATATTGTTACTAGCGCCATTACGCACGGTACTGAGCAAAGTACTAACGTTGATTTCGTCATCATCAGCCGGTGGTCGCAGGGTAACGCCCGTCCAGGTAGAACCCGGCAAATCCACGTCGCGGTGTACATTGACATCACCGAAATAGATGATGAAGCTGTTCTGGTCAGAATTTTTCAGCGGGTCATCCCAGTCGGTAATCACCGGAAAGCTGTCTCGCTGGTTGGCATTGGTAATGTTGGAATAAGCGCTGAGATTGCCCTTGTTGCGCAAGTAGCGCAGCGACGCGTAGTACAGCTCGGCGGCCGGGTCCAGCGTCTTGTAGCCCCCCTCACCGAAACGGTTCAGGTAATTCACCACCCCGCTGTTGCTAACGCTGCTACCACTAGCGTCTGTTGGGTCGGGGTTCGTGTAAAAGACCCCGGTTTTCGGGTCCCACTCCTGCCCCAAGGCGATAGTGTTACCGCTATTGGTGGTTACTGTCTGATAGCAGCCAGGGTACTTCAAACGCGCCCGTAGCACGCCGCCATCGCGGGTTTCACTGTTGTCGAGCAAGTAACTGAACACGCCCACGCGCATGGTTTTGGCGTATTTCTGGATCAAGCCTTCCGGCTTGTAATCCACCACCCCGGTAGACGGCGTGTACAGGGTGCAGTTACTGGCCATGCCAAAACTGGTGGATTGCACGCAGGCGCGCACGTTCAGGTCATAGCGGCTTGTATCTGAAGACTGCACCCAGCTAAAACCATTCCAGCGCTCGTAACTGCGACTTAGATTGACAGAAAACGGATTAGCGCTAGGACGCACCATAGTTGCTGTCATGTTGCGATAGGTAGACCCGCTGCCATGACCGGATAGTAAAGGCAAATAACCACGGAAGTCCCCATAACTACGCGTAGCAGCAGCATCTGAATAGCCGTGACGTGACATGCGCAGAATGGTCTTGCCGGTAGCCTCCCGAACCCGGTAACCACCGGTCAGCGTTTTGCGAAAGATGTCGGTGGCGGTGCCGGTTGCCCAGTTGAGAAAGTTGCCCGACCACAAGCCGTCGTTACAAGTACGCAAGCTGGCATTATTGACGGCACTGACCGGGTTGAAATAGTTGACACCCGCACTGCTGTCGTTGGTGACATAGCTGTAGCACAGGCCAGACTCAAAGTAGCCCAGGTATTCATTGGTATTGGTATAGCCGGTCTGGTATGCCCAACCTGCCGTGGGAAACTCGATAGACAGCGCCAACAGCACATTCGGCCCATCGGTATCGCCGGTACCTGCCAGTGGCGACGGGCTAACCGGTACGATGGCATGAGCAACGCTAGCCAGCATGCAGACGGCAGCAAACTGCGACCTTAATAAAAACGATGTCATATCAAACCCGATAAAAGCACATTGAGCAACAAAGCCCTTTTATCGTAGTCGATAAGATAGCAATTGAAAACAGCATATGGAATATAAGCACAAACGCATAGAACCAACCATTCCATTGCGCCTACATTCAATATTTACTGAATAAAAAAGGTGCCAATTGATAGAATTGGCACCTTTTAAAATTAAAACAAATAAAATAAAATCAACAAAATCAACAATAACTAACAAAAATCATCCAAATAAAGAACATTGCTTTCAAGAAAACACGTTCAAACTGTGCGTCAAAGCCAATAACGTGACGGACAAAGCTGCATGCTCTGGTCCTCTCAACACTGCCGCCTGCTAATCGCTGACCACTTCACGCCAACTGACACGCTTGACAATGCGGCTACCACATGCAACCGGGCCGATAACGCTGCCGTTATAGCTGAGATAGCACTGACTACCCTTTTTAAAGGTATTACGGCGAATCAAACCGTAAGAACCTGCAAGTGGCAGGCTACCGGGCCCACCAATGCCGGTAGCCAACAAACGCGCCTTTTTTTCATCGTAACCAAGTGCAATCAGCCGTGATATCAGCTCCTCCACTTCCGTACTCTCCGGAGGATTGATGACTCCGATCAGCTGTTTACCAGTCAAGCTGAAGTTATCGTAAGGATAAGTGACAAACTCGGACTCGCAGACATCAGCCTGAGACTTGCGATAGTCTGTCTCAAAAATGACCCGATTTTTGCCAAACACCTCAAGATTCACCACGTTCTCAAGTGGCAACTTCAAGTCAAGATAGAAACCCAGCTTGTAGCCAGACAGGCTGTAAGCACCGCTACCATCGGCACTGGCCAGAGTTCGGAAGCCATTACTAAGGCAATTTGCATTTCGCACTCCTGCTGTAGGGTAGCGCAATGTACCGTAGTCGAATACATGGCGTGTCTTCGGCATGGTATCGGGGAAATGCTGCACACCTACTTCGGCCAATTCGTCACGCTTACAAACGATGCCGCCAAAATCCCAGATGCTATAAACACTGCGGGTGCTGGATTCGCCGCTGCAACCGGCCGCATCCTTGTCGCAGGCTTCCAGAAACTTGCCCGCAGCAAAGGTCAGTACCAGATTGGGTACCGTGGCACTACGCGACAGCGAGAGCGTCGGGTGTTGGGTAATTTGTGGCGCGAGCACCACCGGCTGCGCCTTACCATCCGGTCCGGCGGCCACAAAAATACTGCTGGCCGTCCACTTGCTGGTATCGCTGCTGCTGACGTTGAAGCGCCAGATATTGCCTTTCAGGTCGCCAGCGTAGATCAGGTCGACCTTGCCGTCTTTGTTGAGGTCGTAATAAGAAAAATCGGACAAACCGTTGGCCGCCGTGGCTTGCTCTACCACCATTTTCTTGTAGCCAGAGGACGTCCAGCTGGTACGAGCATTGACAGGCAGGAAGAACATGGCCGCACGGCCATTGCTGCTGTTGTAGCCGTTTGGCGAAACTACGTACCAGTTGCCATCGTTCAGCTGCAGTATCTGCGGCTGGGCAAAGGTCAGACCCAAGTCGCTGTCGTCGAACGAAGTGAACTCCCACTGCACCAGCTCGTTGGCCTTGGACTCCAGCAGGTTGGCCGGCGCCGTCACGTTCAGCAGGAACAGGCTGCGGCCGCCACCGCGCAAGCCGCCGGCGAGCAGGGTTTTCCAGCTGCTGTCTGCCCAGGCGGCGCTGCTGTGCAGCTGGCCGTCCACGAAGTAACGGTGGCTGTAGTTCTGCTCGGTCAGGTCAATCAGCGGCGACTGCCCGACGGTGGACGACAGGAACACTTTGGGGATAAAGGCAAACCTCTCTACCCCGCTGGCGGCGTCAAAACCGTGCAGCATGCCGTCGTTGGCTCCCACGTACAGTATTGGGATCCGGCTCTTGTAGCTGTTATAGAAACTGGTATAGCTGTTGTCGCTGCGGAACCCGGCGACAGGTGCACCGACATAGACGCCACGCGAATGCAATATGTCGCCCAGCTTGGTGCGGCTGCGAACGCGGAATTTGCCGGTGGTGATGCCCTCGTTGGCAGCGTTACCGCGCAGGTAGTCGACACGGTTAATCGCCACGCTATTGCTTTCCACGCTTTCGCGCAGCGACGGCAGCAAGTTGTAGGCCGGCAAGGCCAGGCTGGCGCTGGTAAACGGTATGGCCTTCACCGCGCTATTGCTGACACCGGCGATGATCTGGCGAGAGCTGCTGGCCGGCAGCAACTCGGCGGCCGACCATAGCGTGGTGGCAAACTTCTTCTGCGTACTGTCGTACTTCTTGGCGATCAGGTTGCCGGACCAGTCAGCAGAGTCATAACCAGCGGTATATTCGACGGTATCAGTTTCCAGCTTGCTGCTACTGCCCACCGCCGGCACCAGGAACGGCGCCTGCTGCTGGATGGTGTTGAAGATGCGGTCCAGCTGTTGTTCCAGTTTCAGCGGGTTGGTGGCGGATGCGTAAGCATCGGGCACACCGTCACCGTCGGCGTCCCATTGGTTGGTTTCAACCAGGCCATTGGCGTCGCTGCCGGTCTTGGCGTCGGTATAGCCGCCGTACTTGGCCATGTACCACAGCGGTGACTGCAGCCGCTCTACCGTCGCATCACCGTTATTTACCGTGAAAATGCGCTCGAAGTTTTCCGGCAGGATCAGGCAGTTCTTTCGTCGTGGGCTGTTATGCAAGCCATATAGCAAGCTGTAGTAAGGCTGGTTGCTGGCGATACACTCGATACTGGTGCCCTTGTACCCGTTCCACGTCTGCGCAGCAGGATCGTTTTCCTTCTCGCGGATCACCAGGTAAGGGCCGGTCTTATTGCCATCGGTCGCATCGCTGAGCGGGCTGACGCCGGAGATGATAAAGCCAGCGTAGGTCTGCGCACCGTTGGCAGCGTAGAAGGTATCCACCTTCACCCGTACCGTACTGCTGGTGTCCTTGCTGATGCGGTAATCAACAATGTGATCGACATCCCAGTCGCTGCCGTCTTCAGAGTTTTCGAAGTTCACTCGGAAGCGGTAGCAGTCTGGCCAAGTGCAGCTGGTATCGCTCTTGAACAGGTAGTAGTCGACAATCGACATGGTGTTGCTGCCGGAGCGTGCATATGGAATAAAAGTCACCGTCTGCTGCGGAAACTTCAGCTCTACCTTGGGCTGCGAATTCGACAGGGCTATCGCAAAGGTACGGATCACGGGTTTGCTCTTGCCTGCAGGTACATTCACCTCGACCAACGGCGTACTCCGCGCATAGTAGGCTGCCATGGCGCCATAGAACCCGCCCTGACGGGTAGGCTCCTCCGGCGAAATGCCGCGCACATTGAACGATCTGGCTGACTTGCCGGTAGGCAGACCGACACTGTTATTGTTGCCGCTGACCTGGCCGATCATGATGGTCTTCATCACCCCGGCAAATTCCCGATTCCATAGCGTGGCAGCCAGAGTTCCCACGTCAAGCTCCGTCATACCAGTCTCGGAAGCCATGCTCTCGAACGCGGAGCCCGGTAGCTGACTATCGAAAGATGACACCGCGTCGCTGACCACAGTGATGAACGGTTTGGAACACCAGTTCTTACCGGCGTACGGCTTGTAATTTGACCAGTCTTCCAGGAAGTTGATACCGATATTGGTCTTGTCGATGGTGCTGCGGCTTCCTGCAGTGAAATAACTAGGCCCACTCTTGCCGGCGTAGTAGCGCAGCACCTCGTAATACATTTCGGCCAACGGGTTACCCCAGTTACCGTCCCCGCCGCTGTTGTAGCCGCCGCTATTAGGCTTGTAAATCATCAAGGCGTCTAGCGTCTTCACGATGCCACCGGCCGCAAAATCACCGTTAGCGTCAATCTCGCTGGCAAAGCGGCGCATGCCAACGCGCAGGGCAGCACCGCTACGCGGACTAGAATAAATGCTGGTAAACAGCGCAAACTCCATATTGTTGTCCACACTGTACTTGTGCAGCAGGCCAGTCGGCTTGTACGTACTGCCGTACAACCGGCAGTTCGCATTCCTGCCTAATACCAAAGCTGCCTGCAAATCGTAACTGGTACAAGACACAACCTTGGCGATCATGCCGACCATGTCGCTAAAACGGGTGTTATTGAGATTGGCATTGCCCTCACTGCTGACCCATTGCGTGATATCCACGCCATTGCCCGCCGAGGCCACCTTGATCACTGGCGTACTGCCGTCGTCGGCATTGGCAAACACCAGCGTATGGCCCAGATCCAGCCGGCTCTTGATCGTATTGGTCGTGCCGGTTATCGTCGCGCACAGATTGCTGTTAGCCGCATCGTTGCAGTAACTGAGGGTACCCACCATGAAATCTGCCGGTACGTAATCCAGCAGGCTCCCCTGACCTGACAAGTTAGCGGTGAGTTGCTTGCCCCAAGCGTGAGAATCACGCGGCACCCGCGAGCGCACCAATACGGCACTACTGCCTTCGCGGGCACCACCATACAAGGACTTGCGCAGCACGTCGGCGCGCGACATGGCAACGTAGTTCAGCAAATTGCCAGACCAATAGTTACCACCACACTTTTTGTCAGCAGTGAACTGCGCAGCCTCAAAACGCCCATTAGTGGTGGAATACTCGTAACAGACATGGCTATTGAAATAGCCGTAGTAATCGATGGACGGTTTGAACTCCACGTCATACACGCCGTCATCATCCAGGTCGGTGGCGTCGTTGTAGGCTTCCACAAACATATTGCGATCGCGCCCCACTACCAGCACATTCAGCGGTGGTTGAGACACGGAGGTACCCACCATCGGCAGATTGGGCACCACCAAGGCCATAGCAGGCAGCACCTGACATAACAATAGTATTGTATATTTAAACCCACCAATTAATCTTCGCATTTTAAACCCCACCAGAAAATTGATTGCCCATAAATTTCCGGCACATACAGCAAGAAAACAATCAGACCAGCAATTATATTCAGCAATAGTCAATCAGGCGGGATTAAGTGGAAAATTCAAAAAAAATTCAAAAAATCAACAACAAAAAAAATAATTCGATATTAAAATTCAGAATAAAACTGCATCAAAAATAAATCTTAATTAATAAAATCATCACCTGCCAAATAAAAAAGCCCGCTTGTTAAGACAAGCGGGCTTTCACCTTAACGCAGCCAAACCGACTGCAGCAGCCGCTGGCAGATATGACTGGGTAAATGCGCTTACTTGCGCTCCACCTGCGACACATCGCGCACTGCGCCGGTGTCGGCGCTGGTGGTCATGGCGGCGTAGGCGCGCAGCGCCGGGCTGACCACGCGCTGGCGGTCCAGCGGCTTCCACGCCTGCGCACCGCGGGCTTCCTGTGCGGCGCGGCGTGCGGCCAACGTTTCAGCGCTGACAGCCAGATGAATGCCACGGTTGGGGATGTCGATCTCGATGGTATCGCCCTCTTCCACCAGGCCGATAGCGCCGCCTTCAGCAGCTTCCGGCGACACGTGGCCGATGGACAGGCCGGAGGTGCCGCCGGAGAAGCGGCCGTCGGTCAGCAGCGCGCAGGCCTTGCCCAGGCCTTTGGACTTCAGGTAGCTGGTGGGGTACAGCATTTCCTGCATGCCCGGGCCCCCTTTCGGACCTTCGTAGCGGATGACGACCACGTCGCCGGCCACGACCTGGTCGGCGAGGATGGCTGCCACGGCGTCGTCCTGGCTTTCAAACACGCGGGCGCGGCCGGTGAACTTGAGGATGGAGTCGTCCACGCCGGCGGTTTTCACGATGCAACCGCGCTCGGCGATATTGCCGTACAGCACGGCCAGGCCGCCGTCTTGCGAGTAGGCGTTAGCCTTGTCGCGGATGCAGCCTTCGGCGCGGTCGTCGTCCAGCGTCGGGTAACGCATGCTCTGGCTGAAGGCGATAGTGGTGGGCACGCCACCCGGTGCCGCGCGGTAGAAGCGGTGCGGCTCGCTGTCCGGGCCGTGACGCATCACGTCCCACGCTTCGATGCCGGCGCCCATGCTGGGGCTGTGCACGGTGGGGACGTCACGATGGATCAGGCCGGCGCGGTCCAGCTCGGCCAGAATGCCGATCACGCCACCGGCACGGTGTACGTCCTCCATGTGGTACTTCTGCGTGGCCGGCGCCACCTTGGATAGGCAGGGCACGCTGCGCGAGATGCGGTCGATGTCGGCCATCTTGAAGTCGACACCGGCTTCGTGGGCGGCGGCCAGCAGGTGCAGCACGGTGTTGGTGGAGCCGCCCATGGCCACATCCAGGCTCATGGCGTTCTCGAACGCGGCCTTGGTGGCGATGCTGCGCGGCAGCACGCTGAAATCGTCTTGCTCGTAGTGGCGCTTGGTGATCTCCACGATCAGGCGGCCGGCTTTCAGGAACAGCTCCTTGCGGTCGGCGTGGGTGGCCAGCAGGCTGCCGTTACCCGGCAGACTCAGACCCAGCGCCTCGGTCAGGCAGTTCATCGAGTTGGCGGTAAACATGCCGGAACAGGACCCGCAAGTGGGGCAGGCGCTGCGCTCTACCTTGTCCACGTCGGCGTCGGACACGGCGCTGTTGGCCGCTTCCACCATGGCGTCCACCAGGTCCAGCTTGCGGATCTCGTTACCCCACTGCACCTTGCCGGCCTCCATCGGGCCGCCGGATACGAACACTACCGGGATGTTCAACCGCAGCGCAGCCATCAGCATGCCGGGGGTGATCTTGTCGCAGTTGGAGATGCACACCAGCGCGTCAGCGCAGTGCGCGTTCACCATGTATTCCACGCTGTCAGCGATCAGGTCGCGGCTGGGCAGGCTGTACAGCATGCCGCCGTGGCCCATGGCGATGCCGTCGTCCACGGCGATGGTGTTGAATTCTTTGGCGACGCCGCCGGCACGTTCGATCTCGCGCGCCACCAGCTGGCCCATATTGTGCAGATGCACGTGGCCGGGTACGAACTGGGTAAAGCTGTTGGCAATGGCGATGATGGGCTTCTGGAAGTCTTCATCCTTCATGCCGGTGGCGCGCCACAGCGCACGGGCACCGGCCATGTTGCGGCCAGAGGTAGAGGTTTTGGAGCGGTATTGCGGCATGGCTTGATCCTTGGTTTCTCTTTGCCCGCCCGTCGGCGGAAATAACGTGTCCCGGGGCGCGGATACCGCTTCTGTGAGCAGTTGGCAGGAACTTCCGGGTGCGTGAAGTTTCTGTGAATGACAACATCCCGTCATGATCGCGTCGGGACGCCGTCGGGCGCTTTCCGTATAATTTCGATCTTCCTTTTACCGCAAACGCACATTACTGACAAATGCTGATCCATCCTCAGTTTGACCCGGTGGCCATCCACCTGGGCCCGCTGGCCGTGCACTGGTATGGCCTGATGTACCTGTTGGGCTTTGGCCTGTTTCTGTGGCTGGGCAATCTGCGCGTGAAAAGCCAGCCGTGGGGCGGCTGGGGCGCCAAAGACCTGGACGATTTCCTGACCTGGGCGGTGTTGGGTGTAGTGCTGGGCGGTCGCCTGGGCGAGGTGCTGTTTTACCAACCTGCTTACTACCTGCAACACCCGGCCGAAATCCTGATGGTGTGGAAAGGCGGCATGAGCTTTCACGGTGGCTTCATCGGCGTACTGGTAGCCATGGCGCTGTTTGCGCGCAAGAAAGGCAGCAGCTTCTGGCAGGTGGCCGACTTTGTCGCCCCGCTGGTACCCACAGGGTTGGCCGCAGGCCGCGTCGGCAACTTCATCAACGGCGAGCTATGGGGCCGCGTGGCCCCGGCCGAGCTGCCGTGGGCGATGGTGTTCCCGCAGATAGACGCCTTGCCGCGCCACCCGTCGCAGCTGTACCAGGCGCTGCTGGAAGGCGTGGCGCTGTTCGTCATCCTGTGGCTGTTCTCGGCACGCCGCCGCCCAGCTGGCCAGGTATCGGCGGTGTTCCTGATCGGCTACGGCAGCTTCCGCTTCATCGCCGAATACTTCCGCACCCCGGACGCCGGCATCTTCGGCCAGTCCGACGTGATCAGCATGGGCCAGTGGCTGAGCCTGCCGATGATCGTAGCCGGTATCGCGCTGTACCGCTGGGCGGCACGCAAGCCGCAAACTGTTTGAGGAGCCTGCGATGAAAGCCATCGTTCCCCTGCTGCTGTGCAGCCTGCTGGCCGGCTGCGCCACATACCAGTGGCGCCATGGCGACGGCACGCGCAACTTTGACGCCGAGAGCTACCCGTGCAAGCAGGAGGCCGCCAAAGCCTTCCCGCCGGACATGCGCGAACGCGTAGCGCGCGCCGCCTCGTTCCAGCCGCCACGGCAGATCTGCGGCGCCAACAACCAGTGCACCTGGACGCCGGGCTACTGGGAGCCGGAACGCCGTGAAAGCTACGACGCCAACGCCGAGCAACGCGAGGACATGTACAACAGCTGCATGAAAGCCAAGGGCTGGGCCTACATCCGCGTGGATTAGCGCCTGCTGGCAAGCTTGGCTGCAAAGCACAAGGCCCTGCCATGCGGCAGGGCCTTGCTGTTTTATACGGCACCACGCTGCCCGGCCGCCACCGCCTAACGCGGCGGGCATACCGGCCGCGCCGACAGCGGCGTGGACAGAATGATGCTGGTACGTGTCTCGCCCAGATCGTTCAGGTGCGACACCAGCAGCTCCAGATGCTGCACGTCGCGCGCCAGCACGCGGAATACATAGGAATCCACCCCGGTCACGTGGTGGCACTCCTGTACCTCCGGCATGGCGGCCAACCTGTCCAGCAGCGTCTTTTTGGCCGGCTGCGGCACGGTAATGCCTACCAGCGCCGACAGCGCATACCCCGCCTTCAGCGGCGCCACCACCGCGTGGTAGCCGCGAATCACCCCCGCCTCTTCCAGGCGTTTAACACGCTCCGACACCGCCGGCACCGACAGCCCCACCGCCTGCGCCAACTCGGTGAGCGACTGGCGGGCGTTGTCCTGCAGCGCGGCCAGAATGGCCCACGATTTGGCATCCACTTCCATTTGTTAAGCCTTTCTGCCGTTTGGCCTGAATTTCTGAGGCCAGCATAGCGCATCGCCTGCATCACGGCATGGGCAGCGGCACCGCGCCACGCCACGCCACACTATGCAGCAGCAAAGGAGAACACCATGCGCCTGTTTCTGGAAGCGGCCACCATCGGGCTGGCCATTGCCGCCCCGGTCGGCCCCATCGGCCTGCTGTGCATCGAGCGCACGCTGCACCGTGGCCCGGCCACCGGTTTTGTTACCGGCCTGGGTGCCGCCAGCGCCGACGGCCTGTACGCCAGTGCTGGCGCTGCCGGCATGAGCACGCTGCTGCACACCCTCAGCGCCATCGCCACCCCGCTGGCGCTGGCCGGCAGCGCGCTGCTGCTATACACGGGCGTCGGCACGCTGCGCCGCGCTGCGGCCAACCATGCCGCCCGCACCAGCGAAGGCGACGGGCTGGCCATGGCTTATCTGTCGGCGCTGGGGCTGACGCTGAGCAACCCGATGACCATCCTGTCGTTTATCGCGGTATTTGCCAGCCTGGCAGGCGGCCAGCCACCGGCGCCGGCCGACGCGGTGCTGATGGTGGCCGGCGTGTTTACCGGCTCGGCGCTGTGGTGGCTGTTACTGGCCTACGGCGGCGGGCGCCTGCTGGCACGGCTGGGGCCCGCCGGGCAGCGGCGCATCAACCAGCTGTGCAGCGTGTTGCTGATAGCCTTTGCCGTACTGATGGCGTGGCGCACGCTGACCGGCTAGGCGCAAGCGGCACTATGGCGCCAGACCATCCAGCTGCAGAAAGGCGCGCATGCTGCTGCCGGGCGCCTTGTCGCGATGGCGTATGCACCACAAGGTGCGCTGTAGCGGCGGCAAGGCCGTTTGCAATGGCACCAGCGCGCCGCTGTCCAGCAGTTCGGCCACCACGCGGCGCGACAAGCAGCTCACGCCCAGCCCGGCCGCCACCGCACGCTTGATGGCTTCGGAATCGCCCAGCTCCATTTCCACGTTCAGGCTGCCCAGGTGCGGCAGCAACACGCGCTCCACTTCCTCGCGGGTGCCGGAACCGGCCTCGCGCAGCAGCCACGGTGCCGCCGCCAGCTCGGCCAGGCCTACCTGCCGGCCGGCCAGCGGATGGTTGGCCGCCGCAAACACCAGCAGCTCGTCCTGCTGCCACGGCAGGCTGTGCAGCGCCGGGTGGTGGCACGGGCCTTCGATCAGGCCGAAGTCGGCTTGTAGCGCCGCCACCGCCGCCACGATGTCGCGGGTATTGGCCACCTGCAGGCTGACGCGGCATTGCGGCCAACGCTGCCGCAAAGCGGCCAGCCGCTGCGGCAACAGGTAGTTGGCAATGGTGGTACTGGCCCCCAGCCGCAACGACAACGCCGCCTCGCCGAACAAATCCTGCAGCGCCGCGGCTTCGTCCAGTAGTGCCCGCGCCCGTGGCAATAGCGTGCGGCCGTGTTCGTTCAGCTGCAGGCCCCGGCCGATGCGGTCGAACAAGGGCACGCCCAGCGCCTGCTCCAGCTGTGCCAGCGCCTGGCTGGCGGCCGATTGCGACAGCGCCACCTCGGCGGCAGCGCGGGTGACCGACTCGCAGGCGGCCACGGCGGCGAACACTTCCAGTTCGCGCAGCGATAGTTTTAGCGCCATGATTAATCGGTTTTAGTGATCGGTACCATTCATATTATCCGTTTTACCACTGAATAGCAGCCCACTAAGCTTGGCTTATTCATGGAGGTAATAACGATATGAAGATTCTGGATAAGCAACACGGCCTGCTGCTGGCACTCGCGCTGGCGTTGGCCTCGCTGTGGTTGGCCACCCTGCCGTGGCTGGCCGCGCACGGCGTATCCGCCCTCACCGTGGCCATGCTGCTGGGCATGCTGGCGGCCAACCTGGGCCCGCGCCATACCCGCCCCGACCCGCACACGCTGGCGTTTTGCAAAACCACCGTGCTGCGCACCGGCATCGTCCTGTTCGGCCTGCGCCTGACGCTGGGCGAGCTGGGCCAGCTGGGCCCCACCGTATGGCTGATTGACGCCGCCGTACTGGGCAGCACCTTCGCGCTGGCACTGTGGGCTGGGCCGCGCCTGGGGCTGGACCGCGAAAGCAGCGTGCTGATCGGCGCCGGCAGCGCCATCTGCGGCGCGGCGGCGGTGATGGCGGCACAGCCGGTGATCCGCGCCAGCGGCGAGCGCGCCAGCCTGGCGGTGGCCGGCGTGGTGCTGTTCGGCAGCCTCGCCATGCTGCTGTATCCGGCAGTCTACCCGCTGCTGGCCAGCCTGGGCGTCAGCGATACCGCCTACGGCATCATGACCGGTTCCACCCTGCACGAAGTGGCGCAAGTGGTGGCCGCCGGCAAGGCGGTAAGCGACCAAGCGGCCAACGCCGCCGTGCTTACCAAAATGCTGCGCGTGATGATGCTGGCGCCGTTCCTGCTACTGCTGGCAGCCTGGTGGCAACGCCGCCAGCCGCAGGCGGATGGCCAGCGTGGCCGCATCACCATCCCGTGGTTTGCTTTTGGTTTTGTGGCGATGGTGGCGCTGAACAGCAGCGGCTGGCTGCCGGCCGCCGTGTTGGCCCCGCTGCAGCAGCTGACCACCCTGCTGCTGGCCACCGCCATGGCCGCGCTGGGGCTGGACACCCGCGCCAGCGCCATCCGCGCCGCCGGCTGGCAACCGCTGCGGCTGGCAGGGCTGTTGTTTGGCTGGCTGATGCTGGGCGGCGGCCTGTTCAACTGGCTGTTGGGGTAAGCGGTTTGAAAGTCGTCACCCGGATAAGCCACAGGCGCATCCGGGTAAATGGCTACCAATAAAAGCAGGCATACAGCGTAATGCCCAGCAGCGTGTTCACCAGTACCACCACGATCCAGGGCTTGCCCAGCTTGTGTTCGAGGCAAGCTGGCAACAGCACCATCAGCAGGTAACGAGCTAGCGCAATACGCCAACACACCAGACGTTGATATTACTCATCCTGATCCCCTGTCAGAACGGCACCGGGCCAGCAACCTAACCCGCCTCCATGCGGCCCTGCCTTATCCGGGCTTGTGCGCCAACTTGGAATCTACAAATCAGCGCCTGGCCAGCAGCAGCCCCAGGCCGGCGCCGCCCAGCAGTACGCTGCAGCTGCGGTTAAACACACGTTGTCCGCGCGGCGTGGCGAACCAGCGCTTCAACTGCACGCCCAGCGCAGCGTACACGCCGATGGCCACCCACTCCAGTAGCAGGAAAGCCACGCCCAGTTGCAGGAATTGCGGCGCCACCGGCTGGGCGGTATCGACAAACTGCGGCAAAAAGGCGGTAAAGATCAGGATGGCCTTCGGGTTGCCGGCGGCCACCCACAGCTCTTGCCGCATCAGCTCGCGCAGGCCTTGCTGCGGGCGGGTATCGGCCGGGCCACTGAGGCTGCCGGCGCGCCACAGCTGCCACGCCAGCCAAAACAGGTAGCCGGCGCCAGCCAGCTTGATGGCGGTAAACAACAGCACCGAGCCCTGCAACACCACCGCCAAGCCGGTGGCCGCCAGCGCAATCATCACCGCAAACGCCAGCAAACGGCCGACGCCCGCCACGCACGCGGTACGGAAGCCGTAACGGGTGGCGTTGCTGATCGACAGCAGGTTATTGGGGCCGGGGGCGAGGTTGAGGGCAAAACAGGCGGGCAGAAACAACAGCAAGGTGGCAACTGACATGGCAGGCTCCGGTAAAGAACAAGGTTGGCCGCAAGGGCACAGCGTTAACTTATCGTTATGCCGCTGTCGCACGCAAGAAAAACCCGCCGGCAGGCGGCGGGTGATGGCAACAACGGGCAACGCTAGCCCGGGCCAGCCATCAGGCCGGCTGGCGTTTCAGCTTGAGCTTGCCGGACAGCCAGGTGTGGTCGTAGCTGACGATCTCGAACGGGTTGCCGAACGGGTCCACAAACGAAATCGCGCAGAAAAAACCGTGGTCGTGCACGCTGTCGCGGGCGATGGTCTGGCCGTCGCGGTTCAGCACCCGCTCGCCGGCCAGCTGGTCGATCCATTCCAGAAAGTCCTGCCCGCTCACCACAAACGCCACCGCACCGGCCAGGCAGCCGGCGCCCGGCTCTTCGGTTACCGCCAGGCGCACGGTGCCGCTGGGGTTGGCCAGCATCATGGCGCTGTGCGGGCCTTGCTGGCCCTGTTTGTAACGCGGGTCCGGCGACAGCCCCAGTACGCGGTCGTACCACTCTACGGCCTTGGCGCCGTCGCTGACGCGGATGTGGATATGGTCGATCTTGCCTAGCGTTAACATGCTTTCCCCTTGTGCGGGCTGCCACCATGCAGCCCGTTGACTGATTCTAACCGCATTTGCCGGCCGCTTAGGCACCGCCTTGCAGCAGCGGGGCCAGATAATGGCCGGTATGGCTGACCGGGTTGGCCGCCACCTGCTCCGGCGTGCCGGTAGCGATGATCTGGCCACCACCTGCGCCGCCCTCGGGGCCGAGGTCGATCAGCCAGTCGGCGGTCTTGATCACGTCCAGATTGTGCTCGATCACCACCACGGTATTGCCGTGCTCGCGCAGGCGGTGCAGCACTTGCAGCAGCAGGTCGATGTCGTGGAAGTGCAGGCCGGTGGTGGGCTCGTCCAGGATGTACAGCGTCTTGCCGGTATCGCGCTTGGACAGCTCCAGCGCCAGCTTGACCCGCTGCGCTTCGCCGCCGGACAGCGTGGTGGCGCTCTGGCCCAGGCGGATGTAGCCCAGGCCGACGTCCATCAGCGTTTTGAGCTTGCGCGCCACGCTGGGCACGGCGCTGAAGAATTCCAGCGCCTGCTCTACCGTCATTTCCAGCACTTCGGTAATGCTCTTGCCCTTGTACTGCACTTCCAGCGTCTCGCGGTTGTAGCGCTTGCCGTGGCAGACGTCGCACGGCACGTACACGTCGGGCAGGAAGTGCATTTCCACCTTGATCACGCCATCGCCCTGGCACGCCTCGCAGCGGCCACCCTTCACGTTAAAGCTGAAGCGCCCCGGGCCGTAGCCGCGTTCGCGCGACAGCGGCACGCCGGCAAACAGCTCGCGTATCGGCGTAAACAGACCGGTGTAGGTGGCCGGGTTGGAACGCGGCGTACGGCCGATCGGGCTCTGGTCCACGTTGATCACCTTGTCCAGGTGCTCCAGGCCGCGGATGCGGCGGTACGGCGACGGCTCGTCGCTGGCGCCGTTCAGGTCGCGCGCGGCGATCTTGTACAGCGTGTCGTTGATCAGCGTGGATTTACCCGAGCCGGACACGCCAGTAACGCACACCAGCATGCCCAGCGGCAGGTCCAGCGTGACGTCTTTCAGGTTGTTGCCGCTGGCGCCTTCGATGTGCAGCATGCGCTCGGCGTCCACCTCGCGGCGGCTGGCCGGCACCGGAATGCGGCGGCGGCCGGACAGGAAGTCGCCGGTGACCGAGCGTTCACAAGCGGCCACTTCGCCGGGCGTGCCGGCTACCAGCACTTCGCCGCCGTGCTCGCCGGCGCCGGGGCCCATGTCCACCAGGTAGTCGGCGGCGCGGATGGCGTCTTCGTCGTGCTCCACCACGATCACGCTGTTACCCAGGTCGCGCAGGCGCATCAGCGTGGCCAGCAGGCGGTCGTTGTCGCGCTGATGCAGGCCGATGGACGGCTCGTCCAGCACGTACATCACGCCGGTAAGGCCGCTGCCGATCTGGCTGGCCAGGCGAATGCGCTGCGCCTCGCCGCCGGACAGGGTGTCGGCCGAGCGCGCCAGGCACAGGTAGTCCAGGCCCACGTTGTTCAGGAAGGAGACGCGGTCGCTGATTTCCTTGACGATCTTTTCGGCCACCGCCTGTTTCTGGCCGGCAAACTGCAGGCCGGCAAAGAAGGCGGCGGCGTCTTTCAGCGCCATCTGGTTGATGTCGTGCAGCGTCTTGCGGCCAACAAACACATGGCGCGCTTCCTGGCGCAGGCGCGAGCCTTTGCACGACGGGCAGCACTGGTTGTTCTGGTACTTGGCCAGCTCTTCGCGCACGGTGCCGGAGTCGGTTTCGCGGTAGCGGCGCTCCAGGTTGGGGATGATGCCTTCAAAGGCGTGCGCGCGCTGGAACTTGGTGCCCCGCTCCGACACGTAGGTAAATTCGATTTCCTCGCGCCCGGAACCATGCAGGATGACGTGCTGCACGCGCTGCGGCAGGTCTTCGAACGCCAGCTCCAGCGAAAAGCCGTAATGCACGGCCAGCGCCTGCAGCATCTGGAAGTAAAACTGGTTGCGCTTGTCCCAGCCCTTGATGGCGCCGGCAGCCAGTGTCAGCTCCGGGTGCGCCACCACGCGCTTGGGGTCGAAGAAGGTAATCTCGCCCAGGCCGTCGCACTTGGGGCAGGCGCCCATCGGGTTGTTGAACGAGAACAGGCGCGGTTCCAGCTCCGGCAGGCTGTAGCTGCACACCGGGCAGGCAAACTTGGCCGAGAACCAGTGCTCCTGGCCGCTATCCATCTCTACCGCAATGGCGCGGCCTTCGGCGTGGCGCAGCGCGGTTTCAAAGCTTTCCGCCAGCCGCTGCTTCATGTCCTCGCGCACCTTCAGGCGGTCGATCACCACCTCGATGGTGTGCTTCTTGTTCTTGTCCAGCTTGGGTACCGCATCCAGCTCGTACACCTCGCCGTCCACCCGTACCCGCACAAAGCCCTGCGCGCGCAGCTCTTCAAACAGGTCCAGGTTCTCGCCCTTGCGGCCAACAATGACCGGCGCCAGGATCATCACCCGGGTTTCGGCCGGCAGCGCCAGCACGTGGTCCACCATCTGGCTCACCGTCTGGCTGGCCAGCGGCACATCGTGCTCCGGGCAGTGCGGGTCGCCGACGCGGGCGTACAACAGGCGCAGGTAATCGTGGATTTCGGTGACGGTGCCCACGGTGGAACGCGGGTTATGGCTGGTGGCCTTCTGCTCGATGGAGATGGCCGGGCTCAGGCCCTCGATCAGGTCGACGTCGGGCTTTTCCATCAGCTGCAAAAACTGGCGGGCGTAGGCCGACAGGCTTTCCACATAGCGGCGCTGGCCCTCGGCATACAGCGTGTCAAACGCCAGCGAGCTCTTGCCGGAGCCGGACAAGCCGGTAATCACCACCAGCTGGTGGCGGGGCAGATCCAGGTTTACGTTTTTGAGGTTGTGCGTACGTGCGCCGCGGATGCGGATGGAGTCCATGCCTGTCTCACCGTGAATCGGGGAACCTGCTACTATACCGGACTTATCGCAGCCGGCTCCAGCCGCCTTTGGCTGACGGTGGCAAAACATGCTGTACCGCGGCCAGCCCCCAGCCGGTAGCCAGCCGCACAGCACACGGCAACACGCTGTCACAAGCAGCGCGGGCAAAGCCCGCTACACTGCCGGTTTCGCGCCATGATCACGTGGCCACGCGCTGTACATCACCACCTACCGACACACTATGACTGCACTTGAACTGCGCGCCAGCCTGGGGCTGGCCGGTGTTTACGCCCTGCGCATGCTGGGCATGTTCCTCATCCTGCCCGTGTTCGCCCTGTACGCCACCACGCTGCACGGCGCCGACAACCACGCCCTGATCGGCATTGCGCTGGGCAGCTACGGCCTGGTGCAGGCGCTGCTGCAGCTGCCGCTGGGCATGCTGTCCGACAAGGTTGGCCGCAAGAAAGTGATCTACGCCGGCCTGCTGCTGTTTGCCGCCGGCAGCTTCATTGCCGCCCAGGCCGACGACATCTATTGGCTGACCGTGGGCCGCGTGGTACAGGGCGCCGGCGCCATCTCGGCCGCCATCACCGCGCTGCTGGCCGACCTTACCCGCGAAGAGATCCGCACCCGCGCCATGGCAATGATCGGCATGAGCATCGGCACCACCTTTGCCGTGAGCCTGGTGCTGGGCCCGCTGCTGGCCAAGCACATCGGCGTGGACGGCATCTTCACCCTCACCGGCGTGCTGTCGCTGCTGGCACTGCTGGGCGTGTGGAAAATCATCCCCGACCCGGTGGTGTCGCGCTTTCACTCCGACACCGGCACCAATACCGCCCGCCTGCCTGCCGTGCTACGCCACCCGCAGCTGCTGCGCCTGAACTACGGCATTTTTGCGCTGCACGCCGCGCAGATGGCCATGTTCGTCACCATGCCGTTTGCGCTGACCAGCACCGGCGGCCTGGACAAATCCGAACACTGGATGGTGTACCTGCCGGTGGTGGTAGCCGGTTTCTTCCTGATGGTGCCGGCCATCATCTACGGCGAGAAAAAAGCCAAGCTCAAGCAGGTGTTCGTGGCGGCCGTGGCACTGATGACCGCCGCCCAGCTGGGTATGGCGCTGGCGCTGTCCAGCTTCTGGCTGATCGTTACCTGGCTGGCGCTGTACTTTATTGCCTTCAATATTCTGGAAGCGACACTACCGTCGCTGATCTCGAAAATCGCACCGGCGGACGCCAAGGGCACCGCCATCGGCGTGTATAATACGGCCCAATCGTTTGGCCTGTTCCTGGGCGCTGCCTTTGGCGGCTGGCTGTACAGCCGCTACGGTGCCGGCAGCGTGTTTGCCTTTACTAGCGTGCTGATGGCCAGCTGGCTGTGGCTGTCGTTCACCATGCAGCCGCCCAAGGCGGTAAAAACCCAGATGTTCCATATCGGCGACGACTGGCAGGGCGATGGCGACGCGCTGTCGCGCCAGCTGCTGGCCGTAGCGGGCGTCAGCGAAGTGGTGGTGATGCTGGACGAGCGCGTGGCGTACCTGAAGGTGTCGCAGCAAGGCTGGGACGAAGCCAGCGCCCGCGCGCTGATCGCCGCCACCTACCCGGCCTGACCCGCCCGGCAACAGGCAAAGCACCAAACATCTGCGGGCCGGCCCGGTGCCGGCCCCACCTTGACAAGATTGACCGGAGGATTGCATGAACAGCATTACTTTTGACGGCCGCTTGGCGGCAGACGCCGAGCTGCGTTACACCCCCAGCGGCGAACCGGTGCTGAGCTTCCGTGTAGCCAGCGACATCGGCTTTGGCGAACGCAAAACCACCAACTGGTTCAGCTGCCAGGTATGGGGCAAGCGTGGCGAATCGCTGAAAAACTACCTGGCCAAAGGCCAGCAGGTTACCGTTTACGGCCAGCTCACGCTGCGCGAATGGCAAGACAAGGAAGGCATCAAGCGCCTGTCGCCGGACGTACGCGTTAGCGAACTGACGCTGCAAGGCGGCCGCCGCGACGACATGGCCCCGGCCGATGACGGCTACGGTGCCGCCCCGTCGCAGCGCTACGACGCCCCGTCCGCGCCGCCGGCAGCCCCGCGCCGCCAGGAGCCGAAACCGGCCCCGCGCATGGACGACATGGACGATGACATCCCGTTCTAAACCCGACCTAGCCGGTTTATGTAAACAAAACCCCAGCAAGCTTTGTGCTTGCTGGGGTTTTTTCATTAATACCCGTCCAGATCACTGGACTGTAGGGTTATGCGTCATTGCGTTAATGGTGCCGCCCCCCATCCCAATGCGGAAGAACGACCTTCAAACTCCGAAAAGGTCTTTACATCGCGGAGGTCGAAAAACTCAAACTTGAGCTTCGTAGTTTCAGAGAATTTGGCCACTGTGTTACGCAATGTCGTTTCTGAATTTTCAACGGGGCCTTTGGCAAGAAACACGCGAACGATGCGATCCTTACCTTCACGGCGAACTAGCGCCAGCACTATGAGCTTTTCCTGCTCGTCACGAACGGACAAGAATTTGTATTGAACTCCATTGGGGTACGTCGATTCCTTCCCCTCCTCAGATACCGCTACCAAGTGAGGGAAATAGCGCTGGAAGTCGACAACTGGCAGGCCGGGCACTTGAGCCCGAGCTTGCGCAATGGCAAGGCAACAAATGATGGCAATCAGTACGGAGCGCATGGTGATGGACTATGACGCATAACGTCCGAATTAACGGGCTGGCTGAAAGCCAGGCCCGTTGAATGAGGGGTTAGGCGCCTGGATACGCGCCACTGATTGGTGGAGTGGCACGTGGCGCACAGAATTGACCATCACGTATGGCGGTGCAGAGATTCTGGATTACGCATTCCAACTCATCTTGATTGCACCAGTAGTCTTTGATTTTTCCGAATTCCGAGTAGCTGGAGCAATTGAAGCCTTCCTCGATATCGTTGTACCAAACGACAAGCGAGCCCAATATGGCGACAACCCAAAAACCGCCGCCTTCTACTCCATATGGTTCTTGGCTCCATTTTTTTGGTGGGATGCGAATCAAGTTCCAGAGCCGTGTTTGCTCGGGCCCCATCCGAGATTCTGCAGCGTTGAGTTTGTCCCACAACGATGCTTCCGATAAAGGAATCCAGTCCATGGAAGAAGGCGCCTAACGTGAAATATACACCTTTGCAGGTATATATTTGGTTTATCTGTGTGCATAACCAGGCATGATATACGCATTTTCCATTGTTTAACAAGCTAGTGAGGTTGCCAATGCTTGAAAGTACACAGCCAGATGGCACTGCCGCGCCACGCTTGCGCGATGGGTTGCGCCAGACGCTGCGAGTCAGGCATGGCCGCCTGCGCACCGAGCAGCAATACGTCAATTGGGTACGGTGCTCTTTGCGCTTTCACCCTCATCGGCACCCGCGCGAGATGGGGGCTGCGGAGGTCAGCACCGTCTGCCCGCAAAATCAACCCCGCCACCTGGCGTAATGCCAGTCAGTTAACGCTGACTGGCGTTTTTTGGTTAAGGGTTTGTTTCGTTGAAATGCGCTAGTGTGTCCGCTATGCGGACGATGATTAGATGCCGGTTCCGCCCGGCAGACGGGAAAGGGGGCGGATTGCCGCCCCCTTTTCATTCCCCCGCAACCCGGGGCTGCTCGAAACCCCGTTCAAAATGGCACGCCCCAGGCGCCGCCGAACTCGCTCCTCGCTAACGGCTCGGGGCTCAAACAAATCGGCGTCTTAAAACCTGGGGCGAACCATTTTGACCGGCTCGCGCCAACGGGATGGGGCGCTTCACTCACGCCCTCCTATTGAATGGCCAAGCACATTCGTCTTACTAACTGGCATTAGCCACCAGGCGGGTTTTTTCATGGGCCGCACCTGCGGCCAACCTCCTGCCCTGCTAGCTCCCCTCCCGCCCGGTATCCGGCGCGCCCAGTTCGCCCAGAAAGCTGTCCAGCACCATATTGCTGCGCCGTCCTTTGCGCACCACCACGCTTAGCGGCGTGCTGTAGCGGTATTCGTCGGGGCGGATGGCGCGCATCTGGCCGCGCGCGACCCAGGTGGCGGCGTAGTGGTCCGGCAGAAAACCGATGTAGTGGCCGCTCAGGATCAGGAAGGCAATGCCTTCGCGGTCGGACGCCTTGGCGGTGCAGTGCAATTGGCCTAGCCAGCGGTGCGCCTCGTCGGTAATGCGGTAATTGGGGAAGATGGCGTGCGCCTGGCGGATGGCGGTGTCGTCCGGCACCGGCGACAGAAAGAACGGGTGCTCGCTGCTGCAGTACAGCGACGACTGCTCCTCGTACAGCCGCAAATAGGCCAGGCCCGGCAGGGGGTGGATTTCGGGGATCACCCCCACGTGCAGCGTGCCGTCCAGCACGCCCTGCTCGATGTCGCTGGGCACCATCATGGCAATGTTGATGCACACGCCGGGGCCGCGCGCGCTCAGCGCCTTCAGCGCCTTGGTGACGTGCATATGCGACTGCGTGACCAGGTTGTTGATGATGCCGATATTGAGGTCGCCACGCAGCTGGCGGTGCAGCTGGTTCACTTCATCGCGGAAGTCCTCGATGGCCGACAGCAGGATGTTGGCCGCACGCAGCACTTCGCGGCCCTCGTCGGTCAGCGCAAAGCCGGCGCGGCCACGGCGGCACAGGCACACGCCCAGCCGTTTTTCCAGGTCGCCCATGTGCAGGCTGATGGCCGAGCGGCTGATGCCCAGCACGCTTTCGGCAGCCGAGAAACTGCCACACTCCACCACGGTCTTGAAAATGCGCAGCAGGCGGATGTCGAAATCGCTCACCTGCCCCAGCGTTACCGGCTTGCTCATTACGTTTATCATCCGCAAACTGAAGTTTGGAAATATTGTATTTAACTTGCGCGAATGGCAAGTCATCCTTAGCGGAAATGGCGCACACTCGCGCTATAAACAACTCATCCACCACACAGCCCACCCTCTATGGCACAGACCGTCTACGAACGCCTTCCGCCCAACGCGGACACCATCCGTCATGCCCTCGCCGCCAGCAAGGCCACGCCTTTCTGGCTGGACGACGTTGACCGCGGCCCGGCCGCACCTGCGTTGCAGGGGGAGGTGCGCAGCGCGCTGCTGATTGTCGGCGGCGGTTTTCTCGGGCTGTGGTCAGCGCTGATGGCCAAAGAACGCCAACCAGGGCGCGATGTGGTGCTGCTGGAAGCCGGCCGTGTCGGCCAGGCGGCGTCGGGGCGCAACGGCGGCTTCTGCGAAGCCAGCCTGACCCACGGCGAGGACAACGGCCTGAAGCGCTGGCCGGAAGAGTTTGCCCAACTGGAAGCGCTGGGCCTGGACAACCTGAACCAGCTGGAAGCCACGCTGACGCGTTACGGCATCGACTGCGACTTCGAACGCACCGGCGTACTGGAAGTGGCGGTGGAACCGTACCAGGTGGCGCGCTTTGACGGCGAAGGCTGTCTGGACGAGGCCGCCATCCGCGCCGAAGTGAACTCCCCCACTTTTCTTGCCGGCCACTGGGACCGCGACGGCACCGCCATGCTCCACCCCGGCAAGCTGGTTGCGGGCCTGGCACGCGTGGCCCGCCAGCTGGGCGTGCGCTTTTTCGAACACAGCGCCGCCACCGGCATTCGCCACCAAGGCGAGCAGGTGCGCGTCGACACCGCGCAGGGCCACGTGCTGGCCGAGCGGGTGATTCTGGCCACCAACGCCTTCCCCTCGCTACTGAAGCGCTACCGCTGGCACACCATCCCGGTATACGACTACGTGCTGATGACCGAGCCGCTCAGCGCCGAACAGTTGGCCACCATCGGCTGGCAGCACCGCCAGGGCATTGCCGACGTCGGCAACCAGTTCCATTACTACCGGCTGACGCGCGACAACCGTATCCTGTTTGGCGGTTACGACGCCATCTACCACCTGGGCGGCAAGATCAAGCCGGAATACGAAGAGCGGCCGGAAAGTTTTGAACGGCTGGCCAGCCACTTCTTCACCACCTTCCCGCAGCTGGCCGGCCTGCGCTTCAGCCACCGCTGGGCCGGGGTGATCGACACCTCGTCGCGCTTCTGCGCCTTCTTTACCGACGCCATGGACGGCAAGGTGGCGCTGGCCGCCGGCTTTACCGGCCTGGGCGTGGGCGCCACCCGCTTTGCGGCCAACGTGCTGCTGGACAAGATAGAAGGCCTGGACACCGAACGCACCCGCCTGCGCATGGTGCGCGAGATGCCGCTGCCGTTTCCGCCCGAGCCGCTGACCTACACCGTGGTGCAGGCCATGCGCTGGAGCCTGGACCGTGCCGACCACAACCACGGCCGGCGCAATGCCTTCCTGCGCGGCATGGACGCGCTGGGCCTGGGCTTCGACTCCTGACCGCCAGCCGGCGCCTGCGGCCAACCGTGGCCGGCGCCGGCGGCACCACTGTTACCGCAACGGAAACCTTGCCATGAGCACACCTGCACTACTGAACAACTACGCCCTGCTCGCCACCACCGCCGAGCTGGCCTACCAGCCGGTGGAGCCGGCCAAAGTGGTACACGGCCCCGCCACCGTGGGCGTGGCCGAACTGGCCACGCTGGGCGACGTCGCCATCGGCGTATGGGAGATGTCGCCGTCAGTCACCACCGATATCGAAGTGGACGAATGCTTCGTGGTACTGGACGGCGACGCCACCGTCAGCTTTGACGACGGCACCGCGCCGCTGCAGCTGCAGCCCGGCAGCGTCGGTTTCCTGAAGGCCGGCACCGCCACCACCTGGACCGTACGCCGCACCCTGCGCAAGATCTACATCGCCCGCGCCTGACGCGCGGGCTTATCGATGCCTGCCGTACCCGCTACCGGAGACACCATGCAGACCCGCCTCAACTACATCAACGGCCAGTGGCAACCCGCGCTGCTGGGCCACACCCGCGACATCCTCAACCCGGCCAACGGCGACGTCATCGGCGTGGTCGCCGACAGCACGGCAGAAGATACGCTGCAAGCCATTGCCGCCGCCAAACACGCCTTCTACGAGCAAGGCGACTGGCGCCACATGAGCGGCCCGCGCCGCGCCGACATGCTGTACCGCATTGCCGACGCCATCCGCGCCCGTACCGAAGAGCTGGCGCTGCTGGACTGTCTGGACAACGGCAAGCCGCTGCGCGAAGCGCGCTGCGACATCGAAGACGCCGCCGCCTGCTTCCGTTACTACGCCGGCCTGATCGGCAAGCCGCAAGGCGGCGTGTACGAGGTGCCGGACGGCTTCGGCCCGATGCACGCCTACAGCCTGCACGAGCCGGTGGGCGTATGCGGCCTGATCACGCCGTGGAACTACCCGCTGCTGATGGCCACCTGGAAGCTGGCCCCGGCGCTGGCCGCCGGCAACTGCGTGGTGTTCAAGCCCAGCGAGCTCACCCCGCTATCGTCGGTGGTGCTGTTTGAAATCTTCCACGAGGTGGGCCTGCCGGCAGGTACCGCCAACCTGGTGCTGGGCAGCGGCCCGGCCGCCGGCCAGCCGCTGGCCGACAGCCACGACGTGGACATGATCACCTTCACCGGCAGCACCCGCACCGGCCAGCTGATCGCCCGCGCGGCGGTAGGCAACCTCAAGCGCGTGGGGCTGGAGCTGGGCGGCAAGTCGCCCAACATCATCTTTGCCGACGCCGACCTGGAAGGCGCGGTGGAATGGGCGATGATCGGCGTGTTCTTCAACCAGGGCCAGGTGTGCTCGGCTGGCTCCCGCATCCTGATCGAGGCGTCGCTGAAAGACCGCTTCGTAGCCCGGCTGGCGGAACGCGCCAACGCGATGACCATCGGCCCCGGCGTCAACGACCCGGACATCGGCCCGCTGGTGTCCGCCGGCCAGCTGGAAAAAGTGCTGGGCTTCATCGAACGCGCCAAGGCCGAGGGCGCCACCCTGGTGTGCGGCGGCCAACGCCATACCGACGGCGACTGCGCCAACGGCTACTTCCTGCGCCCCACCATCTTCGACAACTGCCGCAGCGACATGGAAATCTGCCGTGAGGAAGTGTTCGGCCCGGTGGTGGCGATCCAGACCTTCAGCGACGAAGCCGAGGCCATCCGCCTGGCCAATGACACGCCGTACGGCCTGGCCGGCGGCGTATTCACCACCGACGGGGCGCGGGCGCTGCGGGTGATGAAGGCGCTGCGCGCCGGCGTCACCTGGATCAACTGCTACAACCCCACCTTCAACGAAGCGCCGTGGGGCGGCTACAAGATGAGCGGCTATGGCCGCGACCTGGGCGTCAACGGCCTGCTGGAGTACCAACAGGTGAAACAGGTCAACATCAACCTGCAGCCCGGCCCGGTGGGCTGGTACAGCCGCTAGGCACGATGGCGGCGCTGTCCGGCAGGCAGATCGCGTGGGGCGTGCTGGCCCAGGTGTGGGTAGACACGTCGTACGATGCCGCCGAGTTGGCCGCATTCCGCGCCCAACTAGCTGCCACCGGCCTGAGCAGCCGTGAACTACAGCATATTGCCTATCGCGAAGTGTGCGGCGCGTTCGCCTTGTTTACGCTGGCAGTCTACGCCAGCGCAGGCATGGCCTTACCAGACTGGTACTACCCCGAAGACGACGCTCGGCAGCAGGTGGCGGCGTGGCTGGCACGGCCACGGCTGCTGTCACTGCTGAACCCGTTCTGGTGGCTGGGCTACCTACTCGCCATCGGCCTGATGCGGTCTACCCTGCATTCGGTGCTGTCGCCAGACGCGCCGCCGTCGTGAACGTAACAGGCGGCTGCGGCCAACCCTGGCGTACTGCCGGGTAAAGGTTGGCCGCAGACTCGCCGGGGGCACCATCAGACAACAAAAAGCCCGCTTGCGCTGCAAACGGGCTTTGTCATTCATATCAAAAGCCCTTCCGCAAGCGGAAGGGCTTTTCTCTCTCCAGCCCCCTCTCAGGGGCGTATGCCAGGCTTACTGGGCAGCGGAAGCCGCAGCAGCAGCGGGTGCGCCGCCACCGATGGTTTCCATTACTTTCCACTCACCGCCTTCAACCTTGTACACGGTGATGCCGCCGTCTTTCAGGTCGCCCTTCTCATCGTAGGACCAGCTGGACGAGGTCACGCCTGCGTAGTTGATCTTGGCCAGTACCGGCAGGTATTTCGCCGGCTCGGCGGAGTTCGCCTCTTTCATGGCGGCGATCAGCACGCGGGTAGCGTCATAGCCGTACGGGGAGTAAGTGGCAACGTCCATGTTGAAACGTGCCTTGTAGCGGGTAGCGTAGTCCGGACCTTTCGGCATTTTTTCCAGCGGCAGGCCAGCCAGCGAGGCGATGGTGCCGTCGGCTTCTTTGCCGGCCAGTTTCAGGAAGGTCGGGGTCTTGGTCATTTCGCCGGAGATCAGCGGGGCTTTCAGGCCCAGGCGCTTCATCTGCTTGGCCATCGGGGCGGACTGGGCGTCAGCACCACCGTAGAACACCACGTCCGGGGAAGCGCCCTTGATGGTGGTCAGAATGGCGGCAAAGTCGGTGGCTTTGTCGTTGGTGAATTCACGTTTCACCACGCTGCCGCCAGCGGCTTTCACGGCTTTTTCGAATTCGTCAGCCAGACCTTGGCCGTAGGCGGTGCGGTCGTCCACGATCACCACTTTCTTGGCGCCCAGTTTCTCTACCACGAATTTGCCCATGACCGAACCCTGCTGGGTGTCGGAAGTCATGGAGCGGAAGGTGGTTTTGTAACCTTGCTGGGTGAAGGTCGGGGCGGTAGCCATGGCTACTTGCGGCAGGCCGGCGTCGGAGTAGATCTTGGAAGCCGGGATGGAAGTGCCGGAGTTGAAGTGACCGACGATACCGTTCACTTTGTTGTCCACGAACTTCTGAGCCAGCTGGGTCGCAGTTTTCGGGTCGGCCTGGTCGTCTTCGGCTACCAGTTCGAAGCTAACCGGCTTGCCGCCGATGGTCGGCTTCTCGGCATTGGCATCTTCGATCGCCAGGGTCACGCCGTTTTTGTACTCTTCGCCGTAGTGGGCTTGCGGGCCGGTCAGCGGCGCAGCAAAGCCGATCTTGATCACTTCGGCACCGGCCGGAGCGGCAGCAGCAGCGCTGGAAGCGGCGCCAGCAGGGACTTCTTCTTTTTTGCTGCAGCCAGCAAAGGCCAGGGCGGCGGCAACAGCGACAGTAAGGCTGGTCAGTTTGTTCAGTTGCATTTTGTCTCTCTTCTTTATCTCGGGGTTGCTCTTGCCAGTTTCGGTCCGTCTGGCTGACGGTGAAGCACGGTGGCGGCATTATTTCAATGCCGCCACGCCTTAGCAAGCCTGATCAGTCACCGATGCTCATCAGGCTGGCATTCCCACCTGCGGCTGTGGTATTGACGCTCACTGCGCGCTCTACCACCAGACGGTGCAGGTTGTACCCGCCCTGCTCTACCAGCAGCAGCGGAATGAGGGCGCCGTCGCGGCGCGCCAGCTTCTGGCGCAGCACTTCGGCATCCGGGCCGGCGTACAGCACGGCGGAGACGTCGGCATCCTCTACCTGCGCTACCACCTGTACCGCGCCACGCAGCACGGCCGCCACTTTCTGGGCGTGCACGCTGTCGGCCAGCAGCACACGGTTGCCGGTGGCAAACGCGGCAGCCAGCTGCATCAGCAGCGCTTCCATATTGTCGGCAGCGCAGGCTACCTGGCCACGCGGGGCAAAGCGCAGGCTGTTGTTTTCGCCTGTCGGGCCCGGCAGGGTCAGGCCGTGGTGCAGCGGGGTTTCGCTGCGCGCGTCGGCGATCACTTGCAGCAGGTGCTGACGTGCGCCGTCGTCCAGACCCAGTTGCGGCAGCGCGGCTTGCAGCGCGTCCAGTGCGGCCAACGGTTCGGCATCGGCCAGACGCGCCAGCTGGGCGTCCCAGTGACCACGGGTCAGGCGGTACAGGTAGAACGGGCCACCGGCTTTCGGGCCGGTACCGGACTTGCCTTCGCCGCCAAACGGCTGCACGCCGACCACGGCACCGACGATGTTGCGGTTGACGTAGATGTTGCCGACACGAATGGTGCTGGTGATGCGCTCGATGGTTTCATCGATACGGCTGTGCACACCGTGGGTCAGCCCGTAACCGGTGCTGTTGATCTCGGCGATGACCTTGTCCAGGTCACCGGCGTGGAAGCGGATCACGTGCAGTACCGGGCCGAACACTTCGCGCTGCAGCAGGCCGATATGGTCGATCTCGAACAGCGTCGGCGCCACGTAGGTACCCTGGGCACACTCGGCAGTGAGCTTGGCTTGGTAAATGCTACGCGCCTTGTCTTTCAGGCCATTGATATGGCGCAACAGGCCTTGCTGGGCTTCGGCGTCGATCACCGGGCCGATATCGGTATCGAAGCGCGCCGGGTTGCCCACGCGCAGCTCGTCCATCGCGCCCTTGATCATGGTCACCACCTTGTCGGCGATGTCTTCCTGCAGGTACAGCACGCGCAGCGCCGAGCAACGCTGGCCGGCGCTATCGAAGGCCGAGCTCAGCACGTCGGTAACCACTTGCTCCGGCAGCGCCGAGCTGTCGACGATCATCGCGTTCTGGCCGCCGGTTTCGGCGACCAGCGCCACGTCTTCGGCGCGGGCCGACAGCGTGCGGTTGATGATCTGCGCCACTTCGGTAGAACCGGTGAAGATAACGCCCTTGATGCGGGCATCGGCAGTCAGCGCGGCACCCACCACTTCGCCACGGCCCGGCAGGAACTGCAGTACGTCGCGCGGTACGCCCGCCTGGTGCAGCAAGCCTACGGCGTAGGCGGCGATCAGCGCGGTCTGCTCGGCCGGTTTGGCCAGTACCACGTTACCGGCAGCAAGCGAGGCCACCACTTCGCCAATAAAGATGGCCAGCGGGAAGTTCCACGGGCTGATGCACACCACCGGGCCCAGCGCCGGGTGACGGCTGTTATCGAATTCCTCGCGTACCTGGGCGGCGTAGTAACGGCAGAAGTCCACCGCTTCGCGCACTTCGGCAATGGCGTTGTTCAGGGTCTTGCCCGCTTCGCGCACGGCCAGGCCCATCAGCGCCGGCATATTGGCTTCCATCAGGTCTGCCATGCGGTCCAGCGCTTCGGCGCGCTTGGCCGGCGCGGTGGCAGCCCATACCGGTGCGGCACGTACCGCGGCTTGCAGCGCGGCTTCCACGTCTTCGCGGGTGGCTTCCTGCACCTGACCTACCACGTCCTGATGGTTGGCCGGGTTCAGCACGGCTTGCGAGGCAGTACCACTCGGCTCAGCGTCCGCCAGCAGCGGTGCGGCCAACCAGGTTTGCTGTTCGCTTGCGTGCAGGCCTTGCTGCAGGCCTTGCAGTACGTGCTCGTTGGCCAGGTCCAGACCGGCGGAGTTCTTGCGGCCACTACCGTACAGGTCGGTCGGCAAGGCAATCTTGTTGTGCGGCAGGCCACCAAAACGGCTGGCTTCGGCCACCGGGTCTTCCACCAGCTCTTCGATGGACACGTTCTCGTCCACAATGCGGTTCACGAAGGAGCTGTTGGCACCGTTTTCCAGCAGGCGACGTACCAGGTAGGCCAGCAGGGTTTCGTGCGAGCCTACCGGGGCGTAGATGCGGCACGGCTTGTCCAGCTTGTCCCTGCCTACCACCTGGTCGTACAGCGTCTCGCCCATGCCATGCAGGCACTGGAATTCGTAATCCTTGCCCTGCGCCAGATGGTAAACGGCAGACAGGGTGTAGGCGTTGTGGCTGGCGAACTGCGGGTAGATGGCATCCTGTGCCGCCAGCAGCTTCTTGGCGCAAGCCAGGTAGGACACGTCGGTGTAGACCTTGCGGGTGTATACGGGGTAACCATCCAGGCCATCCACTTGGGCGCGTTTGATCTCGGCATCCCAGTAGGCGCCTTTTACCAGACGCACCATGAAGCGGTGCTGGGTGCGGCGGGCCAGGTCGATCAGGTAATCAATCACGTACGGGCAACGCTTCTGGTACGCCTGTACCACGATACCGATGCCCTCGAAGCCGTTCAGGTCCGGGTCGTTAGCCAGCGCCTCGACCAGATCCATCGAGATCTCCAGACGGTCGGCTTCCTCGGCGTCAATATTCAGGCCGATGTTGTACTGTTTGGCCAGCAGGAACAGGCCTTTCAGGCGCGGCAGCAGCTCGGCCATCATGCGCTCGTGCTTCATGCGCGCGTAACGCGGGTGGATGGCGGACAGTTTTACCGAGATGCCAGGGCCGTTGTAGATACCACGGCCATTGGATTCCTTGCCGATGGCGTGGATGGCCATCTCGTAATCGCGCAGGTAGCGCTGGGCATCGGCTTCGGTCATCGCCGCTTCGCCCAGCATGTCGTAGCTGAAACGGTAACCACGCGCTTCGCGCTCGCGGCCATTGGCCAGCGCTTCTTCGATGGTTTCGCCGGTCACGAACTGCTTGCCCAGCATGCGCATGGCCAGATCGACCCCCTTGCGGATCAGCGGCTCGCCACCCTTGGCAATGATGCGGGTCAGCGCAGCAGACAGGCCCTGCGAGCTGTGCGAAGACACCAGTTTGCCGGTCACCAGCAGGCCCCAGGCGGCCGCATTGACGAACAACGACGCGCTGTTACCCAAGTGCGATGCCCAGTCGCCACCGGAAATCTTGTCGCGAATCAGCTTGTCGGCGGTCAGACGGTCCGGAATGCGCAGCAGCGCTTCGGCCAGACACATCAACGCAATGCCTTCCTGGCTGGACAGGGTGAACTCATGCATCAGCGCGTCCACGCCGCTGGACTTGGTGCGTTCGCGACGTACCTGCGTCACCAGCTTGCTAGCCAGCGCCTTGATGCTGGCCACCTGCTCGGCAGGCATGCTGGCCTGCTCCATCATCAAGGCAACGCATTCGCGCTCGTCACGGCGATACGCCGCAGTAATGGCATCCCGAAGTGCAGTCTGGCTGCGTGCAAACTCTACAAATTGCATGAGTGTCTTTCCATGATCCAGCAGATGAGGTTATCTGACTATTGTATACAAAATATCGGATAACAGTAGCGCAGCGCAGTAGCGCATCGATAAAAACAGCGGGTGTGCAATCCGGATGCAACAGTCAGCGGCACGGGCGATATCCCGTGATAGCAGGAATGGCAAGAAAGGCAACAGGACAGCGTGGAAGCGACCCCACCCAATGTAGCCCGGCATAAGCCGCAGGCGCATCCGGGGGCCGGCCGCAGGCCGGCATGGGGTGGGGGGCGACGTGGCCAAGGTTGGCCGCCAGGGAAACATCGGGGGGACGTCGGGGACATCGCACGCGTCGGTTGGGCACGGCAATGCGCACTCGCACTTTCACCGCGCCAATGCACAAAGCCCAGCTCGTTTGAGCTGGGCTTTGTCTTAAGGGAGTCTGGCGGTGTCCTACTTTCACACGGGTATCCGCACTATCATCGGCGCTGAGGCGTTTCACGGTCCTGTTCG